>NZ_JAHXBV010000039.1:0-77597 GCF_019915905.1 Halomonas sp. ANAO-440 | reverse complement strand
ACCGCCGGTAACGTTTGCCCGTTGCCGGCAGCGGATGCGTACTTTACGGGCTGGGGGCCGCGGCCGCAAGGACTTTTGTCGGAAAATTTCACCGCCCGCCCGAAGCGCCTATCCACAGGCGGTTTCGGGCGAGTAGCTGTGGACAAGCATGCCGGCGCGCTGCACCGATCCTCCAGCGCGACGCCCGCACAGCGCGACGCCCGCACAGGGCGGGCGTCGCAACGAAAGGCCAGAGAGAAACCGGACTTCAGCCCGTGGCAGGGGGCTGCTTCATCTTGCGCATTATCGCTTGAGTCGGGCCGGATGCCACATAGGCACCGAACAGTAATAGCAGCATCACCGAGGGCTCCACCGAGATCACCACGAAACCCAGCACGATGGCCAGCAGCACCACGAAGGGAACCGGCCCCTTGAGGTCGATCTCCTTGAAGCTGTAGTAGCGGATATTACTGACCATCAGCACGCCAGCGGCAGCCACCACCAGCAGCATCAGCACTTTGAATCCAACGGCATCGGCATCGAAGCTGTGAAAGGTCCATACACTTGCCGCCACGAAGGCGGCAGCCGACGGGCTAGGCAGGCCAACGAACCACTTCTTGTCGACGCTGCCGACCTGCACGTTGAACCGCGCCAGGCGCAAGGCAGCACAGGCCACATAGAGGAAGGCCACCACCCAGCCGGTCTTTCCGATGTCCTGAAGGATCCAGGTGAAGGCCACCAGCGCCGGCGCCACGCCGAAGGAGACCATGTCGGAAAGGCTATCGTATTCGGCACCAAAGGCACTCTGGGTATTGGTCATGCGGGCGACACGCCCATCCAGGCCATCGAGCACCATGGCGATGAAAATGGCCACCGCGGCGGCAGTGAAGTCACCATTGATACCGGCCACCACGGAGAAGAAACCGGCAAACAGCGCCGATGTCGTGAACAGATTGGGCAGCAGATAGATTCCCCTGCGCCTCACCTTCTTGCCGTCTTCAATGGATTCCTCGATAACCTCCGTTTCGCGAACGAAAGCGGCGGCCAGGTCTTCCTCGGCAGGGGGGAGGCGTTCGTGCTCGGCCGGGGCGGACTCAGCACTCTCATCACGTGGGTCATGCTCGGTATTACGGGGATCCTGACTCATTCGTCTCGTCCATTGCCAGAATGGGGTCGCCCAAAGGCGATGCCTTCATTCTACACGCTGTCACCGAAGCGCATAGCGCAGTGGATACCTTCGGATATGCCAAGGGCGCGGAAATCCGCGCCCTTGGCATTGTACTGCCGAGCCGAGACTCAGTTCTTGGACTTGTCCACCAGTTGGTTGGCGGCAATCCACGGCATCATGCCGCGCAACTTGGCACCGACCTGTTCGATGTCGTGCTCGGCATTCAGGCGACGACGGGCGGTCATCGACGGATAGTTACTGTTGCCTTCGTTGATGAACATCTTGGCGTATTCGCCGGTCTGGATGCGCTTGAGTGCGTTGCGCATCGCCGCACGCGACTGCTCGTTGATGATCTCGGGGCCGGTCACGTACTCGCCATACTCCGCGTTGTTGGAGATGGAGTAGTTCATGTTGGCGATGCCGCCCTCGTACATCAGGTCAACGATCAGCTTGAGCTCATGCAGGCACTCGAAGTAGGCCATTTCCGGGGCGTAACCAGCCTCGGTCAGGGTCTCGAAACCGGCCTTGACCAGCTCGACCGCACCGCCGCACAGCACGGCCTGCTCACCGAACAGGTCGGTCTCGGTCTCGTCCTTGAAGGTGGTCTCGATGATGCCGCTGCGGCCACCGCCGACGCCGGCAGCATAGGAGAGCGCCAGCTCCTTGGCGGTGCCGGAGGCATCCTGATGAATGGCGATCAGGTCAGGGATACCGCCGCCCTTGACGAACTCGGAGCGCACGGTGTGGCCCGGCGCCTTGGGCGCGATCATGATCACGTCCAGGTCGCGGCGCGGCTCGATCTGGTTGTAGTGGATGTTGAAGCCGTGGGCGAAGGCCAGGGTGGCGCCCTGCTTCAGGTTAGGCTCGACCTCGTTCTCGTAGATAGCCTTCTGGTTCTCGTCCGGCGCCAGGATCATCACCACGTCGGCGCTCTTGCACGCCTCCGGCACGCTGGAGACCTTGAGGCCTGCGGCCTCGGCCTTGGCCGCGGAGGACGAGCCGGCACGCAGGGCGACGGTGACGTCGACACCCGACTCCTTCAGGTTGTTGGCATGGGCATGGCCCTGGGAACCATAGCCGACGATGGTGACCTTCTTGCCCTGGATGAGGGAGAGATCGCAATCCTTGTCGTAATAAACGCGCATGTTGTGCTCCTGAAGTGGTTAACCGAAGGTTTGAGGTGTCAGCGTTGATGGCCACCCGCGCCGTCTGTCGCGGCACTGGGATTCCTGCCATCCGATGCCGCCACCTTACGCCAGCACCGACATTGCGTAAAACGCTATATTTGCAATATGACATGCCGAAATATGAAATAATCAGAGCATGGACATGCGACCCCTCAAGCAATTTCTCGCCCTTGCCGATACGCTGCACTTCGGTCGTGCCAGCGAACTCTGCCACGTCAGCCCTTCCACGCTCTCGCGCACCATTCGCCAACTGGAGCAAAACCTGGAAGTACCGCTGTTCGAGCGCGACAACCGCCATGTGACCCTGACCCCCCAGGGCCTGCACTTCCAGGACTACGCCAGGGACACCCTGGCGCAGTGGGAAGTGCTGCGCCACACGCTGAGCCGACATGCCGACGAACTCGCCGGCGAGATCAGCATCTACTGCTCGGTCACCGCCAGCTACAGCTTCCTCTACGACTTGCTCAGCGATTTTCGCCTGCGCCACCCGCGAATCGAACTCAAGCTGCATACCGGCGACCCCGCCGAATCCATGTCACGGGTACTCGACGGCGAAGAGGACATGGCGATCACGCCTCGCCCCCGTAGCGTGCCCGGTCCGCTGGCCTTCAAGTCGCTGACTCGCTCGCCGCTGGTCTTCATCGCCCCCGCCGCCCAGGCCGACTGGATTCCCGGCACGCCCGAATCCCCCTCCACCACCCAGTGGCAGAACGTGCCGATGATTCTCTCCGAGGCAGGTCTGTCGCGGGAGTACAGCGATACCTGGTTCAAGGCCCTGGGCGTCGCCCCGCGCATCTATGCCCAGGTCGCCGGCCACGAGGCGATCGTCAGCATGGTCGGCCTGGGCTTCGGGGTCGGCGTGGTGCCGAAGATCGTGCTCGACAACAGCCCGCTCCTCGAGCGGGTCAGGGTGCTGCCGGTCAAGCCGGAGCTGCCCCACTACGACGTCGGGCTGTGCGTGCTCAATCGCCGCCTGAGAAGCCCGCTGATCCAGGCCCTGTGGGACGAGGTAGTGGAACGCTGAGACGAAAAAGCCGCCCCGAAGGGCGGCTTGGAAGGCGTCAAGAGGTACGAATCAGAGGCTGAGGACTTTATCCCCGCGGGCAATACCGGATACCCCCGTCCGTGCCACTTCGAGAATGCCCACCGGCCCCATGGCCTGGAGGAAGGCATCCAGCTTGCCGGCGTCACCGGTGATCTGCACCGTGTAGAGGCTCGGCGTCACATCGACAATCTGCGCGCGGAAGATATCCACCGTGCGCTTGACCTCGTCGCGGGCCGCCCCCAGGGCCTTGACCTTCACCAGCATCAGCTCGCGCTCGATGTGGTTGCCCTCGGTGAGGTCGACCAGCTTGATCACGTCGATCAGCTTGTTGAGATGCTTGGTGATCTGCTCGATGACCCGGTCGTCGCCCACGGTGGTCACGGTCAGCCGTGAGAGCGACGGGTCCTCGGTGGGCGCCACGTTCAGCGTCTCGATGTTGAAGTTGCGCTGCGAGAACAGCCCCACCACACGAGACAGAGCGCCCGGTTCGTTTTCCATCAGAATCGAGATGATATGACGCATCAGGTCCGCTCCGTCTTGGAAAGCAGCATGTCACGCATGGAGCCCAGTGGCACCTGCATCGGATAAACGTGCTCGCGCGGGTCGACGATGACGTCGAGGAACACCAGCTCATGGTTGTCGGCGAAGGTGCGCTCGAGCGCCGGGCCGAGTTCATCCTTCGTCTCCACCCGCAGCGCAGTGAAGCCATATGCCTCGATCAGCTTGCTGAAGTCGGGCAGCGACTCCATGTAGGAGTGCGCATGGCGCGACTTGTAGTTGAGGTCCTGCCACTGCCGCACCATGCCCAGCGAGGCGTTGTTCAGGTTGACGATCTTCACGCCGCCGCCGAACTGCTTACAGGTCGACAGCTCCTGCATCATCATCTGGAAGCTGCCTTCGCCGGTGACGCAGATCACCTGTTCATCCGGGAAGTTCTGCTTGATGCCCATGGCCGCCGGGAAGCCGAAGCCCATGGTGCCGAGCCCGCCGGAGGTAATGAAACGATTGGGCTTGTCGAACTTGTAGTATTGGGCCGCGAACATCTGATGCTGACCCACGTCGGTGGTCACGTACGCCTCGCCACGCGTGGCCTCGCAGAGCGCCTCGATCACCTCCTGCGGCTTGAGCGCCTCACCCGAGTGAGAGGGTTCGTAAAGCTTGCCCGCCCGCTCCTCGCGCCAGCCTTCGATCTTTTGCCACCACTCGCCCAGCGCGTCGGGATGCTCGATCTCCTTGCCTTGCAGCAGGCTGATCATCTCGTTGATCACGCTACCCGCCGGCCCGACGATGGGCACGTCCGCCCGCACGGTCTTCGAGACCGAGCTGGGGTCGATATCTACATGCACGATCTTGGCCGTGGGACAGAACTTGGAGGTGTTGTTGGTGACCCGGTCGTCGAATCGCGCCCCGATGGCGATAATCAGGTCGGCATGGTGCATCGCCATGTTCGACTCATAGGAGCCGTGCATGCCCAGCCAGCCCAGGCACTGACGATCGCTCTGCGGGTAGGAGCCGATGCCCATCAGCGTGGTGGTGATCGGATAGCCCAGCCGCTTCACCAGATCGGTGAGACCTTCGCTGGCCCGACCGGTGACCACACCGCCGCCGGTGTAGAACATCGGCCGCTTGGCCTTGAGCATCAGGTCGACGGCCTTCTTGATCTGGCCGGTATGACCACGGGCCACCGGGTTGTACGAGCGCATCTTGATCTTCTTGGGATAGACGTACTCGTAGCGTTCGGTAGGGGCGGTCATGTCCTTGGGAATGTCCACCACTACCGGGCCGGGACGGCCGGTTGAAGCCAGGTAGTAGGCCTTCTTGAGCACTTCCGGAATCTCGGACGGGTGCTTGATCGAGAAGCTGTGCTTCACGATGGGCCGCGTCACCCCGATGATATCGGTCTCCTGGAAAGCATCTTCGCCGATAAGGTGGCTGGCCACCTGGCCACACAGCACCACCATGGGTATCGAGTCCATGTAGGCAGTGGCGATGCCGGTAACGGCATTGGTAGCGCCGGGACCGGAGGTCACCAGCACCGTGCCGGGCTTGCCCGAGGCCCGAGCATAGCCGTCGGCGGCATGGGTCGCCGCCTGCTCGTGGCGCACAAGAATGTGCTTGACCTTGTCCTGGCGGAACAGCGCATCGTAGATGTGCAGCGCCGCGCCACCGGGATAGCCGTAAATATATTCGACGCCCTCATCCTGCAGGAATCGGGCAATCATGTCCGCGCCGGAAAGCAGTTCCACGTGTGTTTCTCCCCTGGAGGTCTCGAGTGCGATCCGCGCCCACAGGCGGGCACGGGTTCGAGTGCGACGGTATGTCGCTGCCGGATACGCCGGCACCTGATGCCAAACCCTGGCAATTGGCCCTGTTGGGGCCTGCACTCTCATTCGGGAACTCAGATTTATTGCTGCGCTCGCGCCATAAATCATGCGTTCCCTTCACGGCGGTTAACCGCGTCGGGGCGTTGGCCAGGACGGGCGGTTGGCCCGGTCCCGGTAGTCCTTCGGCGGGTAAAGGCGACACGGCCTACCCGTCACGCGGTAATGGGGGGTTGCCCGCAGAGTCCGCGCCCGCAAATCAGGAACGGTCAAGATTCCAATAGCGCCGCAGCAGTGTCAACCGCCAAGCGATTTTTGCTAGCCCAGGGGGTGAATCTCCGCAAGATTTAAAATAAAAAAGCCCGCCGGTAAAAGGCTGGCGGGCAAGGGGGTTACAGGACGCAACCTGTATTCAGTGTAGACAGTCGGCAATATCGTGGCCGACCAACTGCGTAACGCTTTGTGTCAGGCGCTGAACGACAATTTCCCGTTCTCGGCGGTCACACGTATCACGTCGCCGGGACGAAACTTGCCCGCCAGCAGATCCTGGGCCAACGGATTCTCGATGCGGCTCTGGATCGCTCGCTTGAGCGGCCGGGCACCATAGACCGGGTCGAAGCCCACCACGGCCAGTTGGGCAAGGGCTTCGTCGCTGACCTCCAGCCCCAACTGATACTCGGCGAGCCGAGCGCGAAGGCGATCAAGCTGGATGCCGGCAATGGCCTGGATCTGCTCTTGCATGAGGGCGTGGAACACCACCACCTCGTCGATGCGGTTGATCAGCTCCGGCCGGAAGTGGTCGCCGACCACCGCCATCACCATCTCCTTCATCTGCTCGTAGTCGCTGTCATCACCGCCCATGCGCTGGATGATGTCCGAGCCCATGTTCGAGGTCATCACGATCACGGTGTTGCGGAAATCCACGGTGCGACCCTGGCCATCGGTCAGGCGACCGTCCTCCAGCACCTGCAGCAGGATATTGAACACATCCGCATGGGCCTTCTCCACCTCGTCGAGCAGCAGCACCGAGTAGGGCCGGCGACGCACCGCCTCGGTAAGGTACCCCCCCTCCTCGTAGCCGACATAGCCGGGAGGCGCACCGATCAGCCGTGCCACGGAGTGTTTCTCCATGAATTCCGACATGTCGATGCGCACCATGGACTCCTCGGTGTCGAAGAGGAAATGGGCCAGCGCCTTGCATAGCTCCGTCTTGCCCACCCCGGTGGGGCCAAGGAACAGGAAAGAGCCGTTGGGGCGATTGGGGTCCGAGAGACCTGCTCGAGAGCGGCGCACGGCGTTGGCCACGGCGGTAACCGCCTCATCCTGGCCGATCACCCGCTCATGCAGTGATTCCTCCATGCGCAGCAGCTTGTCGCGCTCGCCCTCCAGCATCTTGGCCACCGGGATGCCGGTCCAGCGCGATACCACCTCGGCGATCTCCTCCTCGGTGACGTTGGAGCGCAGCAGCTGGTGCCGGGAGGTATCGGCTTCCGCCTCGCTGCTCTCGGCGATCTTTCGCTCCAGCTCGGGAATCACCCCGTACTGTAGCTCCGACATGCGTGCGAGATCGCCCTGGCGACGCGCCTGTTCCAGGTCGATGCGCGCGCGCTCGAGCTCCTCCTTGAACTGCCCCGCCCCCTGAATGCTGGCCTTCTCGGCCTTCCAGACCTCGTCGAAGTCGGCGTATTCACGCTCGAGATCGTCGATCTGCTCCTGGAGGCTTTCGAGCCGCTTCTTCGACGCCTCATCGGTCTCCTTCTTGAGGTGCTCACGCTCCATCTTCAGCTGGATCAGCCGCCGGTCGAGCCGGTCCATCACCTCCGGTTTGGAGTCCAGTTCCATGCGGATGCGCGACGAGGCCTCGTCGATCAGGTCGATGGCCTTGTCGGGCAGCTGCCGGTCGGTGATGTAGCGGGTCGAGAGCTTGGCCGCGGCGATGATAGCACCGTCGGTGATATCGACCTTGTGGTGTACCTCGTAGCGCTCCTTGAGCCCGCGCAGGATCGCCACGGTGTCCTCCTCGGAGGGCTCTTCCACCAGCACCTTCTGGAAGCGGCGCTCCAGGGCAGCGTCCTTCTCGATGTACTTGCGGTACTCGTCCAGGGTGGTGGCACCCACGCAGTGCAGCTCGCCGCGGGCCAGCGCCGGCTTGAGCATGTTGCCGGCGTCCATGGCACCCTCCGCCTTGCCGGCGCCGACCATGGTGTGCAGCTCGTCGATAAACAGGATCACCCGGCCCTCCTCCTGAGCAAGCTCCTTGAGCACCGACTTGAGGCGCTCCTCGAACTCGCCGCGGAACTTGGCCCCTGCCAGCAGCGAGCCCATGTCCAGCGACAGCACCCGCTTGTCCTTGAGCCCTTCCGGCACCTCGCCGTCGACGATGCGCTGGGCCAGGCCCTCGACGATGGCGGTCTTGCCCACGCCGGGCTCACCAATCAGCACCGGATTGTTCTTGGTGCGACGCTGCAGCACCTGGATAGTACGGCGGATCTCGTCGTCGCGGCCGATCACCGGATCGAGTTTGCCGCTGGCGGCCCGCTCGGTGAGGTCCAGTGTGTATTTCTCCAGAGCCTCGCGCTGCTCCTCGGCATTGGGGTCCTCGACCCGCTCGCCACCCCGCAAGCTATTGATGGCCGTCTCCAGTGACTTGCGCGTCACGCCGGCCTGGGTCAGCAGCTTGCTCACGCCATGGCGCATTTCCAGCGCCGCCAGCAGCACCAGTTCGCTGGCAATGTACTGATCACCGCGTTTCTGCGCCTCGCGGTCGGTGAGATTGAACAGCTTGATCAGGTCACGGGAGGGCTGCACCTCCCCCTCGAACTGGCTGACCTGGGGCAGGTCGTCGAGATAACCCACCAGGCTGTCGCGCAGCCGGGCAGGGTCGCCGTCGGCTCGCTGTATCAGCGCCTTGACGCCGGTGTCGCTGGCATCAAGTAGCGCCAGCAGCAGGTGGCCGGGGTCGAGCTGGTTGTGCCCACGCCCCACGGCCAATGATTGTGCATCAGCCACGGCGTTCTGCAGCTTGCCGGTAAACTTGTCGAATCGCATTCGATCACTCCTCCATCGGGGTGGCGGCGCTGCTTGGACGCGCCGCTTGGCCCTGTCATATCGCGTTTGACAGTATCAATGGAGTCAGCGTGGCCGGCTTTCAAGTCGCCCGCCAGGGAAAGGGGGTTCAGGTTGACACAGGTCAGGCTATGCCAGAGAGCGGCGCCTGAAAGCCAAGCTCACCTTAGCCAGATCACGCTGGCCATCCGCCCGGTTCGGCCGTCATCACGGCGATAGGAGTAGAAGCGCGACTCGCAGGCGGTACAGAAGTGGCCGCCGCTGACATGAGACACGCCAAGCCGCTCCAGCCGCAGCCGGGCCAGCTTGTATAGATCGCCCATGAAATGACCCAGGCGATAGGGGCTCGGGTCGAAGGCGGCCTCTGCCTCGGGGTGGACCCCAGAGAACGCTTGCTGCACCTCGGGGCCGACCTCGAACTGGGCATTGGAGATCGCCGGACCCAGCCAGGCCATTACCTCTTCCGGTGGCACGCCCAGCGCCGCCACCGAGGCTTCCAGCACGCCGCCGGCCAGCCCGCGCCAGCCCGCATGGGCCACGCCCACCCGGGTGCCCTGCCGATTGCAGAAGAAGACTGGCAGGCAGTCGGCGGTAAGTACCACGCACGCGTAGCTTGAATCGAAGGCCACGGCGGCATCGGCATCGGGCATGGCCTCGGAGTAGCTGGCCTGAACCCGGGCGCCATGTACCTGATTCAGCCACAACAGCGGCCTGTCTCTGTCGACTTCATCCGTCAGCAGCCGGCGGCAGAGCGCCACATGATTGGGGTTGTCACCCACCCGGTCGCTCAGATTGAAACTGGCGAAGTCTCCCTGACTGGGACCGGACTCGCGAGTGGTTACGAAGGCACCGACACTCAGGGGAGCCGGCCAGTCCGGCTCGATCAGGGTGGGCTGCAGGTGAGGAGCATCGCTCATAGCATTGCCTCGCGGTCGTCGCGGAGATAGTCGATCAACATCAGCAGATCATCGGGCAGGGCGGCACGAAACTCGACTCGCTCGCCACTGGCAGGGTGATCGAAGGCCAGCTTGCGGGCATGCAGCGCCTGGCGGGGAAAGCCGCGCAGCAAATCCTTGAGCCCCTCACTGGCGCCTGGCGGCAGCTTGAGGCGCCCCCCATAGACCGGGTCGCCGATCAGGGGAAAGCGTTGATGGGCCAGGTGGACGCGGATCTGGTGGGTGCGCCCGGTCTCTAACCGGCAACGTACATGGGTGTGGGCGCGGAATCGCTCCACCACCCGGTAGTGGGTCACCGCGGGCTTGCCGTTGGCGGTGACCGCCTGTCGCTTGCGGTCCTTGGGGTGCCGACCGATCGGCGCATCCACGGTTCCCCCGGCCGTCATTACTCCCACCGACACGGCATCGTATTCCCGCGAGACCGTGCGCGTCTGCAGCTGGTCGACCAGCGCGGTCTGGGCGGTCAATGTCTTGGCGACCACCATCAACCCGGTGGTGTCCTTGTCCAGGCGATGCACGATCCCCGCCCTGGGCACCATGGCGAGCGTCGGGCAGTGATACAGCAGTGCATTGAGCAGCGTGCCGTCGGGATTGCCCGCCGCCGGGTGGACCACCAGCCCCGCCGGCTTGTTGATGACCAGCACTTCGTCGTCCTCATGGACCACGTCAAGGGGAATATCCTCAGCCTCGAAGCGGGTATCATCCTCGAGCTCGGCGACGAGGCGCAGCCACTCGCCGCCAGCGACCTTGTCCTTGGGCTTGCCGGCCAGGCCATCCACCGTCAGGGCACCCTGCTTGATCCAGCCCTTGAGCCGTTCGCGTGAATGGTCGGCAAAGAGCTCTGCGGCAGCCTGGTCCAGTCGGACTCCGGCAAGGGAAACGGGCACTCGTTGCTGGGCTTCCAAAATCTGGGGCATATAGGGGCTATCGCTGGGAAGGCACCGGAGGACTGCGTTTTCACGCAAGGTGCTTTATAGTGGACGGGTTACGGCCAATCCTACCATGGCCGACACGGGATGTTAGACACGAGGATCAGGATGCGCGTTTCCACCATCGCTACACGCCTTGTCGCCCTGCTGCTGGCCACTGCCCTGGTCACCGGTTGCGCCGGCAGGTCAGGCTCGAACGACCAGGACGAGTTCGCCGGCGTCGCCGAACAAGAGCTCTATGAAGAGGCCCGGGAGGCTCTGGAGAGAGGGCGCCACACCACGGCGATCTCTCGTCTCGAGGCGCTCGATACCCGCTTTCCCTTCGGCCGTCATGCCGAACAGGCGCAGCTTGAGCTGATCTACGCCTACTACGAGACGAATGACTGGGAGGCCGCCCGCGCCGCAGCCAGCCGCTTCATTCGCCTGCACCCCACCCACCCTCAGGCCGACTACGCGCTCTACATGCGCGGACTCTCCTCCTGGCAAGCAGGCCGCTTCAGCCTGGAGCGACTGCGCTTGATCGACATATCGAAGCGTGATCTCGGTGCCTCGCGGGACGCCTATACCGACTTCCGTGAACTGGTCAGCCGCTATCCAGACAGCGAGTACGCACCGGATGCCCAGCAGCGCATCGTCTACCTGCGCAACCTGCTGGCGCGGCATGAACTCCATGTCGCCGACTTCTACCTGCGCAAGGGCGCCTATCTGGCGGCCGTGGAGCGCGGCCGCTGGGTGGTCGAGAACTATCCCGAGGCCGAAGCCACCCGCGACGCACTGGCGGTGATGGTGGAAGGCTACCTGGGCCTCGACATGCGCGATCGCGCCCGCGAGGTGCTGCAGGTGCTGATCGAGAACGATCCCGGCAACGAACGGCTGCGCGGCCGAACCTTCCGGCCTCAACATGTCAGCGCCCAGGCACTTTCCGCCTGAGCCACGGCCTGCAATAAAAAAACCGCGATGAGACATCGCGGTTTTTTTTTCGGCCTATTCGCCCGGCTGCCAGCCGTTGACGATGGGGTAGCGACGATCTCGACCGAAGCCCCGCGGCGTCACCCGCACCCCTACCGGCGCCTGACGCCGCTTGTATTCACAGCGGTCGACCAATTGGACCACCCGATAGACGTCGTCACGATCGTATCCCGACTCGATTATCGCCTCCGCACTCATGTCGCCCTCGATATAGCGCATCAGGATGGCATCGAGCACATCGTAGTCGGGCAGCGAGTCACTGTCCTTCTGGTCCGGCGCCAGCTCGGCAGAGGGGGGGCGCTCGATGACCCGTTCGGGTATCGCCGGTGACTGGGTATTGCGCCAGCGGGCCAGCCGATAGACCCAGGTCTTGTAGACATCCTTGAGGGCATTGAAACCACCGACCATGTCGCCATAGAGCGTGGCATAGCCCACCGCCATCTCGCTCTTGTTGCCGGTGGTCAGCACCATCAACCCCTTCTTGTTGGAGATCGCCATCAGCAGCACGCCACGACAGCGCGACTGCAGGTTCTCCTCGGTGGTATCCCGCTGTGTGCCGGCGAAGGTCTCTACCAGGGTCGCCATGAAGGCATCCACCATTGGCTCGATCGGCAGGACCTGATAGCCGACACCCAGCATCCGGGCCTGCTCGGCGGCGTCCTCGCGTGAGATATCGGCAGTGTAGCGGTACGGCATCATCACCGCCTGGACCCGCTGCGGACCCAGCGCATCCACGGCGATGGCAAGCGACAGGGCGGAATCGATGCCACCGGACAACCCCATCACCACGCCATCGAAGCCGCTCTTGTTGACGTAGTCGCGCAGGCCGCTGACCAGGGCACAGTAGAGGCTCTCCTCCGGCTCCTCCGGGGGCTCGATCTCCCCCTCCTGCGGCACCCAGCGTCCACCCTCCTGCACGAACTGGACCGGCATCAGGCCCGCCTGCCAGTAGGGAGCCAAAACGCGCAAGACGCCACTGCCATCCACGCAGGCCGAGCCACCGTCGAACACCAGCTCGTCCTGACCGCCGATGGTATTGACATAGACCACCGGAAGCCCCACCTCGGCGGCACGCTGCTCGAGCAGGCGCAGGCGCTCGCCCGGCTTGTCCTGATGGTAGGGAGAGGCATTGAGGGTGATCAGTATCTCGGCGCCATCATCGCGGGCCTTTCGAACCGGCGCGCCATCCCACAGGTCTTCGCAGATCAACAGGCCGAGCTTCGCTCCCTTGTGCTCGATCACCAGGCTCTGCTCACCGGTAGCGAAGTAGCGCCGTTCATCGAACACCTGGTAGTTGGGCAGCACCTGTTTGGCGTACTCGTCGAGCCATTCACCGTTGTAAAGCAACCCCGCCAGGTTGTAGCCGTTACCCTCCCGGCGTCCGGGATAGCCGATGATCACCAGCACGTCACGGACAACCTTGGCCGCCATCCGGGAACGTGCCTCGCGCAAACGGGTCTCCATGGAAGGTCGCAGCAGCAGGTCCTCAGGCGGATAACCGCTGAGATACAGCTCGGGGAACACCACGATATCGGCACCATGCTCGATACGCGCCTCACGTACGGCCTCGATGGCACGGTCGGCATTGCCGGGAATGTCCCCCACCAGCGGGTCCAATTGAGCCATTACCAGCGTCAAGTCTTGCATGGGCGTAGAAATCTCTTGAGAATCCAATGTATTCATATTGTCCCGCAAGGGCGTCCGGCTGGCAAAGCCGCTCGCCCCAGAGGGAGTTTACGAACCTCACGAGCGACGGCCAGGCAAGACGAAACCCGATGAAAACCAGAGCTTACGCGCTTTTTTAAAGCGCGTTGAGGTTGGTTTCAATATCGCATGGCTAACGTATTAGCTTAGTAGACACCCTCTCATCAGGGAGCCAGAAAAGGATGAACCTATTGCTCATTCGTTTGATCATCTTCGCCGTGCTGTTCTTCGCCGGCCTCAAACTCTACCGCATGTACCGCGAATGGAAGCTCAATCAGGAGGAACTGCTTGAGGATGACAAGCGCCAGGAGGGTGGCCAGATGGTTCGCTGTCGCTGGTGCCAGGTCCACGTACCGGAAAACGAGGCCCTGCGCGACCGGGGCGAGTGGTTCTGTTCCAGCGCCCACCGCGATCGCTACCTGCAGGAGCAGAAGCCCGAGGAGTAAGCACCACCCTCGCCGTTCGCATACAGCCCGTTCGGCAGGATGCCTACACACTCTGTCAGACATCGCTTACGGAAGCCTCGCCAGGCCCGACTAGAGTAAAAAAGCCCATCTGATAAGGGATTTCACTCTGGGAGAGCACCATGCGCACGGACGCTCCAGTCGGCGCCGCCTTGCTCGGCGGTCCCGCTTCTCTGGCCGACCAGCGCGGCCTGACCCTGGTCGAGCTGCTGGTCGCCATTGCGGTCATGACCCTGCTGTTCGGCTGGGCCATCCCCGCCTTCCAGACACTGAGCGCTCGCCAAGAGGTATCGGCCGAGGTGCTGCGGCTCAAGTCGGCACTGGCGTTGGCCCGCAACACGGCCATCGCTCGCCGTGCCACTGTCACCGTCTGCCCCAGCCACGATGCCCTTAGCTGCAACAACGGTGACTGGACGGCCCCGCTGATGGTGATACAGGGCCGTGCCGAAGGAGGCAATATCGGCAGCGACGAGGTGCTCCGTATTCTGGACGACAGCCGTGTGGTATCCGTCAGCTATCGTCAGGATGGTCGGCCGGTGCGCTATGGCCCCTTGGGGCGACCGGCCGGGCACAACGGCACTTTCACGATATGCGGTCGACACGATACCGGCGCCAGGGTCGTCGTCAGCAACTTCGGCCGGGTGCGGGTAGAGACCGGAGCGACCTGCTGAGACAGGCCCCTAACCCTTGGGGCCCATCAACAGCCACACGATCAACCCCACCAGCGGGAAGAGCAACAGGACAAGGATCCATAGCAGCTTGGCCACGGGGCCAGCCGGGCTCTTCGCCACCTTGACGATGGCCCAGACCAGGATGATCAGCCAGATAAGGCCTAATAAACCACCTACTTCAATTCCCATCGGACATCTCCTTGTCGATTCAGTAACAGAAGGTCCTCTAGGAGTAGCACGGCCAGGTTACCGTCACAAACCAAAGCCGTAGCAAAATGTCAGGCTCTGTAACTCTGGCGCCTGCAGTACCCTCCGCCTGGGCTGGTCAGCCCAGGTCTCACTGCCCCGCTACGATTGCCGCAAGAGAGCAATCGGCGAAAAATGGCGCGCAAATTGCTTGCAGTGAATTGCAAAGGAAAAGATCAATGTCTCTTGTCGGGTAGAATGGTCCTCCCTTGCCCAACCTGAAAGGAGTGACTCTTGGCCAGCGGACTGCTGTTCAATGTGCTGATCTTTCTCGCCGCGGCGGTACTGATCGTGCCGGTGTTCAAGCGCCTGGGGCTCGGCGAGGTGCTCGGCTACCTGGCCGCCGGGGTGGTCATCGGCCCTTCGGTGCTGGCCCTGGTGCCGGACGCTCAGGGCGTACTGCAGTTTTCCCAGGTGGGCATCGTCCTGCTGCTGTTCGTGATCGGCCTCGAGCTCAAGCCCTCCCGCCTCCGGGTGATGCGCAAGGCCGTGTTCGGCTTCGGCAGCCTGCAGGTCAGCGTCACCACCCTGCTGCTCGCCCTGGCTGCCTGGTGGCTGGGGCTGTCGCCCGCCGCCGCCATTGTGGTGGGTTTCAGCCTGGGACTCTGCTCCACGCCGCTGGTCCTGCACCTGCTTGGTGAACGCAAGGAGCTGCAGACCCGCCACGGGCGCCACGCCTTCGCCCTGCTGCTGTTCCAGGATCTGGCCGCGATTCCGGTGCTGGCCATCGTTCCCCTGCTCGCCGCAGATGCCTTGATGACCAACGGCGCGACTCCGCTGCTGCGCGAGGTGATTCTCGCCGCGGGCGCCTTCGCCGGGCTGATCGTCGGTGGACGCTTCCTGCTGCGGCCGCTGTTTCACTATGCTGCCGCCACTCGCAGCCGCGAGGTCTTCGCCGGCACCGCCCTGCTGGTGGTGATCGGTGCCGCACTGCTGATGGAGCTGGCCGGCCTCTCCATGGCCCTGGGCGCCTTCATTGCCGGCGTACTGCTTGCCGATTCGGAGTATCGCCACAATATCGAGGCCGACATCGAGCCCTACCGCGGCCTGCTGCTGGGGCTGTTCTTCATGGCCGTGGGCATGATGGCGGAGATCGGCCTGCTGGCGGAGATCCCACTGGTGGTGCTCGGCCTGACCCTGGGACTGGTGCTGCTCAAGGCGCTGAGCCTGCTGATCGCCACGCGGCTCTATGGCGGTAGCTGGAAAGAGGCTGCCAACCTCGCCGTGCTGCTCTCACAGGGCGGCGAATTCGGTTTCGTGCTGCTCTCCGCCGCGGCCGCCGCCGCCCTGCTCGACCAGTCGCTGGTCAGCCTGCTGATCCTGGTGATCTCGCTCTCCATGGTGGTCACGCCGCTGCTCTTCCAGCTGCATGTCCATGGCCTGCGTCGGCTCTACGCCCCCTCCCGGACGAAGCCGACCTACGATAGCCCCCGGGACGAGTCCCCCCAGATCATCATTGCGGGCTTCGGGCGCTTCGGCCAGATCATGGGGCGCGCCCTGCAGGGGCTGAAGATTCCCTACACCGTGCTCGACATCAACGCCGAGCAGGTCGAGGTGGTACGGCGCTACGGCAACAAGGTCTACTACGGCGACGCCTCGCGCATCGACCTGCTCAAGGCTGCCGGCGCCGACAAGGCCCGGGTACTGGTCGTGGCGGTGGGAGACCCCGAGGCGTCCATGCGTATCGTCGAGCAGGCGAGGCGACAGTTTCCCCACCTCAAGCTCTATGCCCGGGCCCGCAACCGCTACCATGCCCACCTGCTGATGCGGGCCGGCGTCATCCACATCGTGCGCGAACTGCTGCCCGCCAGCCTGGAGCTTACCCGCGACGCCCTGGTCGGCCTTGGCATCCCGCCCGACCAGGCCCAGCACACCATCGACACCTTCCGGCCCCATGACGAAGAGGCGCTGATGCGTCAGCTGGCGGTGTTCGGCAACGAGAAGAAACAGATCCAGACCATCCAGGAGGCGGCCAGGGAACTAGAGGCGCTCTACGAAGCCGACGAGGATATCGCCACACGGGTGGAGGAGATCCCGCCCCGGCCTCACTGACACTGCCCGAGCCGCCACCAGGTCGGCAGCAGGCTGCGAACGTGGCGATGGCCGAAGCGGTCGTCGATCAATACCAGCGTGCCGCGGTCCTCCGGCCCCCGGATGACCCGGCCGGCCGCCTGCACTACCTTGATCAGGCCGGGGATACGGTAGGCATAGTCGTCGCCACGACCGAAGCGGCTCTCCAGCCGGACCTTGAGCGCCTCGTTGAAGGGGTCGAACGGGGGCAGCCCCAGGGTGGCGATGAAGGCACCGATCAGCCGATCCCCGGGAAGATCGATGCCTTCGGCGAAGGCGCCACCCAGCACTGCAAAGCCGATTCCCCGGCCACCCGGCCGAAAGCGCGCCAGGAAGGCATCCCGGTCGGCCTCCTGCATGCCGCGGGTCTGGGCCCAGGCGGGTATTTCGGCATGGGCCTCGCGCAGGCGTGCCATTACCGCCTCGAGGTAGGCGAAGCTGCTGAAGAAGGCCAGGTAGTTGCCCGGACGTTGCCGATACTGCCCTGCCAGTTCGGCGACGATCGGCTCGACGGAGGCCGCCCGGTCCCGTAGCCGTGTCGAGATACCGCCCTGGATGCGCACCTCCAGCTGGTCGCTGGTGAAGGGCGAGGATACCGACTGCCAGGCGCTCGCCTCCGGCAGGCCCAGCAGGTCGCGATGGTAATGCGCGGGACTCAGCGTGGCCGAGAAGAGGACGCAGCTCCGGGCCGCTGCGAAGCGCGGGGCCAGGAAGTCGGCCGGCACCAGGTTGCGCAGCCCGACGACGGCATGACCTCTGCCATGGTGCGTCAGGTCGCACAGCGAGTGATCACCGAAGGATTCGGCCAGGCGACAGAAGGCGAGCGCCTCGAACAGACCCTCCTGCAGTTCCGGGTCAGAGCCGGTCGGGTGCTCGCCCAGATAGTCGGTGATGGCGGCGGCCAGCAGTTGCAGCGCTCCCACCAGCCTGTCGGGAAGCCCTTCGAGGATGCGGTAGGCCGGGCGCCCCGGCTCCCCTTCCGACGCCGGCCCCGCCTCGCGAACCAGCGCCTGCCACTGCCGCACCACCCGCCCCAGGGGGCGGACCAGGGCCGGCGGCGCCGAGCGATGCAGCCGGCTGAAGTGTCGCTGGTCGAGCGCGGCGCTGTACATGGCCCGGGCCCGTTCGACCAGGTTGTGGGCTTCATCCACCAGCAGCGCCAAGCGCCAGCCGTCGGCCTGGGCCAACCCATGCAGCAGGCCGCCGGCATCGAAGTAGTGGTTGACGTCCCCCACCGTCACGTCGCACCAGCGGGCCAGCTCCTGCCCCAGGTAGTAGGGACAGACCTCATGGGCTAGCGCCACCTCGCGCAGTGCCTCGCGGTCGAGCCAGCCCCGGGTTACCGCCGCCTGGCGCGCCGCCGGCAGGCGATCGTAGAAACCCGCTGCCAGCGGGCAGGCCTCGCCATGGCATGCCTTGTCGGGATGCTCGCAGGCCTTGCTGCGGGCCACCAGCTCCAGCACCCGCAGCGGTCGGCGCTCTTCGCCATGCTCCCCGCCGCCGCCGGCTCCCAGCCGGGCCAGGGCATCCAGCGCCAGGCGGCGTCCCGGGGTCTTCATGGTCAGGAAGGCGATGCGGTCGAGGCCCTGGCGCGGCATGGCCGTGAGCAGCGGAAAGAGGGTGCCGATGGTCTTGCCGATGCCGGTGGGCGCCTGTGTCAGCAGGCAACGTGCGGTGGCGGCCGCCTTGTAGACCCCCTCGGCCAGCTCCCGCTGGCCGGGGCGAAACTCGGGGTGGGGGAAGCTGAGCCGGAGCAGGTCGTCGTCCCGCGCCTGGCGATGACGGCTCTCCTGCTCGGCCCAGGCCAGGAAGCGCCGGCACTGGGCCTGGAAGAACACCGCCAGCTCTGCCGCACTCGCCTCCTCGGTCAGCGAGGTCTCGCGGCCGGTAGCGATATCGAGATAGACCAGCGCCAGCGTCACCGTCTCGAGCTTTCGCTCGGCACACAGCAGGGCACCGTAGACCCTCACCTGGGCCCAGTGCAGGGCGCGCTGGTTGGCCGCCATGCGCGCCAGGTCGCCGCGATGGGTCTTGACCTCCTCCAGGCAATTGGCCCGGGGGTCGTAGCCATCGGCGCGGCCGCTGACCACCAGGCCCCGGTAGCTACCCGACAGCGGCAGTTCGGCTTCATAACCGGCACCACGCCGGCCCGCCACCAGGACATGCCCGGCGATGCCTTCCCGGGCGCTGGGCGAGGGGGTGAAGCGATGGTCGAGATCGCCTTCACGGGCGGTAAAGTCGCACAGCGCGCGTACCGCCACGCGATACTGCCCATCCTTCGCGGTCATGATCCTACCGCCTCGTCCTGCCAGGTCACATGGCACACCACGGCGGGAATACCGTGCGCCCGGAAGTACGCCAACCAGCGGCGCTGGTTGTCCTGCAGCCGGTCGCCGGGCCCCTTCACCTCGATCAGCCGATAGGCGGGTGACGCGACATCGGCTTCCGGCAGGAACTGGATCAGATCGGGAAGGCCCGCCCGGTTGGCTCGGGGGTCGAGCAGCAGCCGCGCGAAGCAGGCGCGCAGGTGGGCGGCGGGGATATTGGCCAAGGCCTGCAGCAGCAGCGCCTCGTCGAGCGCCTCCCAGTGCAGGAAGGGCGAGGCGAGGCCCCGTTTGCACTGCCAGGTCTCGAGAATGGTCTCGTGGTAGCGTCCGTCATCCAGTTGGGCCAGGCAGGCCGCGAACCGCTCGCGACGGCGTGACACGAAGTCAGCTCGATTGAGGTCCGCCGGGCCACTGTGGAAGGGATGAAAGAAGGCGCCGGGCAGCGGGGCGAAGATCGCCGGCCAGCAGAGCAGGCCGAATAGCCCGGTGATCAGCGCATTCTCCACATAGTGCACCGGTGCCTGCGGGGTACCCAGGTGGGCGCAGACGGCCCGCTCCACGCCGAGCGGCCACCCCTCGTCGCTGACGGGGCGCCTCAGGCAGAGGTCCCAGCGCTCGGGCGGGGGCGGCGCCTGCTGCGGTTCCGGTGCCAGCCCCAGCCGGCGCCGCAGCCTCGGCAGCAGCCGCTCGAGGGCCTGGCTCTCTCTTTCATCGGGCGCTTGCGCGTCGAGAGTCTCGCCGAGCGCTTCCTTGCGGGACACCATGACAGAGGCCAGCTCGAAGGCGCGCTGATGCTCACCCAGGCGCTCCAGCAGGCGCAGGCGGCGGATGCGGGCATCGACATGGCCTCCGCCTCCATCCCCACCGCTGTCGGCCTCGCCGTAGACCTGGAGTGCCAGTGCCTGCTGGCCGCCACGCTCCGCGGCCTGTCCCAGCCGATAAAGCAGCCTCGCCCGGCGCTCGCCCAGCCACGCATTGCCCTTGGGCACCGTCGGCACCTCGGCGTGCAGCGCCTCGGGGAGCTCCCCCTCTTCGAGCCGTTCGCGCAGCCGGTGCAGCGCCAGGTAGGCATCGACTTCATCGCGGCTCGAAAAGGCCCGCGACTCGGGCGAGAAGGCAACCCGCTCAAAGCGCTGCAGGCCCAGTTCGGCCAGCACGAACTCCGACCAGTCCTGGCGCAGATTGCCGAAGAACATCAAGCGCAGGCGGTCGCAGATGGCCATGATGGATAGCCGCACGACCCGCTCCCCCTGCAGCGCTGCCACATCCCCCCAGTTGGCCAGCCGGCGCGCCCCTTCCGGCTGCCCCGACAGCGCCTGGTACAGCGTCGACTTGGCCGCCGACGCCGGCAGGCACGCCGCCGCAATCTCCGTTGCGAGGACGCGGCGCAGTTCGGCCAGGCGCAGCTGGCGAAACAGCTCGCCGAGGCTCAGCACCGGGTCGGCCTCGACCCAGCCGGCATCAATCAGCGCATCGAGCGCCACCGGGGCATCGTCGATCTCGGCATAGACCAGCTTCGTGGTACGGAAGAACTCGCCCTTGCGCATGACCATGCGCACCAGCAGCGCCTGGGAAGCCCGCGGCAACGCATCGAAGTCGGCGATAAAGCGACGCTCGCCGTCACCCAAGAGATCATCGTGACGCTCGCTCACCCAGCCGAGAACGAAACGAAAGTTCGCCAGGTAGTAGAACGGATCATCGAGAGAGGCCGTGACCGGCGCGACAGGCAAAACACTGTTCATGCATCCATGATATCAGCCCTGTCGCCACCGCGTCATTGGAGTATCAGGAAATCTCGCTGGCCAGTTCTTGCAGCAGTTCGGCGGCAGGCACT
Source organism: Halomonas sp. ANAO-440 (assembly GCF_019915905.1). Classification (NCBI taxonomy): domain Bacteria; kingdom Pseudomonadati; phylum Pseudomonadota; class Gammaproteobacteria; order Oceanospirillales; family Halomonadaceae; genus Halomonas; species Halomonas sp. ANAO-440. Next base: position 56,661 of record NZ_JAHXBV010000039.1, on the reverse strand, counting down.
TCGCGGCAACCGCTGGCATTCTGGCCGGCCCATAGCGGCGAGAAGTCACCGCTTCCCAGCGCCTCGGCGGCGCTGCGCAACGGGCCGATGGCCGACGTGGCCAGCGGGAAGGCCGGCGCCAGGGGGCTGATCGGGCCAAGCTCACGCATCAGTCGCGTGACGATGCCCCGCGCCGGCCGCCCGCTGTAGAGGTTGGTCAATGCGGTGTGGCGCGCCGCATCACTCTGCAGCGCTTGGCGATGCAGCGACGAGGTGGTCGCTTCAGGGCAGCAGAGGAAGGCGGTTCCGACCTGCACCGCATCCGCTCCCAGTGCGAGCGCCGCCGCCACGCCCCGGGCGTCGGCGATGCCCCCGGCGGCGATCACCGGCAGCGTGACGGCCGCCTTCACCTGGGGCAGCAGCGCCAGGGTGCCAACCTGGGTGGTGAGGTCCTCGGTGAGAAACATCCCACGATGCCCACCCGCCTCAAGCCCCTGGACGATCACCGCATCGGCACCATTCGCCTCGAGCCACAGAGCCTCCTCCACCGTGGTGGCCGAGGAGAGCACCGTCGCCCCCCAGGCCTTGACCCTCTCGAGCAGCACCGGAGACGGCAGGCCGAAGTGAAAACTCACCACCTCGGGGCGGAATGTCTCCAGCACATTGCAGGCCTCGGCGTCGAAGGGCCGCCTGCCGGGACCAGCCGGCACGCTGTCGATGTCGAGGCCCATCTCTTCATAGTAGGGCGCCAGCGCCTGATGCCAGCGCGCGCCGCTGGCAGGATCCGGCTCTACCGGCAGGTGGCAGAAGAAATTGACATTGAGCGGCCGTGAAGTCTGCGCTCGAATCCTTTCAAGTTCGTCGCTCATGACCTTGGGGCTCAGCATGGCGCAGGGCAAGGCGCCGAGCCCGCCGCCCTCGGATACCGCGACGGCCAGCGCCGAGCCCTGGACGCCGGCCATGGGCGCCTGAAGGATGGGAAGCTCGATGCCGAGTCGCTGGGTCAGGCTCATGATTCGTCTCCATGCTGGGTTGGCTTGGGCCGTCGCCAGGGGCGCTTGGCGCCCAGGGTGTCGGCGGCATGGGCACCACGCTCGCCCATGGGTCGCGGCTCGCCGATGGTGGTGTCCTTGCGGGTCTGTCGTTCCATTTCAGCGTTGATCTCGGCACCAAGCAATACCACAAAGGCTGAAAGCCAGAACCAGAGCATCATCACCACGACGGTACCCAGCGAACCGTACAGCTCGGCCATGTCGGCCACATGGCGAACATAGAGCGAAAGCCCGCCGGAACCCAGCAGCCACAGCAACGTCGCAATCACGGTGCCGACACTGACCCACTCCCAGCGCGGCGCACTGCGGTAGGGGCCGAAGCGATATAGCGCAGCAATGACCAGCATCATCACCAGCAGCAGTACCGGCCAGCGCAGCCAGCCGATCACCCTGACCGCCGTGCTGTCCAGGCCGAGCATGCCGATCGCCAGGGGAAAGAATGCCACGAAGATGGTGGCGCCCAGGGAAATCAGGATCAGCCCCACGGTAAGAATGGCAACGACCAGGAAACGCTGGAAAAAAGGGCGCCGTTCATCCTCGCCATAGACGGCATTGAGCCCCACCATCAGGCCACGCACGCCCTTGGATGCCACGAACAGTGCTACCAACAGGCTGATGATGGCGGTCAGACTCAGCCCCGTATCGGTGCTTTCGCTGACTTCTTGCGCCTGTTCATTGATCAGGCTCGCCCCACCCGGCGGCATGAAGCGGCTGATTTCACTGATCTGACTGACAATCTCATGAGGATCAAAGGCCAGCGCCCATAGGGAAATGACGGCGGCAAGTGCGGGAAACAGCGACAGCAGAGCATAGAAGGCAATGCCGGCCGCCAGCAGGTTGACCCGGTCGTCAGCCAGCTCCTGCTTGACCCGCCAGACGACATCCAGCCAGCCAGGTCCCGGTATCTGCTTGGGTCTTTCGGCGCGTCGGCCTCTCGGTTGGTCGGTCATGAGCTCCTCAGGGTTGCTGTGCCGGGCGCAGGATCATCCGGGCATCGCGAATCTCGATATCGAAACGGTTGAGAAAGCTCATCCCCAGCAGAGCCACGTCGCCGTCCAGCCCCGGGCTGATGGAGCCTCTCACCTGATCCGCTGTGAACCCTCCCAAACTGACCTCATTGAGCATCGTCAGATCCCCACGCACACGGCCGTTGGCGGTATTGAACCAGGCCGATCCCGTGCGCTCGAGGCCGAGCCGTCCCGCCAGATCCGCAGGTACGGCGACATAGGTGGCGCCTGTGTCGAGCAGAAATTCCACCGGCTCACCATTGATGCGTCCGGTGGCCATGAAATGGCCCGACCGATTGCGCTCGAGGACAACCGGCTCGTCTTGCCCGCTCACTGCATTGACAAGATGGGCGTTGGGGTTGCGCTGCTGCTCGAGAAAACCGTGAAACCACCAGACACCGGCACCGATGAACAGTATCCAGAACAGCAGCATCATACCCAGCCCGGTCCGTCGGACTGACCCGTCACCACGGCTCATAGCACATCTCCCCTGGCCATTGTCGGAGGCAGCCCCTTTGGCATTGACACCTCTGCGCCTGCTGTCTGTACTGAAGAGCGCCTATCGCCCAGGACCATGAAGGTTCTGGCGTGATCTGACGACTATTGCGCGAATGACTACAACAAGGATAGCCACATGCAAGACAGCTTCGAGTATTCGACCCCCGTCTCGGCAAAGCATTCCCCCACTGGGCAACGCCTTGTCGGCGCAACCCTGTGTATCAGCGCTCTGCTGACATGCAGCTCGGCCGCCCTGGCCTGGGATGGCCTGGTGGAGAAGCAGGTCTTCGAAATGGACGAGTACACCACCGTCAGCGGCGAGACCATCGCCCCGGTGAGGATCGGCTGGGAGGCCTACGGCACCCTCAACGAGGCGAAGGACAACGTCATCCTGATCACTCACTTCTTCTCGGGCACCAGCCATGCGGCGGGCCGCTATGCCGAGGACGATGCCGCACCGGGCTATTGGGATGCGATCATCGGGCCCGGCAAGCCGCTGGATACCGACGAGTATTACATCATCTCCTCGGATACCCTGGTCAATCTCAATGCCCATGACCCCAATGTCATCACCACCGGCCCTGCCTCGATCAACCCGGAAACCGACGAACCCTGGGGGCTGGACTTTCCGCTGGTGACCATACGCGACTTCGTCGAGGTGCAGAAGGCGCTGCTGGAGAGCCAGGGCATCGAACAGCTGCACGCGGTCATGGGTCCCTCCATGGGAGCCCTGCAGGCCTATGAGTGGGCCAGCGCCTACCCGGAGCGGGTCGAACGGCTGATCCCGGTCATCGGCGGGGGCCAGAGCGATCCCTGGCTACTCGCCACCCTGAGCGCCTGGGCGGCCCCCATACGAGTCGATGCCAACTGGAATGACGGCGACTACTACGACGGCGAGGCGCCCCTGGACGGCCTGCGGGAAGCGCTCAAGCTGGTGACCCTGAACGCCAACCACTGGCAGTGGGCCAACGAGACCTTCGACCGCAGCTGGGCTGACGAAGACGCCGATCCGACCCGCGACATCCACGCCCGCTACGCCATCGAGCAGACTCTCGACGACATCGCCGCGGCCCGGGCCGAGATCGCCGACGCCAACCACCTGCTCTATCTGGTCAAGGCTAACCAGGCATTTGTCACCGGTCACGGCGACAGCGTGGAAGAGGGGCTGGCCGACATCGACGCGCCGACGCTCATTCTCTACAGCGAGAACGACCTTGTCTTCGCGCCAGAAGGCGTCCGCGATACCGCCGAGATGATTGGTGCCGACGGCACCTCGGTGGAACTGGTCACTCTCGACGGCAACCGCGGCCATCTCGATGGCGTCGTCGGTATCGACCAGGCCAGCGACAGGATCCGTGCCTTCCTCGCCGATTAGCCGGAGAGTAGTGCGCTCAATAGTAGATAGCTTCCCATGACCAGCAGGCCGGTCAGGAAAACGCGACGAAAGGCAGCCTCCGACAGCCGGTGTCGGAGTCGCTGCCCCAACTGCATGCCGAGCAGTGCGGGCACCACCGCCACCAGCGAAAGCAACGCCAGTTCGACAGTGAGCAGACGCTGCTCCCCCATGGAAAACCCCAGCGCCGCGGTCGTGACCACGAACAGCACGCCCATGGACTGGATCAGCATGTCCCGAGGCAGGCCCAGCGCCTGCAGGTAAGCGACACCCGGAAAGACCGATGAACCGGTCATTCCGGTGATCAGTCCGGTCAAGGCACCATTCACCGCCCCGGCATGGCGGCCATGGCGCATGATCGCCCCTCCCCCGAGGCGGAATAGGCCGGACAGCGCATAGTAGATGATCAGCAGTCCGAGCAGGGCAGAGAGCCAGCGCACGTCGACCCTGGCCAGCACCGACACCCCCAGCCAGACGGTAACCGTGGACGCCAACAGGAAAAGCCACAGACGCCGGAGGATCTGCACCAGATATCCTCCAACCAGTGCCTGCCAGATATTGGTGATGATGGTGGGTGCCAGCAGCAGCGCCATTGCCGAGGGTAGTCCCACGGTGGCCGTCAACAAGGCCAGCGATACGGTCGGCATACCCATGCCGATGACACCCTTGACGGTGCCGGCCACCAGAAAAGTGATGGCCACCAATAGGAGCAGCAGCGGATCTTGCAGCAGCGACACTAGCCTGCTCTTCCCTGAATCGGGTTTCTCGTCTCCCAGTCGCGGGCCGCCTGCTGGCCACGCGCCTGATTGACGGCAAGACAGATCAGGATCGCCGCGATGAACAGCGCAGCGCACAGCAGGATGGAGGCCTGCAGGCCAACCACCGACTGCAGCAGCCCAAGGCCGATGATTCCGATGACACCGGCCAGCTTGTTGGCCAGCCCCCAGAAGCCGAAGAACTCGGCCGCCTTGCGGGTAGGCGAGAAGAGACCCACCAGGGCACGACTGGCCGACTGGCTCGAGCCCAGGCTGAGCCCGGCCAGGCAGCCCACCACCAGGAAGAGATGCTGCGCCTCCCACTCGAGCCCAAGGCTTTCGTTGAGGAAGGCCGTGACTTCCGGCGTGGCCCAGATGGCGAAGATCGCCGCCACCCATAGCGTCAGGGTGAACAGGTAGGTGAGCTTGGTACCGATGCGGTCCTGGATGAAGCCGAACCCCAGCGCACCTGCCGCCGCGGTGATCTGGACGATGATGAACATGATATTGCGGATCGCCTCGTCCCAGCCGATTACCTGGGCACCGTAGATGAAGGCGAAGGCAATGATGATGTAGACCCCCGCCATGGAGAACAGCAGCGAGACCAGGAAAATGCCCAGATCGCGGAAATGCCTGAGCTCATGCAGAGTCGTCGCGACCCGCTCCCAGGCGATCTGCCGGTAAGGCTTGCCTGGCGGCTGCGGTGTGCCCCGCTCCTTGACCCAGAGAAAGGTAGGGATGGCCGTTACCAGGAAAAAGCCGGCAGCGAAGGGCCCCACCCAGCGGATACGCTCGAAGTTGTCGGCGGTGGCCTCGCCCAGTACCAGCAGGGTGAAGCCGGCGGCGAAGAGCCCCCCCACATAGCCCAGCGACCAGCCGAAGCCGGATATCTTGCCCATATCCTCTGGCGGACCGAGGTCTGGCAGGAAGGCGGCGATGAAGGACTCGCCCATGGAGTAGGCGTAGTTGGCAACCACGATCAGCAGCAGGCCCAGCACCACATAGCCGGGCTCCACGAAATAGAGCATCGCCGTGGCACCCACCGTTGCCAGGTAGCTGACAAACAGGAAACGTTTCTTGGCCGCATGGTAATCCATGACCGCACCGCATAGCGGGCCTGTGATCACCACCATGAGGTAGCTCACCGCCAGGGCGAGGCTCCACAGCAGGTTGGCCAGCCGATAGTCGTCTCCCCGGTCACCGACGATCACCGTGGTGAAGAGCTCACCGAAGACCACGGTGATGATCAGCAGGGTAAAGGCCTGGTTGGCGAAGTCGAACATCGCCCAGCCGAAGATCTCCTTTCTCGACGCCCGCTGCCGGGGCGTGTCGCCGGCAGCCACAGGTACCGCGCTCATAGTGTACTTTCCTTGCCGTGGGTGGGCTCTTTCGGCTCATAGCCTACCAGCTAACGACGCAGCGGGAGCATTCACTGACGGCTTGGCATTTCGCTACCGCATGCCGGCAGTATCGGCGACGCTCGCCAGGGGTGCGGCACGGTCCCATGTGGAGGGACGGCGCTTGCGTTGGCGGTGTGAAGATGACTTTACGAAAGGTATCGACTAGGTTAGTTCCGACAGCTGCCGCCAGCAGCCACGTTCTCCATGGAAATTGGCACATAATAATACCCACACAGGAGGCAACGACAGCCGCATGAGAAAATGGCTACTGTTCGCGGTCTGCCTACTCTTGCCTGTCCCGGCCTCTGCCAGCCTGGACGGCCTCACCTTCATTACCGAAGAGTATCCGCCGTACAACTACAAGCGAGAGGAGCGGCTGGAAGGCATCTCCATCGAGATCCTCGAGCGCATCTTCGAAGAGACCGAAACCCCACTGACCCGGGAAGACGTCCTCTTCTACCCCTGGGCTCGCGGCTACGACACCGCCCTGGCCGAGCCCGGCACGGTACTCTTCTCCACCACCCGCACCGAGCAGCGCGAGGCGCTGTTCCAGTGGGTCGGGCCCATCGCCACCGACCGGGTTGTCCTGATCGCCCGGCGCGACAGCGGCATCCAGCTCGACAGTCTCGACGACCTGGTGAATGGCGGCTATCGAGTCGCCGTCATCCGTGAGGACATCGGCGCCCAGCGACTGGAAGAGGCCGGGGTTCCCGCCGATCAGCTGCGCCTGGCGATGTCCAATCTCAGCGCTCTGATGATGCTCGACCGAGGACGGGTCGACCTCTGGGCCTACGGTGAGGATGTGGCGTTCTGGCTGATGCAGGAGCACGACCTTCCCATCACCGATTTCATGTCGGTACTGACGATCAGCGAATCGGATCTCTACTACGCCCTGCATCGCGATACCGACCCGGACCTGGTGGCACGAATGCAGGCGGCTCTGGATGCCCTCAGGCAGCGGGGTGAGCTCGGCGACATCTTTAGCACCGAGGTGATCTTCAATACCGAGGAGTATCCGCCCTACAACTACCTGACGGATGACGGCGACATCGACGGCGAGTCGACCCAGCTGCTGCGGGCCGCCCTGGAAGAGGCGGGGCTTTCCGCCAGGTTTCGGCTGCTTCCCTGGGCCCGCGCCTATACCGAGGCCCAGTTGAAGGATAACCACTGTGTCTATTCGACGACACGTACCAGTGATCGTGAGCCCCACTTCACCTGGATCGGTCCATTGGCGACCAACGAGTGGGCGGCCTTTACCCAGGCGGACTCTGGCATAGAAGCCAGCTCGCTGGAGGACCTCCAGGAGCTGCGCGTGGGTAGCTTTCGTGAGGATGCCGTGGGGCAGTTCGTGGCAAGTCAGGGGGCATCGATCGTTCTGGCAACGAGCGAGCGCGAGAATATCAATCGCCTTCAATCGGGTCTCATCGATGTCTGGGTCACGGGTGAGCAGGCAGCCGACTATCTTGCCGCCGAGGCGGAAATTGACCTGAAACGACTTTTCGGCTTCCAGCAAGCCCAGCTCTATCTCGCCTGCCACCCCTCGGTGCCCGAAGCCTATGTGGCCCGCCTGCAGGCTGCCATCGACAGGCTTCGCCCCCCCGAACCACCTGAGGTCGTAGGGCTCGAATCAAGCGATGACGCGGATGCGGAGCGATGACAGCAGCTCCCCCAGCGCGCCAGCAACGCCCACGCCGCAGCAGCCTGACCGCCAAGCAGGCTGTCTTGACGCTCTCCATCGCGCTGCTGCTGAGCATCATTGCCGGAGCCATCGAACTCGCCCTGGACGCCCGCAAGATGCGGCATGAGGTACAGAATCAGACCCAGCACCGGCTGGATCTGGTTCACGGCACCGCCGCGGAAGCCGCCTTCCAGCTCAACCCCGAACTCGCGACGCAGGTGGTGGAGGGCCTGTTCAGCGGCGGCAGGGTAGCCGACGTGGTCATTCGAGACGACTTCGGCCGCAGCATGGCCTCGCGTGAAAGAGACGTGTCGCCCGATAGCAGCTGGCTGGCCCATGCGCTTTTCGGCGACATCCTGCATTACCAGGAGGTACTGATATACGATCTGGGTACCGCTTCGCCGACCGAACCGGTAGGCGATATCGAAATGACGCTGGCACTCGACAGCCTGGCCCGGGACTTCATGGATCGAAGCCTGCTGATCTTCTCACTGGGCGTCTTCAAGGCGCTGGCCATCGCCGCTCTGCTGGTGGTGGTCTTCCATGCCTTCATTACCCGGCCATTGCTGCAGGTTCATGCGGCCATCATAGAGACCAACCCCAGTCAGCCCGGCCAGTGGCGCAAACCCAATCTGGAACACCATGGCGATGACGAGCTGGGCCATCTGGTCGAGAGCCTGGATGAGCTCCTCCATGCCTTCCAGCGAGGCCTCGACCAGCGCGATCAGCTGCACCAGATCTCCACCGTCGACGGACTTACCGGCATCGCCAATCGGCGCCAGTTCGATACCTTCCTCGAGGCCTCGTGGCAGCGGGCTCGGCGCTCCGGCAAGCCCCTCGCAGTCATCTTCATCGACATCGACCGCTTCAAGGACTTCAACGACCACTACGGCCATGTCGCCGGCGACGACACCCTGCGTGCGATCGCCGATGCCCTGGCCGGCGTGGTCACCCGCTCGACCGATCTGGTGGCCCGTTACGGGGGGGAGGAGTTCGTCTGCGTACTGCCCGATACCGATCTCGCGGGTGCCCGCTTGGTCGCCCAACACATACGTGATGCGATTCGAGCGCTGGCAATCCCCCATGCTTATTCGGACCATTCCGACCAGGTCACCGCGAGCCTGGGGGTGGCCAGCACCGTTCCCGCCGCCAGCGGGATCACCTGCGAACAGCTGCTGGAGCAGGCGGACAGCCAGCTCTACCGGGCCAAGCATCAGGGCCGCGACCGGGTGGCGTGGGAGACATGAGCGATTTGGCCACGCTTGTGGGAAGCCGGCTTCTATCTCATGCTCAAGCGAGAAGAGTCTTGCGATAGCGGGACAGGACGGGGGATGAGACCATGAGCAAACGCGACGAATTCGTCGAGCAGATGAAGGCCCGGCTGGACGAGTGGAACGCCGAGATCGACGAGCTGGCCGCCAGGGCCCGTCAGGCCAGCGACGAGGCACAGGTCAAGTACGAGGAGGATATCGAGCGGCTGAAGCAGCGTCGCGACGAAACACGTCGCCGGCTCGATGAACTACAGCACGCCAGCGAGGCGGCCTGGGACTCGCTACGCCAGGGCATGGAGGAGTCCTGGGAACTGATGCGCAAGGCGTTCCGGGATGCCTGGCGCAATGAGGGGCCTCCGGGCAGCCCGCCCGATACCACACCCCCCGACACCGCTCCCGAGGACGACCGCGACGAGCGCCCCGGCAGGCGATAGTCTCGCCTGCCGGGTGCCGACTAGCTGTCGCCGCGCCGCTCCGATGGTGACGTCTTCTCTTCGACCGACTCGGGCTGGGCTTCGCTGCCGCGCTGGAGTCGGTCGATCGCCTCCCCTCCCTGGCGCGACAGCTTCGCCAACCGGGTGATCTGCTCGTCCAGGCGAGGCAGGGCCTCCTGGCGGTAGCGGGAAAGATCGTCGATGGCCCCCATGACGTCACCGAACGCCTGCTCCAGGGCCTCCATGTCCAGCTGGGCCGAAGCCGCCCGGGTCTGGATCTCCACCCCCTGGTGGCGCAGCGCCTTGGCGGTACCGGCGATCATGTCCGAGGTGGTGGTATTGAGCGATTCGACGCGATCGAGCACCAGCCGCTGGTTGGCCAGCGCCATGGCCACCGCCACCGCCACGGTCAGCGCCGAGACGGTGACATGGATCGCCCGGTCTACCCCGCGAATCAACTCACGGTTGTTGCGGATGATGACTTCCAGCGCCAGCACCCCCTGCTGGCTGACCGCCATCTGCTGCTGCAGATCGACGATGCGCTGGCGCAGCGGGAAGAGCAGCTCCTCCTCGATGAAGGGGCGCTGGGGATGGTCGGCAACGAGTCCGGACAGCGCCTGCTGCAGGCGCCGGTCGATCAGGCGCCCGAGACCGATCTGACGCTGCAACCGCCCCATCAGCTCGCGCAGGGCTTCCTGGTCGTCATTCAGCGTCAGGTTGTCGCGATGCAGCATGTCGCGTCCCGACTCCAGGTCGGCGATGATCGCATCCAGCGCCTGCTGCGCATTCTCGAACTTGCGGAAGTAGCGCTGTACCCGGCTACCGGCGCCGGGAATTCGCGCCAGCAGTCGGTCGAGCCGATTGGGCGAGAGCCGGTGCTGCTGGGGATCCAGTTCCTCCATCCTGCCGCGCAGGTCGACCAAGGCACGGGCTACCGGCCCGCCGTCATCGCCCTGGTGCGCCAGCTTCTTCAGCGGGGTCTGGAGCATCTCGCTCTTGTGCGCCGCCTGCTGTTGCAGCTCCAGGCCCATCTCGTCCACCGCACGGCGTTGACGCTCCAGTGCCGCACCGTCCTCACCGCTGGCCAGCACCTCCTCCACGAAGGCGTCGGCCATCTCGCTCAGCTCAGGGTCATCTGCACCGGGAGTCGCCTCCTCCTCGACCTCGGGCAGGGATTCAACCAGCTCGCTGGCGATCTCCTCCACCGGTGGCAAGGAGAGGCGGGATCCGCGTCCGGACGATTGATTCATGCTACCTTCCCCTTATCTCAAGGTCCTTGATGCTAGGCTAGCATTCTGACAGGTTCAGCGCTGGCCCCCGCGCCCGTAACGCTCAGCCCTGCCAATGAAGCGCCGCAGTTCCTCCAGGGCCTGGTCGGTGGCCACCGATGCCTGTGGACGCCCCGTCTCGATCCGCGCCAGGGCCACGGCGGCATCATCGAGCAGCGTCAGCGCCGACTCGTTTCGCGCCACCAGGCGGCGCAGTCGCAGCTCGGTGTCATCGATCAGTTCCAGGCGGCGCTTCAGCGCAATCCGCTCCTCCACTGACAGCTTGGTGCCGTCCTGCTCAAGGCGGCGACGCACGAAGTCCCCATCGAGCCCCATCACCCCCCGCGCCTGTGCGGCCATGGAGGTGAAGTTGTCCACTGCACCCAGACAGACCTCGGTGACCAGCCCGCGGGAGCGCGCAAAGGCCAGCTCACTGCTATCGAAACGAGCCACCAGCACGTCCATGACGTTGCGATAGCGACTGTAGAATCGGTCCACCTGGATCGCCAGGTCGGGCCGCCTGGTATCGAGAAGAGCTTGCTTGGCGCGGCACAGGGCCATGATCAACTCATCGGCGTCTGACGGGGGATGTGACGGGTCGAGTACCGCCACGCCGGCTTCGCGCGCCTCGCGCTCCTGCTCGGTGCGTCGACGTGCTGCCTCGGCTTCGAGACGCGCCTCCAGCCGGCGGCGATGCCGCCTGGCCCGCCAGCTACGCCAGGCACGTTCGAGGGGCAGCGCCACGGGGACCGCAACCAGCCCGGCCAGCCAGCCGCCCAGGCTAGGGCCGAAACCGCCCCACAGCGACGTCAGCCACAGCAGCATGCTGAGGAACGGGATCAACAGGCAGTAGCGAAAGACCACCTGCAGGCGGTTGGGGGAATCGGTAGGAACCGCCAGGCGTGGATTGGCCATGCCGACCAGCAGCCACGGCAGGCAGGTGACGAAGAGGCCATAAGCAAAGCCCTGGAGAAATCCCAGCATCGGTCTCCTTACTCAGCGACCTTGGAGGATACAGTCAGTGTACGGGGGCTTGAGGTCGCATGCGACAGCTAACCGGAAGCCGGTATCAACGACACAGCCGGTAGCCCCGCATGCCGAAGTGGAAGTGGTCCGCATGGGCGGCGTTGTAGTCGGGGCCCAGCACATTACCGAAAAGATCGCAGGCGCCGTCGCGAACCTCACGCAGGAAGTCGCCTCGTTCGCCCTCCTCACCCCAGTGTTCCTGAAGGGCGATCTGCTGGCCGTCCGCCAGCCGGAATGCCGCCACATCCAGCGCCTCGGCAGTGGCATGCTCGCTCATGCGACCTGTTTCCCGACCATAGACCCGCCGACAGGAATAGCTGCCGTAGTGTTCGACGTGGGCCACCCGGCTGCCGAAATGGGTCTCGGCGGCCGGCTGCAGGCGCTGCCGCTCGAACATCACCCAGGCCAGCGCCAAGGGACAGGCGGCGACGAAGCTGGCATTGAAGTCGACGTCGCTGCCATGCATACGCACCACGTTCTCCAGCGGGCAGCCCTCTACCGGCTCATGATCATCAAGTGGCGTCATGCGCAGTGCCCCTTCGGGTACGGTAGCCAGTGCTGCCAGGCAGTCATCGCGGCTGTCGCCCAGGCGATGGAGCTTCCATTTCGTCACCGGGGTCAGGGGGTCATCCACCGAAATCGGCTTCAAGGGATGCCACTCAGAAGGTATCTGCGCCTCGAACTGCCACCAGGCAATGGCCGCTACCATGCCCAGCAGGGCAAGGGTCAACAGAAAGCGCATACCACCTCACATCCCAGCAGAGATCACAGCAACAGGTTCAGCATCAGGGCCACACCGCCGACAATCAGGGCAGTGATCACGGCGACGTCCACTGCGCGATCGAGCCAGCCATCGAAGCCTCTTCGGCGCTGGCGAGGGGTTTTTCGTCGACGGGTAGCGCCACGGCGGGAGTTGCCGCGGTTCGATCCGATGAGAGACATGGCTGAAGTCCGGTTTCACCCTTTTGCTGAGCTTAAGGCCTGCGCTGTCGCCTGACTACTGTATTGCAACAAACAGCGGAGAGAGCGGGCTCTTTCTGCGGCTCCTCAAGGCTGCCGCCAGCGTTTTCTGACAGCAGGGATTGCATATTTCCGGGCTAGGCCCGATGTTGGTGGCAATACACAGCAGGCTAACCAATTAGCGGATGAACCCGATCATGTCCCGACTCGCCGATACCCCGCTCTCCGTGCTCGATCTGGCACCCATCCGCCAGGGCGGCACCATCGCCGACAGCTTTCGTGAAAGCGTGAGCCTGGCACAGCTGACCGAACGCCTCGGCTTTACCCGCTACTGGCTGGCCGAGCACCATAGCCTCGACGGCATCGCCAGTGCCGCCACCGCCGTGCTGATCGGCCATATCGCCGGTGCCACCTCGCATATCCGTGTCGGCAGTGGCGGCATCATGCTGCCCAACCACCCGCCGCTGGTGGTGGCCGAGCAGTTCGGCACCCTGGCAACGCTCTATCCCGGCCGCATCGACCTCGGCCTGGGCCGGGCTCCGGGGTCTGACGCCGCCACCATGCAGGCCATGCGGCGCGACCCCCATGCCGGTGTGGAGGACTTCCCCCAGCGGCTGGCCGAACTGCAAGGGTTTCTTGGCGAAACCCAGCCCGAACAGCGGGTCCGGGCGGTACCGGGCCAGGGCACCCACGTGCCACTATGGCTGCTCGGTTCCAGCGGCTACAGCGCCCAGCTGGCGGCCCGGGAAGGGCTGCCGTTCGCCTTCGCCGCCCAGTTCGCCCCGGGATACCTGCATGAGGCGCTGCGCCTGTATAGGGACAATTTCCGCCCCTCCGAGACACTCGACAAGCCCCACGCCATGGTCGGCCTGCCGGTGATCGCCGCCGAAAGCGACGAGCGGGCGGAGTTCCTGGCCACCACCGCACAGCAGAAGTTCCTCAACCTGGTTCGCGGCGGGCGCACCCGTTCGCTGCCACCGGTGGAAGCCCTCGACTGGTCTCCCATGGAGCGGGCCCAGGTCCAGCAGTTCCTGGGCGCCGCGATCATCGGCGGGCCAGAGACGGTAAAGGCCGGGCTCGAGCAGTTCCTCGAGCAGACCGGCGCCGACGAACTGATGCTCAATACCGACGTCTTCGAAGCCGAGGATCGGTTGAGGAGCTACGAGATAGTCGCCGAGGCGTGGCGAGGATGAGCCAAGGCCCGAAGAGCGCGCAGCTCGACCTGGCCGGCATTCTCGTCGGCATCCGGCGCATGGCGCCGCTGTCGCTGTTCGTTGTCGTCTTCGGCCTGGCCTTCGGCGTGGCCGCCCTCTCCCGAGGCCTTTCCGGCCTCGAGGCGATGCTGATGAGCGCCCTGGTCTTCGCCGGCGCCTCGCAGTTCGCCGCCCTGGAGCTGTGGGGGCCGGAGATTCCGCTGCTGCCGCTGATCGCCACTACCTTCGCCATCAATGCCCGGCACCTGCTGATGGGAGCCGCCATCCAGCCCTGGCTCGCCCACCTGCCAACGGCCCAGCGCTATGGCAGCGTGGTCATCATGAGCGACTCCAACTGGGCCATGGCCGCCGCCGATTACCAGAAGGGCGAAACCAATGTCGGCATGCTGGTGGGCGGGGGCATCGCGCTGTGGGTGACCTGGCTGTTCGGCACCCTGCTCGGCGTGCTGTTCGGCAGCGGCATCGAGGAGCCGCAGCGCTTCGGCCTGGACGTGATCATGGGCTGCTTTTTGCTCGCCATGCTGGTGGGCGGCCGCCGCGACCTGTCGATGCTGCTGCCCTGGGCCGCCGCCGCGCTGGCGGCACTGGCGGCCATGGCATGGCTACCCGTTCACTCCCATGTCATCGTCGGGGCACTGGCAGGCGGGCTCGTGGGCCTCCTGCTGCCGGCGCGCAAGGGAGAGCAACCATGACCCTTCCCGCCACGCTGGCCGGTGCCATCGCCGCCATCGTCATCATGGCCCTCGTCACCTACCTGACCCGCGCCGGCGGCGTCTTCATCATGTCGCGGGTACCGATCGGCCCCAAAGTAGAGCGTTTCATCAATGCCATGGCCGGTTCCGTGCTGGTGGCGGTGATCACCCCCATGGCCGTGCATGGCGACTGGGGCGCCCGGCTGGCACTGGTCGCCACCCTGGCGGTCATGCTGCTCCTGCAGAAACCCCTGCCCGCGATCACTGCCGGCATCGTCACCGCCGCCCTATGGCGGATGCTGTAGCGCGTCTGCGTGAGAGGTGCCCTGGCAGAAGCGACCGTGGTAGCGTGTCGCACCCCAGGAACGTTTACCCAGTCGTGGCCTCCAAGGGAGAGCCATTCACCCGTCGTCGCCCCTTGATGGCGACGCCATGCTCGCGCTGGAGATATCCATGACCGATCCCAACGACCCGCGCCGCAACGCCGCCTGGCACGCGGCACAGCAGTGGCGTGCCCGCGCTCGCCAGACGCCGCGCGGGCCGCTCGGCGGGCTGAAGCTGATCCTGACCTGGCTGCTGTTCGGCATGCTGCTGATCGTCGGCACGGTGCTCGGCCTGTTCTTCCTGCTGATCGGCTGGGCCATGCTGCCCATCATGCGCTATCGCATGAAGAAGCGCCTCGAGCAGATGCGCGCCGAGCAGGCTAGCGATGTCGGCTCCGGCTTTCACTACCGGGAGACGCGCTATCGCACCCGGACTGGCGGAGATTCCCACCACGAACAGCAGGTGCTGGAAGGCGACTACGAGGTCCGTGAAGACGAGCACAAGAACTCGCCCTAGCCAACTCACAGTATTCTTGTCATGGCGCACTGAATCACTCCGCAACGCCTGATATCACTCTGATAAATCTGCGACTTCACACGGCCGCCCAGCACTTCACTCCCAACCCGTCTACCAGCCTGCTCCCTGACCAGTGTCAGTAAGCAGGCTGGGCAAGCACTAAGTACTCAGCTTTCCTGCGCCCTGCCTGATTTCAATGACAACGGCAGTTGGAAACTGTCTGTCGCCATCAAGAATATTAGATATCTGATCAGGCGGCCCATGCATGTCACTATCACCATGTACAGATCACCTACAATAAAAACCTTTTATATCATGCGAATAAATGACAATACTCAAGAATAGCTGTACATTTTGGAAATATACTACCCCAATGCATAGCTTTTGTGTCATTATTTTGAGGATAATACTTGACATGAAAGGCATGCGCACAGCCAATCTCTGGCATCGCTTGCTAGCCGCTTATTGACCCTGCCAGGAATCCGGGGATGAACCTCACCATCAAAGCTCGACTGACCGTGCTGATCACCCTGCTGGTCGCACTGATTGCCATCGTTGGCAGCCTCGGCATACGCGGAATGACCGCACTGAGCAGCGCTATCGACACCATCTACGAGGACCGGCTGGTGCCGGTGCAACAGCTGACCCGCATCGATGAACTGATGCGGGACACCATCATTGAGCTCAACCAGATCAGCCTGACCAATGACCATGCCGGCGGCGAGGCAGCCAGTCAGACAAACCGACAACCCTACCTGGATGCCGTGGGCGCCAATATCGCGGCGATGGAGCAGGTCTGGACGACCTACATGGCAACCTTCCTGACCCCACGCGAGGCGGAGCTTGCCGAGCGCTATGCTGATCAGCGCCGTGCCTTCTTACAGCAGGGAGTGGAGCCGGCCATCGCCCTTTATGAGGCCGGCCAGATCGATCAGGCATCTGCCCATATGATCGAGGCGACACGCCCCGCTTTCGTTGCCGCCAACCAGACGCTGCATGAGCTGATCGACCTTCAGGGGGAAGTGGCCCGTGCCGAGTATGCTGCGGCCCAGTCGACCTCCGATTTCATGCGCTTGCTGACCGCAGCCATGATCGTCCTGGCATTGATCATAGCCAGCCTGGGCGGCTGGACCCTGATTCGCGCCATTACCCGGCCCTTGGGACGCATGATCGAGTACTTCCAGGCGATTGCCGCCGGCAGCCTCGACAACCGCATTGAGGTGGAACGCCGTGACGAGATCGGCCTCGCCCTACAGTCCCTGAGTGAAACCCAGTCCCAGCAGCGCGAGCTGGTGGCCCGGATCCAGTTCTCCGCTCAGGCCATCCATGCCGCCTCCAGCGAGATATCCTCGGGCAATCACGATCTCTCCCAGCGCACGGAAGAGCAGGCCGCGAGCCTCCAGGAAACGGCCACCAGCATGGAGCAAGTCGCCTCGACGGTGAAGCAGAACGCCGACAACACCCGCCAGGCCAACGAGCTTGCGCGCAATGCTCGTCTGCTGGCCGATAACGGGGGCGACAAGACGGCGCAGGCCATGGGTAAGATGCAGGAACTCGAAGAGAGTGCGGAGAAGATCGGCAGCATCATCTCAGTGATCGACGGTATCGCCTTTCAGACCAACATCCTGGCACTCAATGCCTCGGTGGAAGCCGCCAGGGCCGGCGAGCAGGGCCGAGGGTTCGCCGTAGTAGCCGGCGAGGTACGCAACCTGGCCCAGCGCTGCGCCACGGCCGCCAAGGAGATCCAGACGCTGGTCACCCTCGATGGCGAGCTGGTCAAGGACGGCAGCGCCCTGGTCAAGCAGGCCGGCGAAGCCATGGAGCAGGTCGTGGGCAGCGTTCGCCAGGTCTCGGAGCTGATGGCCGACATCAACGCCGCCTCGGAGGAACAGTCCCAGGCGGTCGAACAGGTCAGCGTTGCGGTTAGCCAGATGGATCAGGTCACGCAGCAGAATGCTGCACTGGTGGAGCAGTCTGCAGCGGCAGCCTCATCACTGCAGACCCAAGCCGAACTGTTGGCAAATGCAGTCAGCTCATTTCGTATGGGAGAGAAGTCATCCTCCTCAACAACGGGCAACTTGGCACCGGCCATCCCCAGCAGCTTCATTTCATCCAACCAGGTAGAAATGGATCGCGATCCCATGCCGCGATCTCGTCAGCAGCGAAAGACAGCAGAGGAGCCGGAATGGGAAGCCTTTTAGGCTTTCCAGCCCTCTGAGCAAGGAGATGCCGTCCCGTTCGACTGTCGCGATGTCGGAACCTTCAGTCGGCGTTTTTGTATCAAGGCACCTGGCGCTACTGGCCCTGGCCGCTGACGCAAGCAACAGCTTTCTTGATTGATTTGCTCTACCGTAGCCTGTCACCAAGGACGTGGAGTGAGGCAAGCCAATGCGGTGATGGACCTTTCACAGCCCGCAGGACATCCTGCCGTTGAGCGTGGAATGGTTCGAAAGAGTCAGCTTCGTGGTCGTGCCACGGCCAGGCACGAGGCTCGATTGCCGTGACGCGACAGCACCGTTAACTCTTCCAGCGACAGGCCGGCGGCGTCGAGCTGCGCCTTGAAGGCATCTTCATAGGTCACCCGCCCGAAATCGATGCTGGTGAGCCGCTTGAGCATGGGCTTGAACCACTCCATCCCGCGCGAGGGCCGCTGCTGGATGGTCTGGGTGAAGAAGATGCGTCCGCCCGGGCTGAGCAATGCCGTGCAGTGGCGCAGCGCCCGTTCGGGCTCAGGCAACAGCATGAAGCTGGCCGAGAAATAAACGGCGTCATAGGGGCCGGCGCGGTGGTCGTAGACAGATTCGAGACGTACTTCGGCATGGGCACCGAGCGCTGTCTCCTCGAGCCGGCGCCTTGCTCGGACGATGTAATCGGCGTCGATATCAATGCCGGTAATGCGCACCCCCTTGCACCTCACCGTCTCGGCGTTGGCCGCCAGCGCCCCGGCCGTGCCTATCCCGACATCCAGCAATACTGCACCTGCGGGCAGGCGCTTGAGCACCTCGGCATACCAGCGGGCCGTGAGCCTGAGGATGAGGGAGTCATAGACCCAGCTTCGAAACATCGCTTGGTTTCCTGTGCTCTCGGCCCCGGCCGTCAGGCGATAAATGTCACCTTAGCCGCCCCTGCCAAGGCCCAGCATAGGCAATCCTGCCAGCGAGAGCGAACGGCAAGCGGCGTCGGAAACAACATCACGGCGACAACTGCCCCACCACCCGATCGCGCCCCCTTGCCTTGGCGGCATACAGGCGCCTGTCCGCATCCGCGAACATCTCGTTGAACCCCTGGGACCGAGGATCCCCATCGGCGACCCCCGCACTGATCGTCACCATCACACTCTGGCTGTCCACCGCCACCGGCTCAGCACCGACAACCCGACGGAGCTCCTCGGCACGGCGCCAGGCATCGCTGCCCCCGCAGTCGTAGAACAGGACGCAGAACTCCTCTCCACCCAACCGGGCTACCAGATCCTGAGACCGAACGGCCGAGAGAATGCGTCGGGTGACAGCAACAATGACCTGGTCCCCCACGGCATGCCCGTGGGTGTCATTGACCGACTTGAAATTGTCGATATCGATGAGAACCAGGGAATACTGCCCGCCCAGGAGGCACAAGGCTTGGCGATCCCGCTCGAAGCGCTGCAAGAAATGGCGGCGGTTCGAGATGCCGGTCAGGCTGTCCTGGTTGGCCAGGGCTTCGATCCTATCGTGGGCGGCTTCCCGGGACCGTTCCTGATAGTAGGCCGCGGCACCGAAAGCCATCATCCCGCCGAGGATATTGGTCAGTGCGGCTCCCGATGCCAGTGCTGCCCAATCTTCTCGGTATGCAACGGTCATCGAGAGGATGACCGCGAAGAAGACCAAGTAGACTGGCAAGCCCTTGCGCGTGCCGAGCAGGAAGAAATTGATGATAGCGAAGAAAACCGTCCATACCGCCGCCGAGACATCGGCCTTCACGTACCAATAGAAGAACGCCGAGAGGCCGCCACAGGACAACACCGTCACCCAGGCCGATCGCTCGATATTACGGTTGACCCGCATGTCGGCCAGTGCCAGCACGACGATGACGAAGAAGGCCAATTCGACGGCCGCCAGCAGGATGGCCTCGAACAGGAAAAAGTTGACCACGGTATAGACCAGCGAAGTCAGCGCAACGATGATCAAGAAGCAGTTGGCCAGCCAAAACCGCCGCGAATCCGCTCCCGAACCGGCATCGGTATCGCTCGCGCCCCGCCAACTCAGCCACTGCGGTGTCTTCATGGGTACCCGCACTCCCTGCTGTCGCGCACCCATCGAGTAAGCAGGCCTCACGAAAGCAAGACCTCACCCGCCGCTGGCGATCATGTTTGCAAAAGGTGATAAAGGTTTATCGGCTGGGCTGCAGAGGTCTTTAAATTTTTTTCAACACCCACAGTATGGAGTAGGCTTTGCTGCGCCATTGCGCCCGTCGCAAGGGCGAGCTCCCCACACAGGCCATGCGGGAAGCCAATGTGATTCTTGCTGTGCTGGTGGAGAATCGCCGCAGCGGGCGCTATCCGAAATAGTGAAAACTCCCGAAGAAGTGCCATCACCCCCCTTTTACCGGGCGCATAATCCCCACCGGACAGTGCGCCTTGTGCAATATCTCGCGGCTGACACTGCCTGTGGCCACTTGTGAAAAACCACTGCGTCCATGGGTCGTCATGACAACCATGGCATTGGTACAAGGAGTCAGGTAACGGTGGATAGCCTCTGCAGGGCTGTCCCCATGCAGCACTTCCCACTCCACCTCGAAACCGTCCGCCTCGCGAATCCGGCGCGCCAGGCTTTGCACATACCCCGACTCCATGATGTCGCCATGCCCCGTACCACCAGGCAGTACTGATGCCGCATCGGTCTCGACCTCTACCACATGCAACAATTGCAGCCTGGCATCGAGTCGCCTGGCCAGATTGACTGCAGGCTCGAGCACCGACTCAGCTGGGCGCGATCCATCGACGCAGACCATCAGGGTATCGATACGCCCCTGCCTGCCAGGATCGAACCGGGGGCCGCCAAGCACCACCAGTGCGCCAGCACGGCGCACGGTTTCTGCCGCAACGCTGCCAAGCAATAACTCGGACGCCGGACGTCGACCATGGGAGGTCATGCACAGCAACCCTTCGCCAGGGTCGGAAGCCAGCCCGGCCAGCACATCGGCGGCATCACCTGTCACTATCTCGAGTGACTCCCGATAAGCCCCCAGCTCTTGCCGGTCTAGCGCATCATGCAGCGCGGCCCGGCGCTTATCCACCTGGTCGGATGACGCCACGACGGAAACCAACGCCATTGTGCCGCCCCACTGACGATGTAACAGCTCGCCCAAGTGGATGCCCTGCAATGAGCGCCTGGACTCGTCCACTGCCACATGAAGTACCTGCATATCGTCCCCTTCTATCGCGGCTGGTCTTGCCTTCATTACAGCAGATCAGCAAGGAGTTGCGAGCAGCTGGCTAGACGCTTATCGCTAGTGGCTCGCTTTCTTGGCAAAGAAAGCGTCAATGGCACTCTGGGCTTCCGCGGAGCGGCACCGCTCCAGCAGCTGCCTTTCTTCCCGGTCGAAGGCATGGCCCACTGCTTCGGCTTCGCTCTCCCGCAGCAGCGCCTTGGTGGCCAACAGCGTATCGGAGGGCTTGGCGACAAGCCGCGTGGCACAGTCGATCGCCTGCTCCAGCGCCTTGCCATCGGGGGTGGTATCAGTCAGCAGGCCCAGGTCACAGGCACGGGACGCGGAAAGGGATTTTCCGAGCATGAGCATTTCACTGGCCAACTTGTTACCGGCCAGCTTGGGCAGCAGATGTGTCGTGGCGCCCAGGGGCGTCAGGGCAAAGTTGATGAAGGGCAGGTAGAACTTCGTGGAATTTCCCGCATAGGCGAAATCGCAGTGCAGAAGAATCGACGAACCAATCCCCAGGGCGAGACCCTCTGCAGCGGCAATGGCAGGCTTGGGAAAGGCATGCAGGCGACGCAGGAAGGTGATGGCCGGCACCTCAGTCGCCTCCGCCAGTGCCTTGTAGTTGGCCAGGTCGTTGCCGGCGGTAAAGCAGTTCTCGCTGCCCGTGATGATCAGGACCTTGACCCCATCGTCCGCCTCGGCCGAAGCCAGCGCATCCATCAGTTGGATGTAACTTGCCTCGTCCAGGATGTTGCGTCGTTCAGGGCAGCTGATCCTCACCAGCGTGATGCCGTCCTCTCTGCGGGAGGTCGTGATTCGAGTCGCCATGAGCTATCTCCGTTGCGGGCAAGGGGCCTTGCCTTCAGCATAAGCACTTTTTAATGAGCATGCTAATGTTTGATCTGCCCGGTCTCTCGCAGCTCGAGAGTCTGCCCCAGCCACCTTCACCTGCCAACTCGTTCGTTTCCTCTCGGCAAGAAGCTTAGCGCAGCAGCCTAAGCAAACGAGCCGCACAGGATCTGCCGGCATCCAAGGCACCTTCCATGTAACCCGGGAACCGCTCAGCGATCTCCGAGCAGGCGAAAAGCACTCGTCCTTCCACCCCGCGCAGCCGTGCCGCAGCATCCGGCATCCCTCCGAAACGGATGTGTGCGTTATACCCGCCGCCACACCAGGGATGTTGGACCCAGACGGTATCCGTCATTTCAATGGGTTGCCTTGCCTTACCGTCATCGAAAGCCTGCACCAGCAGATCGATGGCGTCGGATTGTCGCTCAGCCTGACCAAGCTGGGCCAGATCGCGGGCGCGTCTCCCGCCGGTGAACATCGTCAAACGTGCCTCGTCTTCTCCCACCCTCGACGTATCCGTGAGAGTCACACCCATCGGATCGATGCAGACGACCTCTCTGATCGGCTGGCCGCCATGCCAGTCGGCCGGCTGGCGCCAGAAGGCGTCACGATAAACGAAGGTGGTCTTGATCATCGCTCCGGGGATATAGCTCTCAAGGGCGGCGCAAACCTCGTCTGCCAGAGGCGGGGGTAGTTCGATCTCACGGGCGGCGACCGGTGGCACCGCCAGGATGACAGCGCCGGCGCGATAGGCACCATGAGAGGTGGCGACATCGAATGCATCACCACCCGGCCCTGCCACTCTCGACACAGCCATCGCGGCCGTGTGGTAATGAGGCACACGTAACAGGCCATCGACAAGCCGGGCGACGACGGTAGCGAGGGGGCCTGTCACCTGACATTCCCCATCCTCTCGCTGCGAGTCATACCTGGCATAGATTTCCAGCACGCCTTGCGCGCTGATATCGGAGAGTTCATGGCATAACAGCTCACAGAGCGAGCTTTTCATGAGAGCGGCGCCCTTGGCGTCAGAGGTAATCTCCTGAATCAGCTCGGCGACCGAGCGGTCGGGGCGACCACTCTGATAGCCCGCAGAGGACACCAGGTCGGGCCATGCCTCATCCATCGCCCCCAACCAATCATCTGTTCCAATGACCCCCGATGCCCCGAGGCCCGCCGTCGCGCCTTCCGAGCTCACCATCAGCTCCATTCCGGCTTCATGCACCAGCTCGACGAGGCCCGTCATGTCCTGATTCAGAAACTGGGCCCCTTCTTCGATCGGGTAGCCGTTTTCACCGGTTGAGGAGCGGACACGCCCGCCAGCACGACCCTGCGCCTCCATCACCTGGCAGCTCAGTCCAGCCGCTTCGAGCTCCCGCGCCGCTGAAAGGCCGGCCAGGCCGGCGCCCACCACGATGACGTCGGCTCTCCTCTCGGCTTCATTGCGTTGCATATCGACTCGATCCTTGTCGCCCGTGATAACCCTGCGTCCCTCTAATCAGAGTATGCCTCACCAGCCTGCAACGCCAAATCAGCAGCCTTACCTGGTCATCAGCCAGCTGCAAGACCCAATATTTCGCGAGCCTGCTGCCAGGTCAGCCACTGGACGCTCGTACTGCTCGCACAGCGACACGGTGCGTTCCCCCAGGGCCGCATTCGACAAAGCCAGGGTATTGCAATCGAGACGCAGCGCCTTGCTGGGTGGTATCAATATCAGCACCAATGCCGCTCGCGTGGATCTCGACACCCTGATGCAGGAGTACCTGCCGCTGCTGCAGGCCGCTGCTGCAGGAGAAAGCCCGGCAGATTCGCACCACGATCAATTGAGCTGCGAATCTGCGGGCTCTTCGGTTAGGAGGTAGGGTTCAGTTGCTCGAGTACCCATGCGCCGGAGCATCCCGCTCCAGGTGCGCCACCCAGGATTCGATGTCGGGTAGCCTGGTGGCGGTACCGTGGTAGTCGCTCATGTCCGGTAGCTCGTGGGCGATGCCTTTGTGGCAGGTTATGCAGGTCGCCTCTCCCTCGGCGAGCGTGGTCGAGTGTGCACGAGCCGCCCTGGAACTCTGCATGGTAAAGTCCATCGAGTCGAAGTCGTGACAGTTGCGACACTCCAGGGAATCGTTGGCCTCCAGCCGCGTCCATTCCCGTTCGGCCAGCTCACGCCGCTTGTCCTCGAACTGCTCTTCGGTGCGAATGGTACCGAAGATCCAGCCCCAGACCTCCTTGGAAGCCTCCATCTTTCGCGCCATCTTGTGGGTCCAGCCGTGTGGGACATGGCAGTCCGCACACTGAGCGCCGACCCCGGAGCGGTTGACGTCGTGGATGGTGCCCTGCATTTCCCGGTAGGGGTTGCGCTCCATCTCGTGACACGAGATGCAGAACTGCTGGGTATTGGTGGCCTCCACCGCGGTATTGAAGCCACCCCAGAAGAAGACCCCGGCAATGAAGCCCCCCAGCGTCAGGAAGCCCAGGCTGAAGTGCATGCTGGGGCGAGACAGGATACGCCAGTAACTGGCCAGCCAGCGCTTCATTGTCCACCCCCATCACGCCGCTCCCGGAGCATGTCGCCCAGCACCTCGTCGACGGTGAGGAAGGTGTTGGGGACGATGGGACTGGCATCGGTCTGAGGCACATGACACTGGGTGCAGAAGTAGCGGTCCGGCGATACCGCCGCCAGCACCTGCTGATGACGGTCACGGAAGTGGCTGATGCTGACCATGGGGGCGCCGGCCTGTACCGCCTCGCTGCGGCTGTGGCAGGTCAGGCAGCGATTGGCACGGGCATCGACCTGATAGTCGCGAATGCCGTGGGGAATGACCGGGGGCTGCTCGGGGTAGTTGAGCACTTCACGCCCCGCGTCCCGGGGCTCGCCGGCCAGCGGTGGAGCCGGCAGGGACTGGCTGAGGGTACCACCCGGACGCAGGCCGTCCGGTGCAGAATCGTCGCGGTGCTCTTCGGCGATTACCAGGCCGGCGACGACCAGCGCCAGCGCAAGACTGAGCAGTGTGAGCCATTTCATTGCATTTCTCCTTGCGTCTCGGCCTCAGGCCAGGCTGATCAGTTCCAGACGGACCGCACACTTCTTGAAGTCCGTCTGCTTGGAGATCGGGTCCGTGGCATCCAGCACCACGTTATTGATCAGCCGATTGGCATCGAAGAAGGGCACGTAGACCAGCCCCTGCGGCGGAGTAACCCGGCCCCGTGTCTCGACCCGCAGACGCACCTCGCCGCGCCGGCTGATCACCTTCACCTCGCTGCCCCGCCGCATACCCTCTGCACGGGCATCTTCGGGATGCATGTACAGCAACGCCGCCGGTACCGCTCGATGCAGCTCGGGGACCCGGCGTGTCATCGAACCGGTATGCCAATGCTCCAGCACCCGTCCGGTCGAGAGCCAGTAGGGGAATTCATCGTCCGGCGATTCGGGGGGCGGCTCGTCGGGTACGGCGAAGATCAGCGCCCGGTCATCAGGCTTGGCATAGAACTGCACGCCCCGCCCCTCCTCTACATAGGGGTCGAGTCCTTCGCGATAGCGCCACAGGGTTTCCTCCCCGTCTACCACCGGCCAGCGCTTGCCGCGGTTCTGGTGGTAGTTATCGAAGTCGTCCAGGTCCTTGCCCTTGCCACGACCGAAGCGGGCGTACTCCTCGAACAGCCCCTTCTGGATATAGAAGCCGAACGCTTCCGCTTCCCGGTTGGCGTAGCCCTCCTCCATGTCCGAGAGCGGGTAGCGATCCACCTGCCCGTTGGCGTAGAGCAGATCGAAAAGGGTCTTGTCCCGGAGCTCAGGAGCCTTTTCAAGCTGCTCGGAAGGCCATACCTCATCGACCCGGATGCGCTTGGAGAACTCGACCAGCTGCCAGAGGTCGGAGCGGGCCTCTCCCGGTGCATCGACCAGCTGGTGGAAGAACTGAGTGCGACGCTCGGAGTTGCCGAAGGCACCTTCCTTCTCCACCCAGGAGGCAGCCGGCAGGATCAGGTCGGCGGTCTGTGCCGAGGCGGTGGGATAGATATCGGAGACGATGACGAAGGCCTCTGGATTACGCCAGCCCGGCAGGATCTCCTGCTGGGTATTGGGCCCGGCCTGCATGTTGTTGCACACCTGGGTCCAGTAGACCTTGATCTCGCCATCCTTCAGCTTGCGGCTTTGCTCGACTGCGTGGAAACCCACCTTGCTGGGGATAGTTCCCTCGGGAAGCTTCCAGACCTCCTCGGCAAAGGCGCGGTGCTCGGGGTTGGTGACCACCCGGTCCGCCGGCAGGCGGTGGGCGAAGGTGCCTACCTCACGAGCCGTGCCGCAAGCCGATGGCTGGCCGGTCAGCGAGAAGGGGCTGTTGCCGGGCTCGGAAATCTTGCCGGTCAGCAGGTGCAGGTTATAGATCAGGTTGTTCACCCACACGCCGCGGGTGTGCTGGTTCACACCCATGGTCCAGAAGGTCATCACCTTGATATCGGGGTCGGCATAGAGCTCCGCCATCTGCTCGAGCCGGCTCTCGGAGACGCCGGACTCCCGCGCCGCCCGCTCCAGGGTAAAGTCAGAGACATGGTCGGCAAATTCGTCGAAACTCATCTCTGTCCAGCGGTTGGGGTCATCGGCGTTGGCGGCTGCCTGCTGCAGCGGATGTTCGTCCCGCAGGCCGTAGCCGATGTCGTCCACGGCGCGTACGAAGTTCGTATGGCTATCGACGAAGTCACGATCGACCCGGTCGGTCTGGATGATGTGGTTGGCGATGTAGTTGAGGATCACCACATCGGCATTGGGCTTCATCACCATGGGGATGTCGGCCAGGTCGAAGCTGCGGTGCTCGAAGGTAGAGAGCACGGCTACCCGAGTGTCAGGAAATGAGAGCCGGCGGTCGGTGACCCGGGTCCACAGGATCGGGTGCATCTCCGCCATGTTGGAGCCCCACAGCACGAAGGCATTGGCATGCTCGATGTCGTCGTAGACGCCCATGGGCTCATCAGAACCGAAAGTGCGCATGAAGGCGAACACCGCCGAGGCCATGCAGTGACGAGCGTTGGGGTCGATGTTGTTGGTGCGCAGCCCTGCCTTGAACAGCTTGCTGGCCGCATAGCCTTCCCAGATGGTCCACTGGCCGGAGCCGAACATGGCGACGCTGTCGGGGCCGTGTTCCCGAATGGCACTCTTGAACTTGTCGGCCATCAGGTCAAGGGCCTCGTCCCAGGAGACCGGTTCGAAGTCGCCCCGCTTGTCGTAGACGCCGTTGCGCTTGCGTAACATCGGCTGCTGCAAGCGGTCCTGACCGTAGAGGATCTTGGAAAGGAAGTAGCCCTTCACGCAGTTGAGCCCACGGTTGACCTCCGACTGGGCATCGCCGTGAGTGGCAACGATACGGTTGTTCTGGGTGCCCACCATCACACTGCAACCCACCCCACAGAAGCGACAGGGTGCCTTGTTCCAGTTGAGCTGCGTCAGTTCGGCGTTGGTGATCAGGTTACTGGCACCGGCCGGCAGGACCATTCCGGCGGTGGCAGCCGCAACGGCTGCCGCATTGGCCTTGGCAAATTCACGGCGAGTCAACTTCATGTCGGCATCCCTTCTGCTGGGGCTTGTTGTTCCACGGAGTCGGCGGGTTCATCGGCAGTACCAGGCTCGAGCATCTGGTGATAGACCAGGGCCGCACCCAGCACGCCGGGGCGGGTTTGAACCGCATCGATCAGGTCGAGAATGCGGCCCTCTCGCTCACTCTCCATCACCACCACGAGCTTGCCGGACGGATCCTCGGCACGAATCTCACTGTCGGGCTGGGCAGCCAGCCATTGCGCCACCGTCTTGCACTCCTCCGGTTGGACATGGACCAGAAAACTGGCGATATGCAGGGCATCATTCGGCATGGGCCATCTCCTCGCTTGTCATTGTGATGGCGTGATTGGGACACTGGGCCTGGCAGGCACCGCAGCCGGTACAGGCCTCGAGGTTCAGCCGCGGCTTGGGGGGACGCCCCAACTGCGGGGGAAAGGCGATCGCATGCCATTCACAGGCATCCTGGCAGCTCTGGCAGTGGATATCGGCCAGTGCCAGGCAGTGGGCTTCGATGCGGGCTCGCCAGGGAAAGGCGTTGCGCCGGATATCGAAGACAGGCTCGTCGCAGGCGTCGACACAGGCGCGACACAGGCTGCAGCCTTCGTGCTTGAAACGGATCTCGGGATAGCCGCCCCCACCGTGGAACAGCACCTGCTCTGGGCAGGCGTCGATACAGGCTGCACAGCGAACGCAGCGCTCGGTGAAGTCATCGCCGGTCCAGGGAGGCCGCTGGATCGGGCCATGTCCGCCAAGGGAGCGAAAGAATTGCCGACGTCTGTTGTTATTCGTTTTTGTCATGCGGCCCTCAGCCCGGGGGCCCGGGTGGGCCGGTGAAGGTCTGGTAAATCCATACGGAGAAGCCGAAGCTTCCGACCAGGGCTATCGCCAGGATCGGAAACAGCAAAATAGCAATGAAGAGGAACAACTTTAGCTCCTTCTTCTTACGCTCCTCCGGTGCCAAGGTATCCGGGTCTTCCATGCCACTCCCCCTCATTACCCGATAGCAGATTATTGGTCACCCTGACTTTCAGGGTAGCTAATATTCCACCCCTGCCAGGCTTTGTTACATAAAAACAACAAATCGAGCCCGCCAGTTGGCGGGCCCGAACAGAAGAGGAGCTTGCGCAGGGCTGTTATCAGCCCGCTCGGGGCTACCCGGCACCCCTGATCAAAGAATCCAGCGCGGCCTGGTAGCCCTGGCTGCCGAGCCCGGCGATAACGCCGTCGGCACGCAGCGAGACATAGGAGTGATGACGGAAACTCTCACGCTTGTGCACGTTGGAGAGATGCACCTCGATAACCGTGCCGTCGAAGGCGTTGAGCGCATCGAGGATCGCCACCGAGGTGTGGGTATAGGCGGCGGGGTTGATGATGATCGCCGCGGTGCCGTCGACACGGGCGGCATGGATCGCATCGATCAGTTCGCCCTCGTGGTTGCTCTGGCGACAGGTGACGTCCCAGCCGTTCATCGCCGCCTTCTCGTAGAGGGCATTGTTGATGTCGTTGAGGGTCTCGCTGCCGTAGATCTCCGGCTGGCGGGTACCCAGCAGGTTGAGATTGGGGCCGTGCAGTACCAGTACTTTGTTCATCTCGTTGTCTCTTTCGTGTTAGGGAAACACTGCACAAATGCCTGCGAGATAGCGGAAGGAACCGCGCCCCGACAAGGCCGGTTCTGATTTCATGTCGACGGTTCGAGCAACCGCTGCCAGGCATCGGTCACGACCTGCCGGTGCGCCTGGAAGTCACTGTCATCACCGCGAGACGCGTCGCGGGTCAGCGAGGTACGGTGAACGGCGCTGCGGTAGGCCAGGTAGGCTTCGCGCAGGCGCCGACAGTCGTCGGCGGGCAGGCGGCCGCTGCTCTCCAGGGTCTCGAGGATGCGCATGTTGTCGCTCCACTGGAGCAGCTCGGGCGTGTCGTGCCCCATGGAGAGCACCGCGAACTGGCAGATGAACTCGATGTCGATCATGCCGCCGGCGTCCTGCTTCAGGTCGAAGGTACCGGATTCGCCCTTGCTGCCCAGGTGGTCGCGCATCTTGCGCCGCATCGCCACCACCTCCTGGCGCAGCGCCTCGACGTCGCGGCTGCGTCCGAGAATCTCCTGGCGCACCGCATGGAAACCCTCTGCCAACTGTGGGTTGCCGGCCACCACCCGGGCTCGAACCAGCGCCTGGTGCTCCCAGGTCCAGGCCTGGTTGCGCTGATAGTCGGCGAAGGCAGTCAGCGAGGTCACCAGCAGGCCGGAATTGCCCGAGGGCCGCAGGCGCATGTCTACTTCATAGAGCGTGCCGGCCGGGGTCACCGCCGTCAGCAGGTGGATGATGCGCTGCCCCAGGCGGGTGAAGAAAACCGCCACGTCGACGGGGCGAGGACCATCGGTGCTGGCGTTGGCATCGGCATCATGGACGAACACCAGGTCCAGGTCCGAACCGTAGCCCAGCTCGATGCCGCCCAGCTTGCCGTAGCCGATGATAAGGAACTCCGGCTCGGCACCGGCCCGGGAGCCATCCCCACGCGCCGGGTAGCCGTGCTTGCGCACCAGATGCCGCCAGGCCATGGAAAGCACCGCCTCCAGCAGCACCTCGGCGATATAGGTAAGGTAGTCGCTGACCTTCATCAGGTGGCGGGTGCCGGCGATATCCGAGGCGGCGACCCGCAGCACGTGGGCGTGCTTGAAGACCCGCAGCGCCTCGAGCTGGGCCTCTTCGTCATCCTCCGGAATGCGACCCAGCGCCTGGCGCAGCTCATCGGCCAGCCGCGCCTTGTCGGCGGGGGTATAGAGCGTTTCAGGGGTCAGCAGCTCATCGAGCAGTAGCGGGAAGCGGGCCAGCTGCTCGGCGATCCAGGGGCTGGCACCACACAGTCGCATCAGGTGACTCAGGGCCTCGGGATTCTCGCGCAGCAGCGCCAGGTAGGCGGTGCGCCGCAGCACCGACTCGACCAGCGGCAGGACACGCTCCAGCGCGGTATCCGGGTTCTCGCTCTCGGCGACGGCGTTGAGCAGCATCGGCATCAGGGCATCCAGGCGCTGGTAGCCGATGCGCTGCATCGCCTGCACCTGGCGCGACTCACGCAGCGACACGAGCCGGCGCAAGGCCGTGTCCGGCGCGGAGAAATCGGTCTGGGTCAGCAGTTCCAGGCTCTCCTCCTGGTTGAACTCGCCCTGCCACAGCGAACGCCACGCCTCGAGCGAGCCGGCACTGCCATCTTCCGCCTCGTCGCTCTCTCCGTTTTCACCCCCGTTTTCCCCCTCCGGGTCGGCGATCACCGCGTCGAAGTGCTGACGCACCCGCTCACGCACCTCGTCGAGGCGGGCGATCACCCCCGGCCAGTCTTCCATGTCCAGTGCCAGCGCCACCCGCTCGCGGTCCTGGTCGTCGCCGGGCAGGCTCTGGGTCTGACGGTCCTCCAGCGCCTGCAGGGCATGTTCCAGGTCGCGCAGGAAGACATAGTCCGGCAGCAGCTCATCGACCACCTCCTGGGGCAGCAGCCCCACGTCGGGGAGCCGCTCCAGCGCGGTCTTGAGCGAGGTCACCTGGAGCTCCGTGTCGCGCCCGCCGCGAATCAGCTGGAAGGCCTGGACCACGAACTCCACCTCGCGGATGCCGCCGGGGCCGAGCTTGATATTGGCCTGCATGCCCTTGCGCTTCACCTCGCGGTTGATGAGCCCCTTCATCTCGCGCAGCGACTCGATGGCGCCGAAGTCGAGGTACTTGCGATAGACGAAGGGCCGCAGGTTGGCCAGCAGCTCGCCGCCCGCCTCCAGATCGCCGGCGACCGGCCGCGCCTTGAGCAGGGCGTAGCGCTCCCATTCGCGCCCCTGGTCCTGGTAGTAGGAGGCCAGCGAGGCGAAGTTGCCCACCAGGGGCCCGCCGTCGCCCAGCGGGCGCAGCCGCATGTCGACGCGAAAAGCGAAGCCATCGGCGGTCACCGCGTCCAGGGCGGTGATCAGCCGCTGCCCCAGCTTGGTGAAATACTCCTGGTGCTCGAGCGCCTTGCGGCCGCCCTGGGTCTCGCCTGTCTCGGCGTAGGCGAAGATCAGGTCGATATCCGAGGAGAGATTCAGCTCGCCGGCGCCGAGCTTGCCCATGCCCAGCACCACCAGGCGCTGCTCCCTGCCGTCGTCACGCGGGGCGGGGCGCCCCCAGCGGGGCTCGAGATGAGCTTCAAGCCAGCCCAGGGCGCCATCCAGGCAGACCTCCGCGAGGCGGGAAACCGCCGCGCTGGTATGCCACATGTCCACGCCGGCAGGCCGTGTCAGGTCGCGCCACACGATGCCCAGCATGCGCGCACGCCGAAACCGACGCATGGCCGCATGCAGGGCAGCCTCGTCCTCGGCCGCTTCCAGCCGCTCGCCCAGCGTATCGCGCAGCGTCGCCTCGTCGGGGGCCGCCTCCAGCTCGCCGCCGGCATCCAGATGCAACAGCCAGTCGGGATGGCGCACCAGGGTATCGAGCACGAAGTCGGAGATGACCAGCACCCGGGCCAGCTGGCGGCGGCGCTGTTCATCGAGCGCCTCCCAGCTCTCCGAGGGCCGCTCCTGCCCCGTCATCTCGGCGACATTGTCGGCCTGGGCCAGGCTGTCGCTCAGCCGCTGCCAGGCCTTGCCCAGGGCGGGCCTGAGCGGAGCGGGAACGTCATCGTCGGGGAGGAAGTCATCGGGAAGGACCATATGCAGCTCGCCTTGTCGCAGCTCGGATGTCTCCAGCATAACGAAGGCGAGGCCTTACCGGCACCCCGCAGGAGCCCATGGCGCCATTCAGCTCAGGAATTTCTGCCAGGTCAGCAGGCCCCAGGCCAGGCCGGCCAGCAGCAGCGACAGCATCACCGCCGCCGAGCTGATGTCCTTGGCCCGCCCCGAGAGTTCATGGTGCTCGGTGCCGATGCGGTCCACCACGCTCTCTATGGCGCTGTTGAGCAGCTCGACGATCAACACCAGCAGGCAGCTGCCCAACAGCAGGATCCACTCCACCGGCCCCTCGCCGATCCACCAGGCCAGCGGCAGCAGGATCACGCAAAGGGCCAGCTCCTGGCGAAACGCCGCTTCATGGCGGAAGGCGAGCTCAAGCCCCTTGAGCGAATAGCCGGTGGAGTCGATCAGATGGCGCCAGCCGGTGTGTCCACGCTTCATGATGCTGTGCTTCCTGTCTCGGGCCCCTGGCGAGCTGAGTTAAGGGCTCTGGGTGAATGGCTCTGGGTGAATGGTTCTGAGTAAAGGGCTGACGGCCAGGTCAGTGGGCCTCGATCATGCGCTCCAGATCCTCGGCCAGGGGGTCGAGCACCTGGGCCCAGTTGAGCCACGGCGTCGTCGCGGTTCCATTGACCAGTACGGTGAAGACCCCCCAACGCCCGGAGAGGGTTCGGAAGTAGCCGCTCACGGAGCGCACGGCAATGGGCTGGTTGAGGGTCCCGGTCTTGAGCATGACGTGGTTCTGGAAGGTGGACGAGCCCCGCTGGATGAAGCGCGACACACCGTTGGCCGGCGACTGGAAGCTGGCAACAAAGCTAGGGAACAGCGCCGTGCGGTGAAACATGCTCTCCAGCAGGATGTTGGAGCCATGGGCCGAGGTGCGATTCTCGGTGGTCAGCCCGCTGCCGCTCAGCATGATCAATGGCCCATGGTCGGGCATCCCCGCCACGTAGTGCTCGATGGCGTCGCCGGCCTGCAGCAGGCTGCTGCGCGGCGTGTCGACCAGGTTGAGCGCCAGCACATCGGCCATGAAGTTATTGGAGTAGTTCATGGTTCGCAGCAACAGCTCCTGCAGCGGCTTGCCATCCACTGCCGCCAGGGTGCGGGCGGCGGCGGGGGGTTCCTCGACGCTGGTGGTATAGCCCTGGCGCACCGCGATCCCTGCCTGCTCGAGCATGGCCGTCATGGTCCGCGCCGTCTGCTGTGCCGGGTCGCTGCTGGCCCGGTAGACCTCGCGTGGCGAGGCGTTAAGCGATATCTGGCCACGCAGCACCATGACATCGCCGTCATCACGAGTGACCCGTTCTGCATTGAGCTCGGTGCCGCTGTTGGGGGGCTGGGTCTCGACCTGGTTGTCGATGCCGACGATGGTGGTCTGGCTGTCACAGCTGGTGATCTGCGCCGGCTGGCCGGCTGCCGCCCCGGGGGCCACGCTGACGCACCAGCTGCCGTAGTTGACCCCAGCCGACGAGAGCAGCGCACTGTAGGCGTTGGCCGTGCGCGTACGGGCCTGGCAGCGATCGGTGGTGATGCACTCCACGGGGCCGAAGCGCCACTGGCTGACTACCAGGCGCCCTTCCACCTCGCGTACGCCACGCTGGTGGAGACGCTGCGCCAGGCGCCACAGGTCCTCGGTGGTCAGCGCCGGGTCGCCGCCTCCCTCGAGGATCAGATCGCCGGCCACGACACCGGAGCCGTTGAGCTCGGCATCGCTTGCCAGCCGGGTTGTGAAGCGGTGCTGGGGCCCCCAACGATCCAGTGCCGCCGCCGCCAGGTAGGCCTTGGTCACCGAGGCGGGCGAAAGCTGGCGCTGGGGATCGATGGCACCGAGCACTTCGCCGGTGTCGAGCAGCTTGGCCTCGGCACTGACCAGAAAGCCCCTCTCGACCATGCGCTCCAGTTCCGGAAAGCCGGCACCCGCCGCACCCAGTGGCAACAGCAACCCCAACAGCAATCCCAACGGCAGGACAAGCCAACGCGACATGAACAGGAACCTCGTATTGTAAGAATGTCGAACCCATGTGGCCGACCCGAAGTACGCCTCAGTGTACGGATACCCGGGAAAACAGCTGGATCACCACGACCCCCGCGATGATCAGCGTAATCCCCAGCATGGCCGGCAGGTCAGGCCGCTGACCGAACACCAGCGCACCGACGAGTGCCACCAGTACGATCCCCATGCCGGCCCATATCGCGTAGGCGACACCGACGGGGATGGTACGCAGCACCAGCGACAGCATGTAGAAGGCCAGCACGTAACCGACTACCACTATCAGGCTGGGCCAGAGCCGGGTAAAGCCCTCGGTGGCCTTGAGCGCGCTGGTAGCGACCACTTCGGCCACGATAGCCAGGGCCAGATAGACGAACGCCATTTCAACACTCCTCCTTGGCTGCGGTGGGCACCAGGCCAGGCGCATGGGGCAGTGTGACAGCGAGTCGCCATAAAGACTGACCGCTGACATGGTACTTATGTTCAAAGGGCGTCAGATAGTGCGCACCGGGGTCATGGTCTTCCACGACAGCCTTCAACCCGGTGGCCTGCTCCAGCGCCTGGGCAAACTCCTCGACGTAGAGCCGCCAGTTGGAGCGCAGCTCCAGGCGTCCGCCCAGCGCCACGATCACCGGGAAAATGGCATGGCCGTGCCAGCGGGCCTTGAGATGGGCCGACTTGGGGTAGGGGTTGGGGTAGAGCAGGTAGTGACGCGCCGGCTGCCAGCCGGCTGCCAGCGCCAGGCGCCAGAAATCCACCAGGTCGGCACGCACCAGCAGGGCATTGTCGGGAAGCGCGCCATGATCGCGGGAAAGGCGGTCGGCGCTGCGATCCACACCGATGACCCGATGATCGGGGAAGCGCCTCGCCAGATGACGGGTGGAAAGCCCCACGCCACAGCCGGCATCCAGGATCAGCGGTGCCCCGGCTGCGCCCTGCGCCAGCCAGGCATTCGCCTGCTCGAAGGCCACGCGAGTATGGTCGGCGATGGGCTTGCGCAGGGGATGGCGCAGGGCACGCTCGACGCGGCGGGCCAGGTCCCGATGGGCCCCCGGCTGGTTGGTCACGATGTTACGGGAAGTGGCATGCATGGGGCATCGGCTTTGGCGATTGCGAAACCAAGCATTCTACCAGTCATGGCGACGCACGCGAGGTGCGGTGCACGCTAAGCAGAGAAATGCCCAACGAGCCGGCAGGGACGGCTTTGCATGGCACCTGGAGTGTCGCGAACGTAACGGCATCGACTACTATGGGAACGGTTCCAGCTATTCGGCCCGCCCATGACTCAATCTCACCGCGCTACCATTATCGAGGTTGCCCGTGCAGCCAGCACCTCAAAAACCAGCGTCTCACGCTATTTCGGCGAAGAGCGTGAGCGGCTATCCCCGCCCCTTCAGGCGCGCATCGCCGAGGCGGCCAGCCACCTGGGGTACCACCCCAATCAGATGGCCCGTGGTCTCAAGGGCGGCAGCTCACGGCTGATAGGTATGCTGGTGGCCGACATTCGCAACCCCTTCTCTGTCGCGGTGATGCATGGGGTGGAGCAGGCCTGTCGAGAGCAGGGGCTGTCGCTGCTGGTCTGCAACACCGACAACGACCCCGCTCAGGAGCGGGAGCATCTGGCACTGCTCACCGCCTACCGAATCGAAGGGCTGGTAGTAAATGTTGCCGGCAGTCCGCACCGGGAACTTCAGAATCTTGCCGCACAGGGCGTCCCGATGGTGCTGCTCGACCGTGAACTGGTCGATGTGGACGCCGAATTGGTGGGACTCGACAACCCCCTGGCCATCGACATGGCCCTGGATCACCTACAGGCTCAAGGCTACCGGGAACTGCTGTATGTCAGCGAGCCGCCCGGCCAGGCAAGCCCACGTACTACGCGTCTGGGCTGCTATCAGCGAGGCTGTGAAGCCCGCAGCCTGACCGGCAAGGTCCACTACCAAGATCTGGCAGACACCGCGATGCTGCACCAGGTGATTGCCGCCTTCCTCACTGGGTCAACCCGCTCGCCCAAGGCACTACTCTGCGCCAACGGCAACGTCACCCTGGCCGTTACCCGAATCCTGCACACTCTTGGCGCCAGGCTTGGTGAAACGGGCCTGATCGGCATCGACGAGCTCGACTGGTGTGCACTGGTCGGACCCGGCATCTCCACCCTGGCCCAGCCCACCGACGCCATTGGCCGCGACGCGGTGCAGTGCCTTCTGGCGCCCGGCAACCGGCGGGTGGCACCAAGAGGACTCCACGCACCCACTCTTATTGCCCGCGGCTCGACCCGGCGACCGGCCCAAGCCCCAGCCCAAGAAGAGGAACCTGAACAATGAAGAAGCGCATCCTGGCCTATGGTCGCCTGAACGAGGACCAACTGGCCCAGCTCGCCCACGAATTCGAAGTCCAGACCTTCAGCAACCTGGCTTCCGCCGACGATCCCGACTTTCGCACCGCGCTCGCACATGCCCACGGCCTGATCGGCGCTAGTCTGACCATCACCCCCGAGCTGCTGGATGAGGCCCCTGAACTCGAAGCCATTGCCACCATTTCAGTAGGCTACGACAACTACCCGGTAGAGGAGCTGACCCAGCGCGGCGTCCTGCTATGCAACACGCCGGACGTACTTACCGAGACCACCGCTGACACCGGCTTCCTGTTGATGATGGCCACAGCCAGGCGCGCCATTGAGCTGGCCGAGTGGGTCAAGCGCGGCGATTGGCAGGCCGGCTTGGGGGCCGAACACTTCGGCAGCGACGTGCATGGCAAGACCCTAGGCATGATCGGCTTTGGCCGCATCGGTGCTGCCGTGGCCCGGCGCGGCGCCCTGGGGTTCGACATGCGGGTGCTCTATTCCAATGCCTCCCCCAAGCCAGAGCTGGAGAAGGTGCTCGGCGCAGAGCGCCGTGAGCTGGACGCGTTGTTGGCCGAGGCTGACTTCGTTTGCGTCACCGTGCCGCTCACCCCCGAGACCGAGCACTTGATCGGCGAGCGGGAGTTCGCCTTGATGAAGCCGTCGGCGATCTTCGTCAATATCGCCCGCGGCAAGGTGGTTCACGAGGCGGCGCTCATCGAAGCGCTGGAGATGGGGCGTATCCGCGCTGCCGGCCTTGACGTCTTCGAGCAGGAGCCGCTGTCGCCGGAGTCGCCGCTGCCACATTTTGCCAATGTCGTCGCCCTGCCGCATATCGGCTCGGCCACCCACGAAACGCGCACCGCGATGGCCCAGCGGGCCGTGGATAACCTCATCCTGGCGCTAAAGGGCGAGCGCCCGATCAGCCTGGTCAACGAGGCAGCCTGGAAGCCGGCCTGACGTCGCGTCCTGCCCGGCAGTGCCTACAGCCCTGGCGCACCTCATCGAACTGGAGAGTCTCATGTCACGCTTTGATCTGCATGGCCGAGTGGCCATGATCACCGGCTCCAACAAGGGCCTCGGTCAGGGCCTGGCCGTGGCGCTGGCCGAGGCCGGCGCCGACATCGTCGGGGTCAACCGCAGCGCCGCCGACGGGACCCGCTCACTCATCGAGGCGCTGGGATGCCGCTATATCGACGTCCGGGCCGAACTGAGCCATGACGCCCCGGCCGATATCGTCGCACGCGCCCTTGAGGCAGCCGGCCGGCTCGATATCCTGATCAACAACGCGGGAACCATCCGTCGCGCACCCGCCCTCGAATTCAGCGAGGAGGACTGGGACGCTGTAGTGGACGTCAACCTAAAGGCTTCGTTCTTCCTCGCCCAATCGGTGGCCCGCCATCTGGTAGAACGCGACGCGCCGGGGCGCATCGTCAACATTGCCTCTGTATTGTCATTCCAGGGCGGCATCCGGGTTCCGTCCTACACCGCCAGCAAGAGCGGCATCCTCGGCTTGACCCGGCTACTGGCCAACGAGTGGGCCACCCACGGCATCACCGTCAACGCCATCGCCCCCGGCTACATGGCTACCGATAACACCCAGGCGCTACGCGAGGACACCACCCGAAGTGCCGAGATCCTGGGTCGCATACCCGCCGGCCGCTGGGGCACCCCCGAGGACCTTGCCGGCGCCGTGATCTTCCTGTGTTCCGACGCCGCTGCCTACGTCAACGGCCATACGCTGGCAGTGGACGGCGGTTGGCTGGCACGTTGACCTGCAAGACATCTGCCGTTTGCTTTGCCCGGTAGGCTTTCAAAGCCTGCCGGCGGGCCTGCTTCCTGCGGCACCCAGGAATGGTATCTCGCTGGGCGAGACCCACCTTGATGGATGGCAAATCACACTTTGGCGGCCCTTGGGCCGCTTTTTTTCGGCACAGGCATCCGCAAGCGATCGAGCAAACCTGCCAGCCATGTTGGCAAGCCTGGGGAAGTGAGCCATAATTTGGCATACCATCACGCTAGCATCCTGTCATACCAAAACGCACTACGGCTCCTTATCCAATAATCCCAAGACACTCTCAGGAAGCCCAACACATGCGATTGAAGGACAAGACGGCCTTGATCACCGCTGCCGGCCAGGGCATCGGCCGCGCTACCGCCCTACGCTTCGCCGCGGAGGGCGCACGGGTCATCGCCACCGATCTCGATAGCGAGAAGCTGCAGGACCTGGACGGTAAAGAACGGATCGAGACCCGCCGCCTGGATGTGCTCGACGCCCAGGCCATGGAGGCACTGGCTGCAGAGTTGCCACCCCTGGACGCACTCTTCAACTGTGCAGGATTTGTGGCCAGCGGCTCTCTGCTGACCGGCTCGGACGATGACTGGGAGCTGTCGTTGGCGCTCAACGTCACCGCCATGGTACGCCTGACCCGAACTTTGCTCCCGGCCATGATCGACCACGGAGGTGGCAGCATCATCAACATGGCCTCGGTGGCCTCCAGCCTCAAGGGGGTACCCAACCGCTGCGCCTACGGCACCACCAAGGCGGCAGTGATCGGCTTGACCAAGTCGATCGCCGCCGACTACATCGACAAGGGCATCCGCTGCAACGCCATCTGCCCCGGCACCGTGGATTCCCCCTCGCTGCGCCAGCGTATTCGCGATCAGGCCGATCAACAGGGACGCACCGAGGCCGAGGTGCTAGCCGACTTCCTTGCCCGCCAGCCGCTCGGCCGGCTAGGCACTCCAGAAGAAATTGCCGCCCTGGCCACCTATCTCGCCGCGGACGAATCCGCCTACACCACCGGCACCGCCCAGGTCATCGACGGCGGCTGGCTGATTTGAAGTGAAAGGAGACCCCATGAAATTGCTGCGCTTCGGCCCCAAGGGCCAAGAAAAACCCGGCCTGCTCGACGCCGACGGCGTGATCCGCGACCTATCGGCCCACCTGCCCGACCTTGACGGCCATCACCTGAACCGCGACTTCCTGGCCCGGCTGTCCGCGCTTGACGCGTCAAGCCTGCCAGAGGTCTCGGCCGATACCCGCCTCGGGCCCTGTGTGGGAAATGTCGGAAAATTCATCTGCATCGGCCTCAACTACTCCGACCATGCCGCCGAAACCGGGGCCAGCGTCCCGCCGGAGCCGGTAGTCTTCAACAAATGGACCAGCGCCATCTGCGGGCCAAACGACGACGTCATCATCCCCCATGACGCCACCAAGACAGACTGGGAAGTGGAGCTTGGCGTGGTGATCGGCAAGGAAGCGCGCTACGTGAGGGAGGCCGACGCCATGGATCACGTGGCAGGCTTCTGCGTTGTCAACGACGTCTCCGAGCGCGAGTTCCAGCTCGAGCGCAGCGGCACCTGGGACAAGGGCAAAGGCTGTGACACCTTCGGCCCGCTGGGACCTTGGCTGGTGACCCCGGACGAGGTCTCCGACCCCCATGCCCTGGACCTCTGGCTGGAGGTGGACGGCCACCGCTACCAGGACGGCAACACCCGCACCATGGTCTACCAGATTCCTTTCCTGATCAGCTACCTGAGCCGCTTCATGAGCCT
Organism: Halomonas sp. ANAO-440; assembly: GCF_019915905.1. Taxonomy (NCBI): domain Bacteria; kingdom Pseudomonadati; phylum Pseudomonadota; class Gammaproteobacteria; order Oceanospirillales; family Halomonadaceae; genus Halomonas; species Halomonas sp. ANAO-440. Next base: position 16,809 of record NZ_JAHXBV010000039.1, on the reverse strand, counting down.
GCAGCCGGGCGACGTCATCTCCACCGGCACGCCGCCCGGCGTGGGAATGGGCCAGAAGCCGCCAACCTACCTGAAGCCCGGTCAGCGCATGCGCCTGGGCATCGAGGGGCTCGGCGAGCAGCATCAAACCGTCGTTGCCGAACCCAGCCACTGATCGGGAGTCGCCATGCGAACCGTCGTCTGCCAGGAGCCCGGCCGCCTGCCCGCCAGTGCCATGATCACCCACCGCGCCCCACTCGACGAGATGCCAGAGCGCCTGCCCGTCTGGTGCGAACCAGGCAGCGGGATGATCAAGGCGATGATCGAACTCGATTCCCCAGAACACGCTGTAGCGGAGGACGACCATGCCCCAGACCATCGCCAGTGATCGCGGCCAGCTGGCCAGCCTGCGTGTACACGCCGACGACAACGTGCGTGTCGCCCTCAAGGACCTGCCAGCCGGCAGCGAAATCGACGACGGTGGCCGAGTCCTGCATCTCACCGAGGCGATCCGGCACAAGCACAAGTTCGCCATGCACGATCTTGCCGAGGGTGACACCGTGATCATGTACGGAGTCACCGTAGGGCGGGCCACTCGCCCCATCGGCGCGGGCGCGGCCATCACCACCGCCAACACCGAACACAGCACCGCCACCACCCAACCTCAGGCGCGGCGCGGCAAGTGGCGCGCTCCTGACGTCACGGCCTTCCGTAACGCCAGCTTCGATGGCTACCATCGACCCAATGGCCAGGTGGGCACCGAGAACGTCTGGCTGGTGGTTCCCCTGGTGTTCTGCGAAAACCGCAACATCGAGGTACTCCGCCAGTGCGTGGCCGATGCATTGGGCGAAGACCCCTACTACGACTACAAGCGCATGGCCCGGGAGCTTCTCCACGGCGTCGCTGGCACCGCCCCACCCGAGCCACCGGGAGAGCGGCTCTTCCCCAACGTCGACGGGGTTCGTTTCTTGACCCATACCCTGGGCTGCGGCGGCACCGACGACGACGCCGAGGCGCTGTGCCGGCTGCTGGCAGGCTACATCTGCCACCCTAACGTGGCCGGCGCCACGGTGCTGAGCCTGGGCTGTCAGAAAGCGCAGATCGATATGCTCAAGGCCGCCGTGGCAGATCGCGATCCCGGCGGGCTGCGCCCGGTACACTACCTGGAGCAGCAGGCAAGCCTCAGCGAGTCGGCGCTGATCCGTGAGGCACTGACGACCATCTTCGATGGCCTTGCCGAGGCGAACCGGGTCGAGCGCACCCCGGCGCCGCTCTCGGCGCTAACCCTGGGCGTGGAGTGCGGCGGCTCGGACGGTTTCTCCGGCCTCTCCGCCAATCCTCTGGTGGGCGCCGTGGTGGACCGCCTGGTGGCGCTGGGCGGGAGCGGCATTCTCAGCGAGTTCCCCGAGCTGTGTGGCGTGGAGCACGAGCTGATCGCCCGCTGCCGCGACGACGCCGTCGCCCGGCGCTTCAGCGAGCTGATGGACGCGTACCAGCGTCATGCCGCCCGGGTCGGCGCGGACTTCTCCATGAACCCCTCCCCCGGCAACATCCGTGACGGCCTGATCACCGACGCCATGAAGTCCGCCGGCGCGGCGAAGAAGGGTGGCGACAGCCCGGTGGAGGACGTCCTCGACTACACCGAGCCCCTCACCAGGACCGGGCTCAACCTGCTCTGCTCCCCGGGAAACGACGTGGAATCCACCACGGCACTGGCTGGCTCCGGCGCCAACCTCATCCTTTTTACCACTGGACTCGGTACACCCACGGGCAATCCCATCACCCCGGTACTCAAGATCTCGAGCAACAGCGAGCTGGCCTCACGTATGAGCGACGTGATCGACTTCGATGCCGGCCCCATCATCCGAGGGGAAAGGAGCATTGCCGATCTGGCGGAGCAGTTGCTGACGCTGTGCATTGACACCGCATCGGGGCGTTACCGGCCGCGTGCGGTGGAGCTGGCCCAGTACGATTTCATTCCCTGGAAGCGTGGCGTGTCTCTCTAGTGAGGCGCCACCATGGAGAAGGCCCGCTGCTCAGGCTGCGGGCCTTCTCCATGGTGGCGGTACTCGATGCTGAGGCACCGATCACTCATCGGTAGCGAGACGCTTCTTGAGCTTCATATAGGTGCCGTAGTGACGATCGAGGTGCCGGCGCATGGCCGCCTCGGCGGCGTCCGGGTCACGGGATTCGATGGCCGCGACGATCTCGACATGGGCCGCCAGCGCCGCCTTGTCCTCATCCTTCTGCTGCAATACCTGGGCCCTGCGGTCGTCGAGCCACTCGGAAAGCGCGACGTGAATGGCATCGAAGATGGGATTCTGCCCGATGCTGGCCAGCACGCCATGGAAGTCGTTGTCGGAGCGCTTGAAACGCGCCTCATCACCCAAGGCATCGCGGTTCTCCTGCAACGCCGCACGCAGGCGAGCCAAGTCCTCGTCGTCGGCGTGGCGGGCAGCATAGCGTGCCAGCGAAATCTCGAACAGCGCCCTGGCCTCCTGGAAATACTGCTGACCGTCGGGTTTGGAAAGCAGCTGGCGGGTCACCCCGGAGAGCCGTGCCATCACCGCCTCGGCGGTGGGCCGGATGACCCTTGCCCGAGTTCCGCTATTGATGGCGATCAGACCGAGCTGCTGCAGGTAGAACAGCGCCTCTCGCACCGCCGGGCGTCCCACGCCGAACTGCTCCATCAGTTCACGCTCTGAGGGCAACTGATCGTTCTCGCCAAGCCGGCCCTCGAGGATGTCCGCCTCGAGCTGCTCGGCGACCTGCTCGGAGAGCGTCTTTCGCTCGATCCGGTATCGGGACATGGGCTATTTCTCCTGGTTGACCCGGTATTGGGTAGCCATGTTACCGCAATCCGGCCCCTCCACGCTCAGGCCAGCGGACGCAGTGGCTGGACACTCAATGACTCGGCCAGCGTCGCATAGGCCACCTGGTTGGCGCTATCCAGGGGGATTCCCTCGGCATCTCGCCGTGCCAGGCAGCGCCACTCGCGATCCCCCGGCGCCAGCACCTCGCCACCATCCGAGGCCGGCTGGGCGCGCAGATCGGCCAGGTAGTCGGCCAGGCAAGACGCGAAGGTCACCTCGTCGACGAAGGCCGCCGGATTCAACGCCAGGAAGAAGTGTCCGACACCGCGGGGGGTCGACATGTCCGCCCCTCCCATGGGCAACAGTCGGAAGCCATTGAGCATGCCGGACAGCGTCGAACTCAGGACCTCGACCATGCCGCCGAGTCCTGCTCCCTTGAAGCCGAAGTCGCTGCCACCCAGCGGCAGCAATGCAGCGACCTCGGCCGGTATCCGGGTGACACGCCCCTCGCCATCGGCGGCAACCTGGTCCGGCAGTTCGCGTCCAATGGCACCGTACTGCTGGACACGGTTCCAGGGCACCGAACTGGTGGCCATGTCCAGCAGGTAGGGCGACTGTCCCGTTACCGGCGCCGCGAAGGCGATAGGATTCGTGCCATGGAAGGGTGCCAAGCTATTGTGAAGCAGGACGAAAGGGTCCGAATTGCAAAACGCCAGGCCGATCATGCCACGCTCGGCGGCGGCCAGTGCATAGCAGCCGGCGGCCCCGAAGTGGGAAGAGCGCCCCACCGCCACCGCGCCCATGCCGACCTCTCCGGCCATGGCTACCGCATGCTCCATGGCCGTGTAACCGGCCAGGTGGCCAACGCCATCACCGGCGTCCAGGAAGCCCGTGGCCGGCAGGCGCCGTGTAAAGCGCATCTCGGGCGCCCCCTTCAGGCGGCCTCCCTGCAGCGCCTTGATATAGTGCGGCAAGAGCCGCAGGCCATGGCTATCGGTCCCCATGCGCGAGGCGGTCACCAGGGCTCGGGTCACGGCGGACGAGGATGCCGCATCGGCACCGGCCCGGCGAAGCACTTCCAACATGAATCGTTCGAGGTCCTCGGCCGCCACGCGGAAGTCATGCTGTGGTGAATCCTGACGGGTCTGGTTCATCGGGAAGCTATCTCTCTCGGTGGCTCAACGGTAGATCAGCGTCGGCAGCCACATGGAGATGGCCGGTATGAAGGTCACCAGCAGCAGGCAGAACACCAGCGGGATAAGAAACGGGATGGTGCCGCGCATGCAGTGTTCGAAACTGACGTTGGACACCCTCGATAGCACATAGAGCACCATGCCTACCGGAGGTGTCTGCAGGCCGATCATCAGATTGAGCACCATGATCACACCGAAATGAACCGGATCGACACCCACGGCAATGGCCATGGGCAGCAGTACCGGAACCAGGATGGTGATCGCGGCAATGGTTTCCATGAAGCAACCGACGATGATCAGCACGATATTGGAGAACATCAGCACGGCGATCTTGCTGTCGGCGAAAGGCCCCAACAGCGCCACCAGATTCTGGGTCACCTGGTTGCTCGACAGGATCCAGGCGAAGATCGAGGCTGCCCCTACGATGAACAGAATGATCGCTGTGGTCTCGATGGTTTCCATGCTCACCTTGAGCAACTTGCGCCAGGTGAGCGTGCGATACACCACCAGTCCCAGCAGCAGAGCGTAGACCACCGCCGCCACCGCCGACTCGGTGGGCGTGAAAGCGCCAGTCAGGATGCCGCCGACAATGATCACCGGCGTCATCAATGACAGGAACGCCTGGCCGAAAGTGCGACCCAGCGTCCCGAACGAGAAGCGGGCATCGGGGGTATAGCCTCGCCGCCGGGAAATCAGGAAGATCATCACCATCAGCATGCCACCCATCAGCAATCCCGGCACCACGCCGGCGGCGAACAGCTGTCCCACCGAGGTCGAGGCCATGACGCCATAGATCACCATGGGCAGGCTGGGTGGAATGATCGGCCCGATGGTCGAGGACGCCGCGGTGATGCCGACGGCGAACTCCTCGTCGTAGCCGGCGTCCTTCATCGCCTTGACCTCGATCATGCCGAGGCCCCCGGCGTCGGCCACTGCCGCGCCCGACATGCCGGAAAAGACTATACTCGCCCCGACGTTAACGTGACCCAATCCGCCACGCATCCATCCCATCAGCGCCTTGGCAAAATTGAAGATGCGCTCGGTAATGCCGGCATTGTTCATCAGGCTGCCGGCAAAGATGAAGAAGGGAATGGCCAGCAGCGGAAAACTGTCGATACCATTGATCATGCGATGGGCCACCACGATATCCGGAACCTGGCCGCTGACCAGCACGAACATCAAGCAGGCACCGGCGAGACTGATGGCAATGGGTACGCCCAGCACGAGCATGGTGAACAGCGAAAAGAACAGAAACGAGAGGTGATAGCCACTTGCGGCCAGGATGACGCAGCCAAGCACCGCCGTGGCCGAGAGGAGCGGTGTCACCAGTGGTGCATGCCAGCGTGTCAGCGATAGTCGAGACATTCAGCCCCCCTCCTGGCGTGCGGCTCGGATACGAAGGTAAACACGCTGAATGCCGCGCAGCGCCATCATCACGAAGCTGGCACAGACGATGAAATAGAGCAGGCTCTTGGGGAGATCCACGGAGACCATCATGCTGGCGGTACGGTCGGCGAGCTTGTAGGTGATCCAGGCCATGGCCAGGTAGAAACCAATGCTCACCGTCTCGCACAAGCCGGCAAAGAGCCGGCTCAGCCACGGCGGCATATAGCGGTAGAAGAATTCGACCATGATATGCGTGCCCTTGCGAACCGCCAGCACGCTGCCCACGAAACCCACCACGACCAGCAGATAGCGAGCGACCTCCTCGGTCCAGGTCGTCGAATCACCGAGCACGTAGCGGGTGAAGAACTGCAGTGAGACGACAAAGATCAGCATCCAGAACACGACCAGGGCGACGTAGTCCTCGGCAGCATAGTCACTGAAATGGAATTCTTCGCTGTCGAAGGCCGATTCGAAATCGATCATCGGGTCGACAGCATTATCGAGCTCATCGGGTTTGTTCTGCATGACGCTCCTCCTACCCCGCCCCACCCGAAACGGGTGACGCGGGGCCCAGTGGCATGGCTAGGTCACTGGCCGATGGCCTGCAGACGCTCGTAGGTCTCTTCGTCCCAGGTGGCGGCATCACCGAGGTGGTGGGGTACGGTGATATCGCGGAAGGGCTCGCGATCGACCTCGTTAATGACGTTACCCTGCTCCTCGAACCAGGCAGCAAGCTCCTGTTCGGACTGGACGATATCCGCAGTATTGTTCTCGGCCGCTTCCTGGAACACCTCGCGGAAAATCTCGCGGTCCTCCTCGGAGAGCTGATTCCAGCGGGTGCCACTGACAATGGTAATCAGCGAGTCGGTGACATGCCCTGTCAGGTTGATGTACTCCTGCACCTCATGGAAAGCCATGGCACGAATCGCCGGCAGCGGGTTTTCCTGAGCATCCACCACACCCTGCTGCAGCGCCAGGTAGACCTCATCGAAGGCGATAGGCGTGGGGTTGGCGCCAGCCGCCCGCGGGAACATCATGTACAGCGGCGCACCCGGCACCCGAATCCGCAGGTTCTCCATGTCCTCTGGAACGTTGATCGGCTTGTTCGAGGTGACATGCCGCTCGCCATAGTAGTTGAGGGCAATCGGCACATGGCCGGTCTGATCCTGATACCCGGCGGCGATTTCCTCGAACAGCTCGCTCTCAGCGTAAGCCTGCCAGTGATCGAAATCGCGGAACATGTAGGGTGCACCGGCGATACCCATGGGCCCATAGGCGTGTCCGGCGAACTGCGCACCGGTATAGATGATGTCCACGGTACCCAGGGTCAGCCCCTCGTTGATGTTCTCCTCGTTGCCCAGTGAAGAGGCCGGATGCACGCTGATCGCGTAGCGCCCGTCGGTGCGTTCCTCGATCTGCTCAGCGGCCCACTCGGCCCAGCGGTGGAAGGGTTCAGAGGTCTCGTAGACATGAGCGAACCGCAGGTTCTCCTGCGCCTGGGCCATCCCGGCGATGCCGATGCCCGAGGCCAGCAGGGTCATGGAAAACCAGCGGACCAGCTTGAGTTGGCGTGAATGAGTCATCTTGTTGTTCTCCATTAGACTGAATGTCTTGCTGTATACGTATCATACCACCACTGACAAACCTAGACCGTCCCGAAGGGTGGCGCAACCTCCACTATCGCCGACGTTGGCCACAGTGCCCCTGCCTGCCATCAGCTGCCCCCAGCACGTCCTCCAGCACCGCCAACAGGTCGGGCTCACCGAAGCCTCCCGCCTTGGTGATCACCGCTCTCAGCGGATCCCCATCGAGTCGTCCCAATACGACTCCGGGGGCCCACTCACCGTCGACCTCAATGGATTCCACATCCAGCCGCTGAAGGGCTGCCATGGCGGTATCACCGCCGGTAAGAAGCAGCACCCCGGCACCCCCAGGCCAGTGCGCCACCTGCATCGCGACCCGTTCACCCATGGCGGCGGCGACGGCCTCGGCCGACTCCTCCCCGGCCCCCGTGCCAGGCACCAGCACCATGGCACCCTCGTCTCCTGCCGGTGCTTCCGCCTGGGGTCGTAGCGCCTCGCTCACCGGAAGCCGGGGCGAGGCCTGACACAATCTCGCCAGCTGCTCCACGGCACGGGGGCTACGCGAACCCACCACGTAAAGGCGTCGTCCGAAATCCCCCAGCGAGTGCCTACGTGCCCTCTGGCAGCCGAACAGGTGCTGGGCCATGATCGTAGCCAGCCCCGCTGCACCCACCGCCAGCCACCGGGAAGCCTCGGTGGCCATGGCCTCATAGACATGGAACAGGTCAGCCTGATCGGCCGTATCGCAGACGCAGTCCCCGACCGGCAGGGTAGCCCCCTGCGCCGGCCGATACCGCACCATGGGCAGCCCCTGGTCGGCGAACAAGCGGTCCAGCGCACCTGGCGGAGGCGCCGCTCGGGTATCCTGCCCGTACGACGTTGCGCCCAGAGGTATGCCGTCAACATGGACCTCGGCATTGCACACGGTGCGCCCCTGGGCCGGCACCGCCGGGGCCAGCACCAGGCGACGGCCGGTAAACCGTCGCAAGGCGAGTGACTCGGCCACCACCTGGCCCCGAAGGGTCGAATCGATCTTCTTGAACCACAGCCTGGGCTCAACCCGTGACAGGCAGCGAGCCGCCCTCTCCACCCTCGCCGCCGCGGCCACGGCCGCCAGGTGCCGAGACTCGGTATTGACGGCGATCACCTCGGGCCGCTCACCCTCCCAGGCCTCGAGTGCTCCCTCGAGCCGCTCCAGCGCGATCACCACCCGCGTCGAGGCACCGCGGGCGGCGAAGGGAGCGGCGGCATCCAACGCTCCGGTCAGATCATCGGCGATGATCGCGACCCGGCAGCGGCTCATGCACGACTCCCTGCCACCAGCCGGCGAGCGTAGGCGATGGCCGAGCCCAGATTGGTGGCGTCCGCCCGACCCTGCCAGGCGATATCGAAAGCCGTGCCGTGATCCACCGAGGTGCGCTGGACCGGCAGTCCGAGGCTGACGTTGACCGTGGTGTCGAACGCGATGAGCTTCACCGGGATGTGGCCCTGGTCGTGGTACTGGGCCACCACCAGGTCGAACTCGCCGCGGCTCGCCCGGTAGAAGACGGTGTCCGCCGAGATCGGGCCCTCCACGTCCAGCCCCGCCTCGCGCAGCGACTGCACCGCCGGGGCGATGATACGGTCGTCCTCGTCGCCGAAGATGCCGCCCTCACCGCAGTGGGGGTTGAGCCCGGCCACGGCGATGCGCGGCGCCGCCGTGCCGAGAGCGACCAGATGCGCATGCCCTGCTCTCACCGTGGCTGCGATGCGCTCGGGAGTGACCCGTTCGATCGCCTCGCCCAGCGAGACATGGGTGGAGACATGCAAGGTCGAGAGTGTCTCGGAAGCCAGCAGCATGAACGAGGACGGCGCTCCGGTCAGCGCCGCCAGCATGCCGGTATGGCCGTCGTAGTGATGACCGCCGGCATGCAGTGCCGCCTTGTTGAGCGGGGCAGTGACGATCACCCCGGCGCGCCCTGCCTGCACCAGCTCTACCGCAGCTTTCACGCAGCGGAAGGCCATGTCACCGGCGGCGGCACTGATTCGTCCGTCGGGAATCTCCACGCCGTCGGGCTGCTCAACCACTGCGACCGCGACACTGCCCTCGGGCGCTGCCCGAGAGTCGAGCGGGGCGAATACCAGCTCGACATCGAGCAATCCCGCAGCACGGCGATAGATCGCCGGATCACCGACCAGCAGCGTAGAGGCCCGCTCGGCGGGGGACATGACATCCAGTGCCCGGCAAATGATCTCGGGGCCGATGCCCGCCGGGTCTCCCATGGTGATGGCGATAGCGAAGCGGGTATCGGCACTCATGGCATCAGCTGCCCGCCGTTGACTTCGATGACCTGCCCCGTGACATAGCCGCTCAAGGCATCGGTGGCCAGGAACAGGTAGGCCCCGACGCACTCCTCCGAGGTACCCAGTCGGCCCATGGGGATGGAGGCACGCGCGGCCGTCAGGTGGTCCTCGTTGGAATGACGACCATGGAAATCGGTGTCGATGGTGCCGGGGGCCACGGCATTGACGCGAATGTTTTCCCCGGCCAACTCCTTGGCCATGTTACGGGTCAGGGTGCTGACGAAGCCCTTGGCCGAGGCGTAGAGGCCGGCACCTAGACCACCGCCGTTGCGTGCAGCGATGGAGGTGGTGTGTATGATGTTCCCGCTGCCCTGACGGCGGAAATGGGGCAGCGCTGCCTGGCTCGCCATCACCACCGAGCGGGCGTTGAGATCCATCACCCTGTCGTACTGGCTGTCGTCCATCTCACCCAGGGAGACCCGACCCAGCATGTCGCCGGCATTGTTGATCAACACATCAAGCCCCCCCAGCCTGTCGGCGGCTTCGTCGACGATGCGTGCCACCTCGCTGGAGCTGCTGACATCGCCCTTGAGCGTGAACCCCTCCCCTCCGGCATCACGAATCGCCGCCACCACCGCTTCGGCAGCCGCTTCGCTGGCGTGATAGTGAACGGCCACCGTGGCCCCCAGTGCGCCTAGCTGCCTGGCCACTGCCGCCCCGATACCCCGGCTGGCGCCGGTTACCAGCACCCGCTTGCCTCTCCACTCGTCGAACATGCGTCTCTCCCGATGCGGGCCATCCCGTGTTGTCAGTGAGCCGCAGACGCGACGGCCAGACTGACTATCGAAGGATCGCGACTCGTTGCTATAGTGTTCATGGCATACCTGTCATACAAGACGACATCAATAGCATGTTAGCCCAAGGCTGACCAGACGCCAGCTTTCCACCCCGCAAGCCGGCGGGCCCAGGCCGAATGACATCGGCCTGGGCCATCACAGGAGACCCCCATGCCCACCATCACCCGCGTCGAGATTCAGGACATTCGTTTCCCCACCTCGCGCTCGCTGGACGGCTCTGACGCCATGAACGCCGCGCCTGACTACTCCGCCACCTACGTGATCCTGCATACCGATGACGATGGCCCTGAGGGGCACGGGCTCACTTTCACCATCGGCCGCGGCAATGAGATCGTGGTCACCGCCGTTCGCTCGCTGGCACCACTGGTGGAAGGACGCTCGCTGGCCTCCATCACCGAGAACATGGGCGCTTTCTGGCGCGAGATCACCGGTGACAGCCAGCTGCGGTGGATTGGACCCGACAAGGGTGCCATTCACCTGGCGACAGCCGCACTGGTCAACGGAGTGTGGGACCTGTGGGCCAAGTGCGAGGGCAAGCCGGTCTGGAAGCTGCTGACCGACATGACCCCGGAGGCCCTGGTGCGCTGCCTCGACTTCCGGTTCGTGACCGATGCGCTGACGCCCGAGGAGGCCATTGCCCTGCTCCGCCGCCAGGCTGCCGGCAAGGGCGCCCGGGAGGCGGAGATGCGTCGCGAGGGCTATCCCGGCTACACCACCTCGGCGGGTTGGCTCGGCTACGACGATGACAAGGTGCGGCGGCTGGCTCGCGAATCCCTGGCCGAGGGCTGGACCCACTTCAAGCAGAAGATCGGTGGCAACATCGAGGAGGATGCCCGCCGGGCCGCGCTGCTGCGTGAGGAGATCGGCTGGAACAACGTATTGATGATGGATGCCAATCAAGTGTGGGAGGTCGACGAGACGGTAGCCAAGATGCGCCGCCTGGCCGAATTCGATCCCCTCTGGATCGAGGAACCCACCAGCCCCGACGACATCCTCGGCCATGCCGAGATTCGTCAGCGCGTATCGCCCATCGGCGTGGCCACCGGCGAGCACTGTCACAACAAGGTGATGTTCAAGCAGTTCTTCCAGGCCGAGGCGCTGGACTATTGCCAGCTGGATGCCGCTCGCCTGGGCGGCCTCAACGAGGTGATCCTGGTGGTACTGATGGCCGCCAAGTTCGGTGTGCCGGTCTGTCCCCATGGCGGCGGCGTGGGGCTTTGCGAGTACACCCAGCACATCTCGCTGTTCGACTACATCGCTGTCTCCGGCAGCCTCCAGGGACGAGTGCTGGAATACGTCGACCACCTGCACGATCATTTTCTCGATCCTGTGGTGATCGAGCGCGGTCGCTACCGGGTGCCCGAAGCGCCGGGCTACAGCATCACCATGCACCCCGAGTCCCTGGTCCGGCACCGCTACCCGGATGGCGCCGCCTGGCAGGAGGAGGCCTGACATGTCCCGTTCAACCTCGCACGGCGACTTGCTCGACACCCTGCACCAGCGCCTGGGGGCCCGCGGCCTGCTCCGCGACCCCGAGGCCATGGCCCGTTATCTGAGCGACTGGGCGGGTGACCGTCTTGGCCTGCCCCTGGCGGTGGCTCGGCCAGCCACCACCCAGGAGGTGGCCGAGACAGTGCGACTCTGTCATGCCCACGGCGTGGCCATGACACCCCAGGGGGGGCACAGCGGCCTGGTGGCCGGCGCCATGCCCGCGGCTGACGGCGGCGAGCTGGTGATCAGCCTGGAACGCCTGGATCGAATCCGCGAGATCGATGCGGTGAATTTCACCATGACGGTGGACGCCGGCTGCATCCTGGAACACGTCAAGCAGCTCGCTGCCGAGCAAGACTGCGACTTCTCCCTCTCGCTGGGCGCCCAGGGCAGCTGTCAGATTGGCGGCAACATCGCCACCAACGCTGGCGGACTCAACGTATTGCGCCACGGCATGATGCGCCAGCTAGTGCTGGGCCTGGAGGTGGTGCTGCCCGACGGACGCATCTGGAACGGCCTGACCGCCCTGCACAAGGACAACCGCGGCTACGCCCTGTCCCAGCTGTTCCTCGGCAGCGAGGGCACGCTGGGCATCGTCACCGGTGCCGTGCTCAAGCTCTCGCCCCGCGCCACACAGAGCCGCACGGCGCTACTCGGACTGCCCTCGGTGGACGCAGTGGTCGACCTCTACGGCCGGGCACGCCGCGAGTGCAGCGACCTGCTCAGTGCCTTCGAGCTGATGCCGCGACGCTGCCTGGAGCTGGCAATGGAGGCTAGCCCCGAGCTGAGCGACCCTCTGGGCACCTCCTACCCTTGGTACGTACTGATGGAAGTGAGCGCCAGCGGTGCCCTGGACCTGGACGTCATGCTCGAACAGCTGCTGGAACGGGGAATGGAAACCGGGCTGGTGCTGGACGGTGCCCTGTCCGGAAGCGAGGCCCAGGCCGCACGCCTTTGGCAGTTCCGCGAGAGCATGCTGGAAGGGCAGCGGCGACGTGGCGAACACCTGCGCACCGACATCTCGGTACCCATCTCGGCGATTTCCGCCTTCGTGATACAGGCCAGCCAGGCAATACTCGAGCGCTCACCCGACTGCGAGATCATCGCCTACGGCCATGTGGGCGACGGCAACCTGCACTTCAACATCCTGCCGCCAACCGACATGCCTGAGGAGGAGAAAAAGCCGCACCTCCACGCGCTGGAGGTGCGGCTGTTCGAGATTCTCGACGACTTCGGCGGCAGTATCAGCGCCGAGCATGGCATCGGCCGTACCAAGCAGGCCGCCTACCTGGCACGTCTCTCGCCGGTGGAGCGTGAACTGGCGGAGGGCATCAAGGCGCTGTTCGACCCTGAGGGGCTGATGAATCCAGGCCGGATCCTGCCTGCGCACCGCTGAAGCGCCACCTCGAAGCCTGTCCCGGCCTACGGCCCAGCAGCACCCCAAAGCATCAGGCCGGGCGGAATCGCCCGGCCAGGTCACGTAGCGCCTGGGCCAGCAGCAGGGCGTCGACCCCCACCCCGACAAAGCCGCACCCTGCCGCCTGGTAGCCGCGGGCCTCCTCCTCGCTCAGGGAGATGATTCCGGCCACCTTGCCGGCGGCACGAATACGCACGATGGCATCGTCGATGACCGTGCGAACCTCCGGATGCCCCGGATCACCGCGATAGCCCATGGCTGCGGAGAGGTCTGCCGGCCCCACGAACAGGCCATCGACCCCGTCCACGGCGGCAATGGCCTCCAGATTGGCGAGCGCTCGGGGGCTCTCCAGTTGAAGGATCAGGCAGATCTCGTCATCGGCACGCTCGAGGTAATCTTCAATCTGGCCCCAGCGCGAGGCACGGGCCAGCGCACTGCCCATGCCACGGATACCCTGCGGTGGATAGCGGGTAGCGGCCACCAGCTCGGCGGCCTGGTCAGCCGTTTCCACCATCGGAATCAGCAGGTTCTGCACCCCGACATCGAGGTACTGCTTGAGCAGCGCAGTGCTGCCCTCGGGTGGGCGCACCACGGGTGCACTGGCATAGGGCGCGATGGCCTGCAACTGGCCGAGCAGGCTGGCGAGGTCATTGGGAGCGTGCTCGCCATCCACCAGCAGCCAGTCGAAGCCGGCAGTGGCCGCAAGCTCTGCCACATAGGGGTTCGCCAGCCCCAGCCAGATACCGGCCAAGGGCTCACCGCCCAGCAGTCGCCGCTTGAAATCGTTTCGTGCCAAGTGCATGGAGACCCTCCTGTATAGGGCAAGTCGACAAGATCCGAGCCTTGGGTTTTTCACTGACGCAACTTGTCATACAAGCATACATGCTCTAGAAATGGACTGACATACAACAGCCAACACTCGGACAGCCACCCATCAGTGACGCCTGTTCTACGCGAGGCATACGATGAAGATCACCCGACTCAGGACCTGGCAGGTGCCGCCGCGCTGGCTGTTCCTAAAGATCGAGACCGACGAGGGCTGCTACGGCTGGGGCGAGCCGGTCATCGAGGGCCGTGCCGCCACCGTGGAAGCCGCCGTCCACGAGTTGGCCGACTATCTGGTCGGCCAGGATCCTCACCGCGTCGAGCACCTGTGGAACCTGTTGTACCGCGGCGGCTTCTACCGCGGCGGCCCCATCCTGATGAGCGCCATCGCCGGCATCGACCAGGCGCTGTGGGACCTCAAGGGTCGCGACCTTGGCGTGCCGGTCCACCAGCTGCTGGGCGGCGCGGTGCGCGACCGGATGCGCATGTACGCCTGGACCGGCGGCGACCGCCCCGATGACGTCGGCGCCGGCGCCAGGGCGCTGGTGGAGCAGGGTTTTACTGCCTTCAAGATGAACGGTACCGCCGAGATGCAGATCGTCGACAGCCACCACAGGATTGACGGGGCCGTTGCCCGGGTGGCCGAGGCACGCGAGGCGGTGGGTCCGGATGTGGGCATCGCCATCGACTTCCATGGCCGGGTGCATCGCCCCATGGCCAAGGCCCTGCTGCGCGAGCTGGAGCCCTTCCACCCGATGTTCGTCGAGGAGCCGGTGGCCCCCGAGCACCTGCCCTGCCTCAAGCAGATCGCCGGTGGGCTCGGCTACCCCCTGGCCACCGGCGAGCGACTGCACACCCGCTTCGAGTTCCGCGATCTGCTGGCCGACGGCATGATCGATATCGTTCAGCCCGACCTCTCCCACTGTGGTGGCATCAGCGAGGGATTGAAGATCGCCACCCTGGCATCGGCCCATGACGTGGCACTGGCACCCCACTGCCCGCTGGGCCCGCTGACACTGGCCGCCTCGCTGCAGCTGGATGCGGTGTGCCACAACGCCTTCATTCAAGAGCAGAGCATGGGCATTCACTACAATCGCGACAACGACGTTCTCGACTATCTGGTCGACAAGTCGGTGCTGGCCATTGAGGACGGCTTCTGTGCCATTCCTTCGGGTCCCGGGCTCGGTGTGGAGATCGACGAGGCCTTCGTCGAGGAGCGCGCCAGGGTCGGTCATCGCTGGCGCAATCCGGTGTGGACCCATGCAGACGGCTCCATCGCTGAATGGTAAGAGAGGCAACATGCCAACACACACTAGGAGGCCCAGTTGGATCGCAGTGGACTGGGGCTCCAGCAACCTGCGCGCCTGGGCTCTGGACGACCAGGGCGAGGTGCTGGTCCGTGGCAGCAGCGAGCGCGGAATGCTCTCGCTATCGCCTGGCGAATACGAGAATGCACTGCTGGAGGTGATCGGAGACTGGCTGTCAGGCACCGGCCTCGTTGACGTCGTGATCTGCGGTATGGCGGGTGCCCGCCAGGGCTGGCGAGAGGCCGCCTACCTGGCAGTGCCGACCCGACTGGAGGACCTGGTGCAGGGTGCCGTGTCTCCGCCGCTCAGCGACCCGCGCCTAAGAGTACGGCTGCTGCCGGGGCTCTGCCAAACCGCACCTGGCAACTTCGACGTCATGCGCGGCGAGGAGACCCAGCTGGCAGGGCTGGTTGCCCGCGAGCCCCTCTTCTCAGGCCTGGCCTGCCTGCCGGGCACCCACGCCAAGTGGGCACGGCTCGAGAATGGCGCAGTGACACACTTCACCACCTGCATGACCGGAGAGCTCTACAGACTGCTGGCTCGTGAATCCGTGTTGAGACAATCCATCGGCGAAGACGACCTGGCCGATCCCGCCTGCCGTGAGGCCTTCTGCACCGCCATCCACGAGATCCTGTCAGTTCCCGGCCGCTTCCCGACATGGCTTTTCGGCCTTCGAGCCGCCGACCTGCTGGACGCTGACTTGCCCACCGGAGAGGCTCGCGGAGCACGGCTGGCCGCGCGCCTGTCGGGGCTGACCATCGGCCTGGAACTGGCCGGGCTGGACAAGCTGGATGGCCCCATTACCCTGATCGGTAACGCCGCGCTCAGCGCACGCTACGCCATGGCACTCGAGGCTCTCGGACACGAAAGCCGGCGCCTTGACGGCGAGACTGCAGTACTGGCCGGCCTCGAACTGGCATATCGGGCGCTTACAAACTCTGGAAAATCCCCATGACCTTGCCCCTGATCGGCATTCTGCGTGGCGTCACCCCCGATGAGTCGGTGCCGATGGGCGAGGCGGTAGCCGCCGCCGGCATCACCATCCTCGAGGTACCACTCAACTCCCCCGAGCCTCTGGAAAGCATCCGCCGCCTGGCCGAAGCACTGGGCGACCGTGCTCTTGTGGGCGCCGGCACCGTGCTGACGACAGCGCAGGTGCACGACGTTCATGCTGCCGGCGGGCAGCTGGTGGTCTCGCCCAACTGTCACCCGGCAGTGATAGAGGAAACCCGCCGCCTCGGCTTGCAGAGCTGGCCAGGGATCGTTACTCCCTCCGAGGCCTTCGACGCCCTGGAGGCCGGTGCCACCGGGCTCAAGCTATTCCCCGCCGTCCAGGTGGGCATCGCCGGGATGCAGGCACTGCGCGCCGTGCTGCCTGCGGGCTGCCAGCTCTATGCGGTGGGCGGCATCGGTATCGAGACCTTCTCCGCTTGGCGTGCCGCCGGCATCGACGGTGCAGGACTGGGTAGCGCCCTCTACAAGCCTGGCCAGTCCCCCGAGCAGGTAGAGCAGCAGGCTCGCGAGCTGGTAGCCGCCTGGCAGGTCGCTGGCGAGTGAAGTCAACCGAATGGTTATAGGATGGCAGGGGCGTGTAAGTGCTGGCACTGATCGACTTGACCGAAGAGCGAATCGAGTAGGAGGGGGAGTCGCCTCCCCCGTCCTCTCACACCACCGG
>NZ_JAHXBV010000038.1:0-4781 GCF_019915905.1 Halomonas sp. ANAO-440 | reverse complement strand
TGATCGATCACCAGGCTCACCGCATCCACCTTGAATTCATCGGAAAACCGACGTCGAGTCTTCTTGGTCATGAACACCTCCATTGCCTCCATTATGAGGCTTATCGGGGTGTCCGCTCCAATTGGACCACTTCAACCCTCCTCATAGAGCAGATGACAGGAACGTATCGAAAATGACTGGTTCTCAAATACTAGTCGCTCCACTAGGCTGATGACCAACGCCATTCACTCCCTGCCACTAGCAGCGACACAGGAGAGCTCCATGAGCCAACGTATTCTGATGGTCCTTACCTCCCACGATCGCCTCGGCGATACCGGTGAGCCCACCGGCTTCTGGCTGGAAGAGCTGGCGGCGCCCTACTATGCCTGCCTGGATGCCGGCGCAGAAGTGGTGCTGGCCTCCCCCAAGGGCGGGAAGCCGCCACTGGACCCCAAGAGTGACGCCGAGGATAGCCAGACCGACGCAACACGCCGATTCCAGCAGGACGACCAAGCGCAGCAGGCGCTTGCCAACACGCACAGGCTGAGCGAAGTCAGTGCTGACGATTTCGATGCCATCTTCTACCCCGGCGGCCATGGTCCGCTATGGGACCTGGTAGACGATAAGGATTCCATCCGCCTGATCGAGGCATTCTGGGCACAGCAGAAACCGGTAGCTGCCGTGTGTCACGCGCCGATCGTACTCATCCACGCCCGCGATACCGAAGGCAAGCCGATCATCCAGGGCCGCGATGTCACTGGCTTCACCAATGAAGAAGAAGACGCTGTGGGACTCACCGATGTCGTCCCCCACCTGGTGGAGAACGCCCTCAAGGAAGGCGGAGCCCGTTACTCCAAGGCCGAGGTTTTCACTCCCTACACTCGCAGAGACGGCCAATTGATCACCGGGCAGAACCCGCCCTCCTCCGAACCGGTCGCAAAAGTACTGCTGGAGGCACTTGGCCAGTAGAACAGCGGGCAGCAGCGATCGACAGACTCAAAGACTACCGGCCTCCAGCAGGCCGGTAGCGTGGCACTCACCCGAGCTAGGTGTGACGGTTTTCATCCAGCTCAGCTCTTTCTACAAGACACTCATGCGACCCCACTTCGAACTCTCGGCAAATCCAGGGGCGATTTTCGTAAATCGTACACATGAAGGTCTCACGATCCAGAGCAGAGCACCAACCATCCTCCAGGCGGCGCATGGTCTCGCCGCCCCACTCGTCGTAGGCTATATGCTTCTCCGGCACTCCCGTATCGGAGAGAATCATGACTTCCAATCGACAGCAGCAAGCCTGGCAAGTTGAACAAGTTACCTCAGGCTCGGATGTATCTTTAAAAAACACAGTCATCTAAGGCACTACCCGCTAAATTTCGCAACAATACTCCTATTCAGCCAGTAATTAAAATGTAGTGTGGTATACGCCTATTGGCTGGCAACCTGTTCCTGCGAACGATTCATGCCGAACTGGGTATTACGGCGCCCGGGCCAGATCGCCTCGCCGGCTTCATAGGCGACAAGAGCCTCGTCCGGACGCCCCAGGTCAACCAGCAGATCACCCAGCGCTTCGTAAGGCGGATACAGGGCACCGGGGGTGATGGGATCTTTTTCCACCGTGGACTCCAGTTCCGCGGCGGCCTCCATCTTGGAGACCGCTTCCTCAGCCTCTCCCTCGGCGTGTTTTATCCAGCCGGACAGGATTTTGCGATCTACCTCGATGTTCGTCGCGAAGCGCTCTTCGCCCGCCTCCCGGGCCGCATCACGCAGCTCAGCCAGGCGCTGCTCGGCTTCCTGGGCGAGCTCACGATCGTCCGTATGAATGGCGCCCAGTCCCCGGGCATACCAGCTCAGCCCTTCCGGCCAGGGGGCATCATCCCATGGCAGATAGTCTGGCTCCCGCACAGACAGCGCTTTCGCGGCGTCCCAGTCCCGCTGCTCCACCGCTATGCGGGACGGCATGGCAGCGGCGTGAAAGGCTGACGGAAAAGCGGGCTGGTGGCGTTCAACTGCCTTGGCCTCTTCCCACACGGATTGTGCCTGCTCAACCTCCCCCTGTTGCAAATGGCCGTACACCAGGTAATCGAGGGCGTGGATGTAGTGGAAGGTTGTGGCGCCGTTGACATCATGTTCAAGAGCAGCGTCGGCGGAGCGCCGGTTCCACTCAATGACCTCGTCCCAGTGACCCAGGCGTACGTAAATATGCGACGGCATATGCAGGGCGTGGGGCACGCTAGGGGCTATGTCGGCATAGGCTTCCACCAGGTCGAGCGCATTCTCGGCACGGCCTTCCACATCGGTGGCATGGATGCTGTAGTGGATGGCGCCGGGGTGGGTGGATTCGGCTTCCCACACACTCCGCAAGACGGCTTCGGCCTCATCATGCAACGGATTGCGCCGGTCGCTGTCGGCCCCCATCGCCAGCGCCAGGCGGGACAGGCCGTAAAACGCGGCAATATCCAGATCATCCGGGTGGTCGGCATAAGCCACGGCCATGCGCTCGGCCCATGCTTCAATGCGATCGCGGTAGCCGAGCTCGTCCGCCTCCTGGAAGAAGGCAGCCACCGCTTCAAGCAGCGCCGCTTCACGCGCATCTCCCAAGCCGGCATGCCGGGCCTGTTCGATGTGCTTCCGGCCCTGAGCGAGGGTCTCGTCATCAGGGCGTCCCGGCCACAGTGGCTGGACATAGGTGGCAGCCATGCCCCAGTGCCCCATGGCACAATCCGGCTCCTGGTCGGTGATCTCACGGAAAATGCCACGGGCTTGCTGATACATCATGTGATGCTTGAGCGCGAGACCTCGGTCGAACTGATTCGCCGAAGCCTCGCTGCAGGCCGGCTGAAAAGAGACCTTCCCCAGGCCCTCAGCGTTTGTTTCATGGCCGACCATGCCATTAGCCTGCTGGCTATAGGCGGTGGCCGTCAGTGCGAGACTCAAGAATGTGGTCGGCAGCAGCCAGTATGTCCTGTTCATTGGTTCGCTCTCCCCTGAGTAAGACAACAGTGGCAGTTTAGAGGTGCAGGAGAGAGGCTTGCGTGGCCAATCTTGCGGTCACTGAACAGGGTTTGCTACCGAGTTGTGGTCAGGGATCAGCGTTCGTTTCTTCGGCGGTACTCTCTGGGTGTACAGCCAAGGTAGTGTCGGAAGTGCCGGGCCAGGTGTTGAGAGGAATAGCCGGTCATCATGGCGATCTCGGTGATGGAAAGCTGGCTGTGTGCCAACAGGCCACGAGCCCGCTCCAGCCTCAGCCGAGTCAGATAACGATGCGGCGGCAGTCCATGGCTTTGCCGGAATGCACGGGAAAAGTGCCAGGGTGACAGGTCGATCAGATCGGCCAGCTCGCACAGGGAAATCGGCTCGCCAAGGTGCTCGCGCATAAAGTCCAGCACCCGGGTCGACTGCCAGGCCGTCAGGCCGCCCGCCGCCTGCAGGCAAGGGGTCTGCTTCGAAAGCCGCTCAAGGCGGGCCAGCACGCCGGCAATTGCAGCCTCCAGGAAAAGACCGGTGGCCTGGTCGCCAAGGGCAAGCTCATTCCACAGGGCCTCGAGCGTATGGGCGATGAAGGGATCGCTATTATGGCGGGTATGGAGCACACCAAAATCAAGAGGTTCCTCTTCGGAGCGGCCCAGGAAGCGCCGGGCAAGCGTCATGGGAATGGCGAGAAAACGAAGCCGGTGCGGGTTGTCGATACGGCACCAGGTGTGGGCATCGGGTACGACCACCACGAAGTCCATGGGTATGCTATGGCCTGAAAAGCAGCCTGCGCCAAGATCACAGTGATAGCGAAAGGAGTGGCATATGGCCTGACTCAGGATCAGGTGAGGCAAGGGCAGTACCCTCACCTCGCCGGGCTCGCCGACGCTCTCGGCCATCAGCAGGTCCACCCCGAAAACGCTACGCCGTTCCTCAATGGCGGAAGCGTCGGCCTCGGGCACTCCCGGCGCCAACTTGCTAATACCTGATACTGCCGTACCCATATTTCCCCCTGCAGCCTACCCCCCGCTAATACTGATCGAGACACCCTGAACGACACCACTCACCCGATACGATCCTTGAAGCTGATGGTGAGGCTCTTCGGTATGTCGATTGATCATCATCACGGATAACCTGCCTTAGCAGTAAAGGTAGCGGATACCGGTACCACATCAATGTTGTTCAATACCTCTCCGTTCCGGCGTTGCATTCTCCTGCCATTACCAGCCTGGAGAGTAATGATGAGCCTTACCATGATTCTGCCCATGTCGGCGTTTGCCCTTGCCGCTTCAATTTCACCAGGGCCGGTCAATCTGGTGTGCCTGAGCAGCGGCACCCGCTACCCCATATCCCAGGGCCTGGTGTTCGTCACCGGCGCCACGCTGGGTTTTGTCTTGCTGTTCATTGCCGTGGGGTTGGGGCTCTATTCGGTACTGGCAGTGGTACCGGGGTTGTCGGAGGCACTGCGCTGGGCCGGTGTGGCCTTCCTGCTCTACCTGAGCTGGCGACTGTTTCGCGACGACGGTCGCCTGCCGGCGGGTGAGACTCAGCGAGCGCCGGGATTCATGGCAGGCGCCCTGATGCAATGGCTCAATCCCAAGGCGTGGCTGGCATCGGCCTCGGGCATTGCCGCATACACCAGCGGCGGCGAACTGCACCAGGTACTGGTGTTTGCCGGGCTCTATCTGCCGATCTGCTGGCTATCGCTGGGAAGTTGGGTCTACGCCGGTGCTTTCCTGCGCCGTTATATTGAGCGACCCAACATATTGGTGGCAGTGAACCGCCCCCACTGTCAAGCTAGATGGAGCCTCAGCGGCTGTTAGACTCTGAAC
>NZ_JAHXBV010000037.1:3422-67767 GCF_019915905.1 Halomonas sp. ANAO-440 | reverse complement strand
CTCGGGAACAGCGCCAGTCAGGCGCTGCGCGCCATGCCTGGCGCACAAGCAAAACGGGTAGCCCCTGAGGGGCTACCCGTTCGAATGACCTGAAGAAAAGGAGGATTTCGCGTTACGAGCGACGAGAGGCTGGTTGCCGCCGGAGCGCAGGAACCGGAGTGTAGCTCGCTGCACTGAGGATACGACCGGGCCGGCGCACCGGGACCGCCGGCAACCAGCCCTTTACCAAAACATCGAGCGCAGTAGCAAAATACCCTTTTCTTAGCGACGCAGGCCCAGACGCTGGATAAGAGCCTGATAACGCTCGAAGTCCTTGCGCTTCAGGTAGTCAAGCAGCTTGCGGCGCTGGTTGACCATGCGGATCAGGCCACGACGTGAGTGGTGATCCTGCTTGTTGGTCTTGAAGTGATCCTGCAGGCCGTCGATGTTGGCGCTGAGCAGGGCTACCTGCACTTCGGGGGAACCGGTATCGTTGTCACCACGACCAAATTCATTGACGATTTCGGCCTTCTTTTCGGCGGTAAGTGCCATCTATCTCTCCAGTAAGCAATATGCCTGAGTAATGAATGTCGGAGACCACGCATATTTGCAGTCTCCACGCCTGCGCCCGAAGGCGCTGGTCTCACACCGAGTCCGCCGGAGCGGTACTCAGCAGGCGGCGGGGGGCAATCTCCCCTGCCACCCTGACCACGCCGAGACCCAAGAAGATCCCGTCGTGATAGAGTCTTGTCGTCTCGCCTGGCGCCATGGCGCCGGGCGAAACAAAGGCCGACTGCCCATGCCGCAGCCGTGACACTGCCTCGGCATCCAGCTCGAGCGACGGCAGATGCGCAACAAGAACATCCACCGGCAAGAGTCTTGCCTCGAGCTCGGCCTGGCCTGGCTGCGCATCCAGCCCCTCGAAGGCAACCATCTCGCTGGCGTCGAAGGGCCCGGTCTTGAGCCGCCGCAGCGCAGTGATATGAGCGCCACACCCCAGAGCCCGCCCGATGTCTTCGGCCAGGGTGCGGATATAGGTGCCCTTGCTGCAGCGCACTTCCAGCGTGAAGGCATCGCCATCATGGGCCAGAAGGCGCGCATCATACACTGTCACGCGGCGGGCTGCACGCTCTACCGTCTTGCCCTCGCGGGCCAGCTCGTAGAGCTTGCGCCCCTGATGCTTGAGCGCCGAGTACATGGGCGGAACCTGCTCGATCTCGCCGCGGAACCGCGTCAGCACCGCTTCAATGTCCGCCTCCTTCAGCACCGGTACCGCCTGGCGCTCGACCACCTCGCCTTCGGCATCGCCGGTGTCGGTCACAACACCCAGTTGGATGCGAGTGCGGTAGACCTTGTCGGCCTCCAGCAGGTACGAGGAGAACTTGGTCGCCTCGCCGAAGCAGACCGGAAGCAATCCGGTGGCCATGGGGTCGAGCGTCCCGGTGTGACCTGCCTTCTGCGCCTGGAACAGGCGCCGGGCACGCTGCAGGGCATGGTTACTCGACGCTCCCTGGGGCTTGTCGAGCAGCAGCACCCCGTTCACCGGCAGACCGCGACGCCGACGCGCCATCAGTCCTTCTCGTCCTCGTTGCCGCTACGCGCCTGGCCGTCAGCGACGTCGCCGTCTTGATTGCCAGAAGCCTCGCCGTCCTCCGCCTCGTTACGGGCACGATCCCGGGAGACCGCCTCGTCGATCAGCGACGACAGTCGCTGGCCACGCACCACGCTTTCATCGTAATGAAAGCGCAGCTCCGGCACGTGGCGAAGCTTGATCCGCCGGGCGACCTGGCTGCGCAGGAAGCCAGCAGCCTGCTTGAGCACCTTGAGGTTCTCCCGGATACGTTCGGGATCCTCTTCGCCCAGCAGGGTCACATGCACATCGGCGTAGCCGAGGTCACGACTGACCTCGACGCCGCTGACCGTGACCATCCCCAGGCGCGGGTCCTTGACCTCGCGCTGGATCAGTACTGCCAGCTCCTTCTGCAGCTGGTCGCCGACACGGTCGGTACGCTTGAATTCGCGCATGCTCGACTCCTTGGCCGGTTAGAGCGTCCGCTCGACCTTGACCTGATCGAAGACTTCGATCTTGTCGCCAACCTGAACGTCATTGTAGTTCTTCACGCCGATGCCACACTCCATGCCGTTACGCACTTCGTTGACGTCGTCCTTGAAGCGACGCAGGGACTCGAGCTCGCCTTCGTAGATGACCACGTTGTCGCGCAATACGCGGATCTTCTTGTTGCGATGCACGCTGCCCTCGACCACCATGCAGCCCGCCACGGCGCCGATCTTCGGTGCGCGGAAGACATCACGAACCTCGGCCACGCCGACGATCTCTTCCTTCCACTCCGGTGCCAGCATGCCGCTCATGGCCTGCTTGACCTCGTCGATCAGCTGATAGATCACGCTGTAGTAGCGCAGATCCAGGCCTTCACGCTCGATGATCTCACGGGCGGCCGCATCGGCACGGACGTTGAAGCCGACCACGATGGCCTCGGAGGCCAGCGCCAAGTTGGCATCGGTACCGGTGATGCCGCCCACGCCGGAGGAGACCACGGCCACTTCGACTTCGCCGGTGGAGAGCTCTTCCAGGGCGCCCTTGATGGCTTCCAGCGAGCCCTGCACATCGGCCTTCAGCACGATGTTGACCTTGGCCACCTCGTCCTGGCCCATCTGGCTGAACATGTTCTCCAGCTTGGCCTTCTGCTGGCGTGCGAGACGCACTTCGCGGTACTTGCCCTGGCGGAAGTTGGCGACCTCGCGGGCCTTCTTCTCGTCGGCCACGACCATGAAGTCGTCACCGGCATCCGGGGTACCGTCGAGGCCCTGGATCTCTACCGGCATCGCCGGCCCCACGGCGTCGACCTGCTGGCCGAGCTCGTTGGTCAGCGCCCGTACGCGGCCGTAGTGCAGCCCGGCCAGGACGATGTCACCCTTGCGCAGGGTACCGTTCTGGACCAGTACGGTGGCCACCGGTCCACGGCCCCTGTCGAGACGCGACTCGACCACGACACCCTTGCCGGGAGCCTCGGGCACCGCCTTGAGCTCGAGGACTTCGGAAACCAGCTGAATCGCCTCCAGCAGCTCCTCGATACCCTCACCGGTCTTGGCCGAAACGTGAACGAACTGCGTATCGCCACCCCAGTCCTCGGAAATGACCCCGTGCTGGGAAAGCTCGTTGCGGATACGGTCGAAGTCCGCGCCTTCCTTGTCGATCTTGTTGACCGCCACCACCATCGGCACTTCGGCTGCCTTGGAGTGCTCGATCGCCTCGATCGTCTGGGGCATGACGCCATCGTCGGCCGCCACCACCAGGATGACCACGTCGGTGGCCTTGGCACCACGCGCACGCATGGCGGTAAACGCCGCGTGACCCGGGGTATCGAGGAAGGTCACGCCACCGTGCTCGTCTTCCACGTGGTAGGCGCCGATGTGCTGGGTGATACCGCCAGCCTCGCCGGTCGCCACCTTGGCCTTGCGAATATAGTCGAGCAGCGAGGTCTTGCCGTGGTCGACGTGACCCATGACCGTGACCACCGGCGAGCGAGTGATCTCGTCGCCCTCGTAGGAGATGCCGGACAGCACTTCGGTTTCCAGCGCATCGTCCTTGACCAGCTTGGGCTTGTGGCCCATCTCCTCGACCACGATGGCCGCGGTGTCCTGGTCGATGGTCTGGTTGATGGTCACCGCCGCACCCATGGTGAACATCGCCTTGATGACCTCGTTGGCCTTGATCGACATCTTGTCGGCCAATTCCGCAACACTGATCGACTCAGGGATGGACACTTCGCGCACGATCGGCTGTGTCGGCTTCTGGAAGCCGTGCTGGCCGCCGCCCTGGGAGCCACCGCGGCGGCTGCCACGGCGCTCGGAACGCTTGGCCTTCTTGGCGGCACCACCGCGACGACGCTCCTCGCGATCACCGCGATCCTCATCGTCACGACCACGCCCTTTCTTGGCAGCCGTCTTCTTCGGCGGCGCGGTGCGACGATCGCTGCGACCTTCCTTGGGCGGTGCCGGCGGCTCTGCCGAAGGCTCCGACTGATCCAACTCAGGGACCGGAATCTGCGGTACCTCGGCGAGCTTGGCTGGGGCTGGCTCCTCGGCGGGTGCCGGTGCGGCAGCCTCGGCCTTCGTAGCCTCCTCACGTGCCTGGCGCTCGGCGGCACGATCCTTGGCGTCTTCGGCATCCTGCGCTTCGCGCTTGGCCCGAGAATCCGCCATGTCGCCTACCAGCTGGCGCGGACCGGCGTCCTCCACCGGCTCGGGAGCCGGCGCCTCGTCCTCGGCGCGCTTGACGTAAGTACGCTTCTTGCGCACCTGCACCTCGATGGTCTTGCCCCGCTCACCGGTCTTGATGCGGCTCCTGGTCTTGCGGGTCAGGGTAATCCGATTCTTGGCCCCTGCACCGTCGCCGCCGCCATGGCTCTTGGTGAGATAGTCGAGCAGCTGACGCTTGTCCTCCTCGGACACCGCATCAGTCTCGGCTTTGTGCTCGAGCCCGGCTTCTTTCATCTGTTCCAGCAGGCGAGGGACGTCGCGCCCCACCTTCGCTGCAAAATCTTTAACGGTCATTTCTGACATGTTGACCCTCCTCAGCCCGTGACCCGTTTACTGTTCGTCCGCGAACCAGGGCGCACGGGCAGTCATGATCAGTGATGCAGCGCGCTCCTCGTCCATGCCCTCGATGTCCATCAGATCGTCGACGGACTGCTCGGCGAGGTCCTCCATGGTGACAATGCCGCGACTCGCCAGAATGAAGGCCAGATGACGCTCCATGCCCTCCATTTCCAGCAGGTCATCGGCCGGCTGAGCACCGTCCAGCGCCTCCTCGGAGGCAATGGCCAGGTTCAGCAGTTCATCCTTGGCACGCGCACGCAGCTCTTCCACCAGTTCCTCATCGAGCTCCTCGATCTCGAGAATTTCCTCGAGGGGCACGTAGGCGATCTCTTCCAGGGTGGTGAAACCCTCCTCCACCAGCAGCCGGGCGAGGTCATCCTCGATATCCAGATGCTGAATGAAATGCTCGACCAGGCTGTCGATCTCCTGCTCTCGCTTGTCTTCGGCCTCGCCCTCGGTCATGACGTTGATTCGCCATCCGGTGAGCTCCGAGGCCAGGCGCACGTTCTGGCCGCTACGACCGATGGCCTGGGCCAGATTGTCCTCGGCAACCGCCACGTCCATGGCATGCGCGTCCTCATCAACGAGGATGGAACCGACATCCGCCGGCGCCATGGCGTTGATCACCAGCTGGGCGGGGTTGTCGTCCCACAGGATGATATCGACCCGCTCGTTCTGCAGCTCGCTGGACACCGCCTGCACCCTCGAACCCCGCATGCCGACACAGGCACCCACCGGATCGATGCGCCGGTCGTTGGTCTTGACCGCGATCTTGGCCCGGGAGCCGGGATCCCGCGCAGCTCCCTTGATCTCGATGAGCTGCTCGGCAATCTCCGGCACCTCGATCTTGAACAGTTCGATGATCAGCTCGGGGCAGGTACGCGACAGGATCAGCTGGGCGCCACGCGCATCGGCATCGACCTTTGTCAGCAGCGCCCGGACCCGATCGTTCATGCGGTAGCGCTCGCCGGGGATCATCTCGCCACGCGGCAGGAACGCCTCGGCGTTGTCGCCCAGGTCGATGATCAGGCCGTCGCGGGTGGTCTTCTTGACGATACCGGCGACCAGTTCGCCCTCGCGCTCGGCGTACTGGCGCACCACCTCGGCACGCTCGGCTTCGCGCACCTTCTGCACGATGACCTGCTTGGCGGTCTGGGCGGCGATACGACCGAAGGCGGCATTCTCGATCTGCTCCTCGACCACGTCGCCCCGTTTGAGCGGCGGATCGCGACGCTCGGCGAAGGACTCCTTGATCTCGGCATCGGGGTTCTCGAACTCGTCGTCTTCCACCACTTCCCAGCGACGAAAGGTTTCGTATTCGCCGGTGTAACGGTCGATGTGAACACGCACGCTCACTTCCCGACCCTCGAAGCGCTTGCGTGATGCGCTGGCCAGGGCCGCCTCGACGGCCTCGAAGATCACATCGCGGGGCACGCCTTTTTCATTGGAGATCGCATCGACGACCGTCAGAATTTCTTTACTCATGCCTTTGCCTCGCCAGAAAACCTGTCCATATGCACCGATCTCGGCCTTCAACCTCAGTCTTCGAACCGTGGCACCACACGTGCCTGATCGATGCTTTCGATGGGAAAGCAATACTCTTCGCCGTCCTGCTGCAACAGCACCTCGTCGTCCTCGATGCCGGCCAGCAGTCCCTGGAACTTGCGCCGCCCATCGAAGGGTACCCGCAGCTTCAGCGCCACCTGATGTCCCGCAAAGCGAGAGAACTGGTCGAGGGTGAAGAGCGGCCGGTCCATGCCCGGCGACGACACCTCCAGGCGATACTCACCCGGAATGGGATCTTCCACGTCGAGTACGGCGCTGACCTGGCGACTGATATCAGCGCAATGGTCCACGCTCACACCCTCGGCATGATCAATGTAGATCACAACACGGGAATGCTTGCCCTGGGGGCGATAGTCGATGCCCCAGAGCTCGAAACCCATGGCGGTGACCACCGGCTCGATTAGCGCATACAGCGCAGCGTCCTTGAGTGCCACAGAGAAAGCTCCTACAGCCGTTGCATCAGGCACCTGGCCGGGAGTAAACAGGAAAGCTAGGTGGCTGATTGGCGTTGCCCGGATAAGCGCTGCCGGCCTGGGCCGACAGTAAGCTGCTAACAAAAAGCCCCTTCGCAGGAAGGGGCCTTTCACAAGAAACCTGTAGTACCACTTCAGCGCTCATGACTGCCTCGCAAGACAGCTGACCGGAAGATGGTAGCGGGGACCGGATTTGAACCGATGACCTTCGGGTTATGAGCCCGACGAGCTACCAGACTGCTCCACCCCGCAACATTCCAGGTCGGCGATTGTAGGTGCCTGATGCGCTTGAGTCAAGCCGCATTGGCGCTTACAACCCTTCTTCTTACAACCTTCCTGGTGCCAATCCTGCTTCTGTCGTGTCGTGATCTCCTGACAAGCCAGCGGATCACGTCGTTTCAGATGGTGCCGAAGGCGGGACTTGAACCCGCACGACCTTACGGTCACTACCCCCTCAAGATAGCGTGTCTACCAATTCCACCACTTCGGCTTTCTTGATGTCTGGAGCCTCAACCTTAGTCGTTGCTTTCTTCCAGCACTGGCGCGGTATTATCCACGTCACGGGCGTCGTCGTCAAGGGTCGGCACGCCGTTCTGCTGCTCGATCAGGCGGGCATCGGGGATGCCGACTTCCGGCGCCTGGGCCTGCGTAGCAAACCAGGCCAGCGTCAACGACGTGGCGAAGAAGGTCACCGCCAGCACAGCCGTGGCGCGGGACATGAAACCGCCACTGCCTCGCGAGCCGAACACGGTCTGGGAGGCACCGCCACCGAAGGCGGCGCCGGCTTCGGCGCCCTTGCCCTGCTGCAGCAGGATGAGGACAACCAGGGCGATGGCGATCACCACATGGATCATGAGAATGGCAACTTGCATGGAATTCAACCTGCTGACTGACAAATGGCTAGAAAATCGTCGACCTTGAGCGAAGCACCGCCCACGAGGCCGCCGTCGATGTCCGGCTGGGCCAGCAGCTCAGCCGCGTTATTTGCGTTCATGCTGCCGCCGTAAAGCAATCGCATCCCTGCCGCCAGCTCGCGATCGAAGCTGGCCTGATACTTTCGAATCCCGGCCATTACTTCCTGGGCCTGGCCGGGTGTCGCCGTGCGACCGGTGCCTATCGCCCAGACCGGCTCATAGGCGATAACCACCCGTGGACGCTGTTCGGGCTCGAGGCGCGCCATCACGTAGCCCACCTGGCCCAGCACCACTTCCATGGTGTGCCCCGCGTCCCGCTCCTCCAGGCTCTCTCCCACGCAGAGGATAGGCGTGATATCGACACTGAGCGCAGCCAGCAGCCGATCATGCACGGCCTCGTCGTTTTCGCGGTAGAGCTGGCGGCGTTCGGAGTGCCCCACCAGCGCATATCTCACGCCGAATTCCCGCAACATCTGACCGCTCACCTCACCCGTGCGGGCTCCGGAATGCAGCGGGTTGAGCGTCTGGGCACCCAGTTCGAGCGAGGTATCGGCAAAGGCCCGCTGCGCCATGTCCAGGTAAGGAAAGGGCGGGAGTATGACCACATCCAGCGACGCCGGGAGCACGGTACGGGGAAAGGCACGACCGAAATCCTCAACCAGAGAGGCCGAACCGTTCATCTTCCAGTTCCCGGCAATCAGCGGCGTTCGCATACGGCGTCCTCTTTCAAAGTGGTGCGAAATGGTATAGGAGGCGTCGTGTCAAGACAACCATTCGGCGCGGCCGTCAGCCCAACTGCTGCTGCACTTCGGCAGCCAGGCGTCGAGCCATGCCCTCAACATCGAGATGCGCCCGCCCCTCCACCATCACGCGAATCAGCGGTTCTGTGCCCGAAGGACGAAGCAGTACGCGACCCTCGTCGCCCAACTCCTCTTCCAAGGAAGCTACCGCATCCTTGACCGCCGGGCTCTCCATCAAGGACTTGGCATCGCTGCCCGGCGTCAGGCGCACATTCACCAGCACCTGGGGTACCTTCTCCAGGCCCGACAACAGGCTCTTGAGCGACCTGTCTTCCGCGACCATGATCGCCAGCACCTGCAATGCCGACACGATACCGTCACCGGTGCTCTGCACGTCGGCACAGACGATGTGACCGGACGACTCGCCGCCCAGCTGCCACTCGTTGGCAACCAGGCGCT
Organism: Halomonas sp. ANAO-440; assembly: GCF_019915905.1. NCBI lineage: Bacteria > Pseudomonadati > Pseudomonadota > Gammaproteobacteria > Oceanospirillales > Halomonadaceae > Halomonas > Halomonas sp. ANAO-440. Next base: position 59,016 of record NZ_JAHXBV010000037.1, on the reverse strand, counting down.
CCACCACGTAGCGGTCCCCCACCTTGGCGCGCTCGAAGGGAACGCCCATCGCCTCCAGCGCCATGGCAAGCCCGAAGTTGGTCATCAGGGTGCCCACCACGCCACCGTTGAGCTGCCCCCGCTCATGCCGGTCTCGGGCGATCAGGTAGAGGATGTCGTCGCCATCGATCTCGCGCCCGTCGGCATCGACCATCAACACCCGATCGCCATCGCCATCGAAGGCAATGCCTAGATCGGCACTTTGCTGGATCACCGCGGCACGCAGCGTGGCCGGGTACGTGGAACCTACGTCGCGGTTGATATTAAGCCCGTCGGGGCTCGCCCCCACCAGGCTGATCTCGGCACCCAGCTCGCGGAAGACGCTGGGGGCTATGTGGTAGGTAGCCCCGTGGGCGCAGTCCAGCACGATCTTCAGCCCATGCAGGCTGACACGCTTGGGCACCGTGGACTTGCAGAACTCGATGTAGCGGCCGGCGGCATCGTCGATGCGCACCGCCTTGCCCAGCCGATCGGCGGCCACCGTGGTCAGCGGCTCGTCCAGCATCGCCTCGATGCGCTCCTCGATCTCGTCGGCCAGCTTGGTGCCTTCGGTGGAGAAAAACTTGATGCCGTTGTCGGCAAAGGGATTATGCGACGCCGAAATCACGATGCCGGCATCGGCCCGGAAGGTCCGCGTCAGATAGGCGATCCCCGGCGTTGGCATCGGGCCGAGCAGGGCCACGTCGACCCCCGCCGCCGAGAGCCCCGCCTCCAGCGCCGACTCGAACATGTAGCCCGAGATACGGGTGTCCTTTCCGATCAGCACACGAGCGCGCCCGTTGTCCCGGGCCAGCACGCGACCCATGGCCCAGCCCAGCTTCAGCATGAAGTCGGCGGTGATCGGATATTCACCCACCGTACCCCGAATCCCGTCGGTACCGAAATAGCGTCTAGTCATGCTCGCAGCCTTCCCTAAGCACGGCCCATGTCATGTTTACCGCATCCAGGACTGGGCCAACATCATGGACGCGCAGAATGCTTGCGCCGCGCTCGACGGCCAGTGACGCCAGCGCCAGGCCACCTGGCAGTCGCTCCTCGACCGGCCGCCCGAGCACCTTGCCGATCATGCTCTTGCGCGACATCCCCACCATCAGCGGAAGCCCCTGCGTGCTCAGATCACTCAAGCGATTGAGCAGCCTCAGATTGTGCTCGACGCTCTTGCCGAAGCCGAATCCCGGGTCGAGCAGCAGGCGCTCACGCCGCAGCCCGGCGGCTTCGCAGGCAGCGACTCGTGACTCGAGAAAATCGCTGACCGAGGCCTCCACCGGCACATCATAGCGAGGGGCGTGCTGCATGTCCCGCGGCTCGCCCTGCATGTGCATCAGACAGACCGGCAGGCCGGTACCCAGCGCTGCTTCAAGCGCCCCCTCACGCTGCAGGGCACGAACATCATTGATCATCCCCGCGCCCATCGCGGCGACTTCCCGCATCACCACGGGACTGCTGGTATCCACCGACACCAGGGCGTCAAGCTCGCGCACCAGACGCTCGACCACCGGCATGACACGATCCAGCTCCTGCTGGGTGGAGACATCCCGGGAACCAGGCCGGGTGGATTCGCCCCCCACATCGATAATCGCCGCGCCCTCGGCAAGCATGCGCTCGGCATGCCGCACGGCATCGTCAATGACGGTGTGCTGGCCACCGTCAGAGAAGGAGTCGGGTGTGACGTTGAGAATCCCCATGATGCGGGGGTAGGAGAGGTCGAGACGGTGACGCCCGCACGGCAGCCAGGTGGGTGTAGCGGTTTCCATCATGCAATCGGTCCTGTTGCGGCATGCTGACAAAACGGTTGCCCCGCATGGCAAAGGCGCCCCAGAGGGGCGCCTGCCTGCGATGAGTCGATATCAGGACCCGGCCGGACCACCCAGCGGGTCTGACGGGCGACGACGCGGCTCCTCGTCTTCATCCTCATCACCATTACCACTATCGCTACCATCGCTGCTGCTGTCTCCACCACTGCCGCCATCGGTGGGTCCGGCCGCTTCGGGCTCGGGTTCGGACTCTTCGCCGGTAGACGGCGTCTCGCCGGTTACCGGTGCGCCGGTGCCGGAATCGCCGTCCTCCCAGTCCTTGGGCGGCCGCGGCGCTCGGCCCTCCATGATATCGCGGAGCTGGTCGGCGTCGATGGTCTCGTAGAGCATCAGCGCATCGGCCATGGCGTCAAGCTTGTCGCGATTCTCCTCGAGGATCTGCTGCGCCTTGGCGTAGCATTCATCGATGATCTTGCGCACCTCCTTGTCGAGGCGCGATGTGGTCTCGCCGGACTTGAGCTTGCCGCCCTGGCCGGGACCGCCGAGGAACTGGTGGGACTCGTCCTCATCGTACATGATCGGACCCATCTCCTCGGAGAGGCCCCACTTGGCCACCATGTTGTGGGCCAGCTCGGTGGCGCGCTTGATGTCGTTCGACGCCCCGGTAGTGACACCGTTGGGACCCAGCGTCATCTCCTCGGCGATACGGCCGCCGAACAGCGAGCAGATCTGGCTGAGAATCTGCTGACGCGACAGGCTGTAACGGTCCTGCTCGGGCAGGAACATGGTCACGCCCAGCGCTCGGCCGCGGGGGATGATGGTCACCTTGTAGACCGGGTCGTGCTCCGGCATCACCAGGCCGATAATGGCGTGGCCCGACTCGTGATAGGCGGTATTGAGCTTCTCCTTGTCGGTCATGACCATGGACTTGCGCTCGGCGCCCATCATGATCTTGTCCTTGGCCAGCTCCAGCTCTTCCATGCTCACCAGACGCTTGTTGCGCCGTGCGGCGAACAGCGCCGCCTCGTTGACCAGGTTGGCCAGATCGGCGCCGGAGAAACCGGGCGTGCCTCGGGCGATCAGCGACGGCTTGACGTCGTCGCCCAGCGGCACCTTGCGCAGGTGTACGTTGAGGATATGCTCGCGGCCCCGAATATCCGGCAGCCCCACCACTACCTGGCGGTCGAAGCGCCCCGGGCGCAGCAGCGCCGGATCGAGCACGTCGGGACGGTTGGTGGCGGCAATGACGATGACGCCCTCGTTGGCCTCGAAGCCATCCATCTCTACCAGCAGCTGGTTCAGGGTCTGCTCGCGCTCGTCGTTGCCACCGCCCATGCCGGCGCCGCGGGAGCGGCCCACCGCATCGATCTCGTCGATGAAGATGATGCAGGGCGCCTGCTTCTTGGCCTGCTCGAACATGTCGCGCACACGGGACGCACCCACACCGACGAACATCTCGACGAAGTCTGAGCCGGAGATCGAGAAGAACGGTACCTTGGCCTCGCCGGCGATGGACTTGGCGAGCAGCGTCTTACCGGTACCCGGCGGGCCCACCATCAGCACGCCGCGGGGAATGGTGCCGCCCAGGCGCTGGAACTTGGAGGGATCACGCAGGAAGTCGACCAGCTCCTCAACTTCCTCCTTGGCCTCGTCACACCCGGCCACGTCGGCGAAGGTGGTCTTGATCTGATCCTGGGAGAGCAGCTTGGCCTTGGACTTGCCGAAGCTCATCGGACCACCCTTGCCGCCGGCTCCGCCCTGCATCTGACGCATGAAGAACATGAAGATGGCAAGAATCAGTAGAATCGGGAAGCTGGCGATCAGCAGCCGCGTCCACAGGCTCTGCTGCTGCGGCTCCTTGCCCACCACGGTGACGTTGTTGGTCAGCAGATCATCCATCAGCCGGGGGTCTTCCGCTGCGGGCCGGATGGTCTGGAATTCCGACCCGTCCTGACGCTCACCGGTGATGGTGTGGCCATCGATGGTCACGCTGCGGATCTGTTGATTCTGCACCTGCTGGACGAACTGGGAGTAGTTCATCGTCTGCGGTGTGGTATCGACGGTAAAGTTGTTGAATACCGTGAGCAATACTGCGGCGATAACCAACCACAGAATCAGGTTCTTTGCCATATCGTTCAAGGGCCTACCCTCGTTGCAAGCATCTGTCGGCCGAAACGCCTGTTTGTAAGACCACGCACTGCGGGGCGTGTTCCGCCCAGCCGTGGGGGCTATGTCTGCCCATACTGTGACATAGTTGAGCAGCCCTGTCCGGCCATTGCGCCGTTAGTCTTTGACTATCATTGTGGCCGAGCCGGAGCTCAGCCGCGAAATCCTTCCGCCAGCAGGTACACTTCACGCGAACGAGCGCGCGAGGCCTCTGGCTTGCGGGTCACCACCCGGCTGAAACTGTCGCGCAGCTCCTTGAGGTAGGTATCGAAGCCTTCGCCCTGGAACACCTTGGCGAGGAAGCGACCCTGTGGCTTCAATGTCTGGCGAGCCAGGTCAAGCGCCAGCTCGACCAGGTACATGGCCTGGGGTTGATCGATGGCCGCCATACCACTCATATTGGGGGCCATGTCGGACATCACAAGGTCTACCGGCCGATTGCCCAGGGTCTCGAGTATCGCATCGAGCACCGATTCCTCGGTGAAATCGCCCTGAATGAAGTCGACGCCGGCAAGGGCGTCCATCTCCAGGATGTCGGAGGCGATCACCACGCCACTGGGGCCTACCTTCTCGGCGGCCACCTGGCTCCAGCCGCCCGGCGCCGCACCCAGGTCGATCACCGCCATGCCCGGCCGGAACAGTCGGTCCTTCTCGTCCAGCGCCAGCAGCTTGTAGCTGGCCCGGCTACGATAGCCATCCTGCCAGCTCTGCTGCACGAACCGGTCGTCGAAGTGCTCCTTCAGCCAGCCTTTGCTGGTCTTGCTTGCCCCGGCCTTGCCCGACGCACGCTTGTCGCCGGAACTGGACGCATCGCCACGCGAGGAGGGAGTGGAACGAGCCACGGCATCACCTTGAGACATCGTTTGAAATAGGGATCTGTAAAGCCATTAGACCAGCGCCAGAAGCGGCAAGGTGCGAAGCGAAACGGCAGCCGCCGAGAAGCGCTTGAATGCTTTCGTCGAGACGCGTTTCACCGTACCATGGTGCGCTGAGCGCAACCGGGAAGACGCAACATACCATGAGCTTGTCACAGGCACAAAAGAAAGCATTTCGCAGTATCGGCCACCACCTCACCCCGGTGGTAACGGTATCCGAAAACGGCGTATCCGAGGGGCTGCTGGCCGAACTCGATCGCGCGCTCAACGACCACGAGCTGATCAAGGTCAAGCTGGCCCTGACGGAGCGTGATGACCGCGCCGCTGCGCTGGAGGCCCTGCTGACCGCGAGCCGGGCCGAGCGGGTACAGACCATCGGCAAGATGGCGCTGCTCTATCGAGCCAACCCCAAGGGCAACCCCAAGCTCTCCAACGTCAAGCGCTTCGAGGGCCACCACGGCCGCCACTGAAGCCGAGCCGCATGCAGGGCTGCATCAAGCAGCCCTTGACGATACAACCCCCGCCGACCCGCGTCGCCGGGGGTTGTTCGCTTGGCGCCGGCTCAGCGGTGCTCGACGCCGGCAATCTCGTATTCCACTTCGCCGCCCGGGGTGTTCACCACCACCACGTCGCCCTCCTCCTTGCCGATCAGGGCGCGGGCGATGGGCGAGGTCACCGATATCTTGCCGGCCTTGATCTCGGCCTCGTCCTCGCCGACGATCTGGTAGGTCACCGTCTCGTCATTGTTGAGGTTGATCAGCTCGACGGTGACGCCGAAGATCACCTTGCCCGTCTGCGGCAGCTTCATGACATCGATCACCTGGGCCGCCGAGAGCTTGCTCTCGATCTCCTTGATGCGCCCTTCGATAAAGCCCTGCTGCTCGCGGGCGGCGTGGTACTCGGCGTTCTCCTTGAGATCACCGTGCTCACGCGCCTCGGCGATATCGGCGATCACCTTGGGGCGCGCCTCGCCTTTCAGATATTCCAGCTCCTTGCGCAGGCGTGCCTCGCCGGCAACGGTCATGGGGACCTTGTTCATTGCGTAGCTCCTGCATGCAGTTCCTGTAACCGACGTACTGTAATGGCATCGCCATATTCGAGCGCCATGCAAACGGCGCTGGCCCCTGCCAGGGTCGTGGCATAGGGCACCTTGCGGGCGAGCGCGGTACGACGGATCACCGAGGAGTCATTGATTGCCTGACGGCCCTCGGTGGTATTGACGATATAGGCGATTTCGTCGTTCTTGAGCAGATCGACGATATGCGGCCGGCCTTCATAGACCTTGTTGACGATGTCGAACGGGAGGCCTGCCGCTTCGAGTGCCGCAGCGGTGCCACGAGTGGCGACCAGGCCGAACCCTAATGCTAGCAGAGAACGCGCCACCTCGATAACACCCGACTTGTCCGGATCGCGCACCGAGAGGAACGCCTTGCGCTCCCCGGTGAGGGCGGGAATCGCCTCGCCGGCGCCGAGCTGCGCCTTGTAGAAGGCCTCGGCGAAGGTGTCGCCACTGCCCATCACCTCGCCGGTGGACTTCATCTCCGGCGACAGGATGGGGTCGACCCCGGGGAACTTGTTGAACGGGAACACCGCCTCCTTGACGCTATAGAAGTGCGGCACGATCTCGCGCTCGAAGCCCTGTTCGGCCAGGGTCTTGCCCGCCATGCAGCGGGCGGCGATCTGCGCCAGGGAGATGCCGATGCACTTGGAGACGAAGGGCACGGTACGCGAGGCGCGGGGGTTGACCTCGATGACGTAGATCTCGCCGTCCTGCCAGGCCAGCTGCACATTCATCAGGCCCACCACGCCGAGTTCCACGGCCATCTTCTTGACCTGCTCGCGCATCTCGTCCTGCACCTCGGCGGGCAGCGAGTAGGGGGGCAGCGCGCAGGCGGAGTCACCGGAATGAACGCCGGCCTGCTCGATGTGCTGCATGATGCCGCCGATCACCACCTGGTGGCCGTCGGAGACGGCGTCGATATCGATCTCGATGGCGGCATTGAGGAAGTGGTCGAGCAGCACCGGCGAGTCGTTGGAGACCTTCACCGCGTGGGTCATGTAGTTCTCGAGCTCGGAGGCGTCGTAGACGATCTCCATGGCACGGCCGCCGAGCACGTAGCTGGGGCGCACCACCAGCGGGTAGCCGATCGCCTCGGCCTTGGCGAAGGCCTCGTCGAAGCTGCGCGCGGTAGCGTTGGGCGGCTGCTTGAGGCCCAGCTTATCGATCATCTGCTGGAAGCGCTCGCGGTCCTCGGCACGGTCGATGGCGTCCGGCGTGGTGCCGATGATCGGCACGCCGGCGGCCTCGAGCTCTCGGGCCAGCTTGAGCGGCGTCTGGCCGCCGAACTGCACGATCACCCCGATCGGCTTCTCCTTGTCGGCGATCTCCAGCACGTCCTCCAGGGTGACCGGCTCGAAGTAGAGGCGGTCGGAGGTGTCGTAGTCGGTGGAGACGGTCTCCGGGTTGCAGTTGACCATGATGGTCTCATAGCCGTCGTCGTGCATGGCGAAGGCGGCGTGGACGCAGCAGTAGTCGAACTCGATGCCCTGGCCGATACGGTTGGGCCCGCCGCCCAGCACCATGATCTTCTGGCGGTCGGAGACCTCGGCCTCACACTCCTCCTCGTAGGTGGAGTACATGTAGGCGGTGTCCGAGACGAACTCCGCCGAACAGGTGTCCACCCGCTTGTAGACCGGGCGGATGCCGGCCTTCTGGCGGGTCTTGCGGAACTCCTTCTCGGCGACGCCCAGCAGGCTCGCCAGGCGGGCATCGCTGAAGCCCTTGCGCTTGAGGCCGAACAGCTCGCGGGGGGTAAAGTCGGACAGTGAACGCTTGCTCACCTGCTGCTCGATGTTGACCAGCTCCTCGATCTGCACCAGGAACCAGGGATCGATATTGGTCAGGGTGAAGATCTCGTCGACGCTCATGCCGGCGCGCATGGCGTCGGCGATGAAGAAGATGCGCTCGGCGCCGGCGGCCTGCAGCTCGCCCTTGATATGCGCCATGGCATCGTCGGTGAACTCGCCGGCCTTACACTCCGGAAACTTGGGGTCGAGCCCGTCGTTGCCGGTCTCCAGGCCACGCAGCGCCTTCTGCAGCGACTCCTGGAAGGTGCGGCCGATGGCCATGACCTCGCCCACCGATTTCATCTGGGTGGTGAGGCGGTCGTTGGCCTGGGGGAATTTCTCGAAGGTGAAGCGCGGAATCTTGGTGACGACGTAGTCGATGGCCGGCTCGAAGGAGGCCGGGGTGCGCCCGCCGGTGATGTCGTTCTGCAGCTCGTCCAGGGTATAGCCGACGGCCAGCTTGGCGGCGATCTTGGCGATCGGGAAGCCGGTGGCCTTGGAGGCCAGCGCCGAGGAGCGCGACACCCGCGGGTTCATCTCGATGATCACCATGCGCCCGGTCCTTGGGTCGACGCCGAACTGCACGTTGGAGCCGCCGGTCTCGACGCCGATCTCGCGCAGCACCGCAAGCGATGCGTCGCGCATGATCTGGTATTCCTTGTCGGTCAGCGTCTGGGCCGGGGCCACGGTGATGGAGTCCCCGGTATGCACGCCCATGGGGTCGAAGTTCTCGATGGCGCAGACGATGATGCAGTTGTCGTTCTTGTCCCGAACGACCTCCATCTCGTACTCCTTCCACCCCAGCAGCGACTCGTCGATGAGCAGCTCATGGTTGTTGGAGAGCTCGAAGCCGCGGGTGCAGATTTCCTCGAACTCCTCCTTGTTGTAGGCCACGCCACCGCCGGAGCCACCCATGGTGTAGGAGGGGCGGATGATGGTGGGAAAGCCCAGCTCGGCCTGGATCTCCCAGGCCTCTGCCATGGAGTGCGCCACCTTGGCCTTGGGGCACGCCAGGCCGATGTTCTTCATCGCCTTGTCGAAGAGGTCGCGGTCCTCGGCCTTGTTGATGGCATCGGCGTTGGCGCCGATCATCTCCACGCCATACTTCTCGAGCACGCCGTGCTCGTCGAGCTGCAGCGCACAGTTGAGCGCCGTCTGGCCACCCATGGTCGGCAGCAGGGCATCGGGACGCTCGGCCTCGATGATCTTCTCCACCGTCTGCCAGGTGATCGGCTCGATATAGGTGGCATCGGCCATGGCCGGGTCGGTCATGATGGTGGCCGGGTTGGAGTTGACCAGGATGACCCGGTAGCCCTCCTCGCGCAGCGCCTTGCAGGCCTGGGCGCCGGAATAGTCGAACTCGCACGCCTGGCCGATGACGATGGGGCCGGCGCCGATGATGAGGATGCTCTTTATGTCGGTACGTTTGGGCATGACGGTTCCCGCGAAAATTGTTGGCTAACGAGTGAGGCGGCTCTCGCAGAGTCCGCTGAAGCGTTCGATGCCCGGCGGGGCCTGGGGCTGACCGGGCAGATTCATTCAGCGCGTGGCGAGGCGCTCCTTCATCATGGCGACGAAACGGTCGAACAGCGGCGACACGTCCTTGGGTCCGGGGCTCGCCTCGGGGTGGCCCTGGAAGCTGAAGGCCGGGCGGTCGGTGCGCTCGATGCCCTGCAGCGAACCGTCAAACAGCGAACGGTGGGTGGCACGGAGGTTGGCCGGCAGGGTCGACTCCTCGGCGGCAAAGCCGTGGTTCTGGCTGGTGATCATCACGTGGCCGGTGTCGAGGTCCTGCACGGGATGGTTGGCGCCGTGGTGGCCGAGCCCCATCTTCACCGTCTTCGCTCCGCTGGCCAGCGCCAGCAGCTGATGGCCCAGGCAGATGCCGAAGACCGGGATGTCGGTCTCGAGGATCTCGCCGATCGCCTTGATGGCGTAGTCGCAGGGCTCGGGGTCACCGGGGCCGTTGGCCAGGAAGACACCGTCCGGGTTCATGGCCAGCACCTCGGCGGCGGGGGTCTGGGCCGGCACCACGGTCAGGCGGCAGCCGCGGCTGGCCAGCATGCGCAGGATGTTGCGCTTCACCCCGTAGTCGTAGGCGACCACGTGGAAGGGGCGCTCGCTCTGGCTGGTGTCGGCGTAGCCCTCACCCAGGGTCCATTCGCCCTCGGTCCACTCGTAGGGAGCCTGGCAGGAAACCACCTTGGCCAGGTCCATGCCCTTGAGGCCGGGAAACTCCCGCGCCGCCGCCAGTGCGCGCTCGACGGCGTCTTCGCCGGAGGCCAGGTCGCCGGCCAGGATCGCCCCGTTCTGGGCACCCTTGTCGCGCAGGATGCGGGTCAGCCGCCGGGTATCGATATCGGCGATGCCGAGCACGTTCTGGCTCTTCAGGTAGTCGGAGAGCGACTGTTCGGAGCGGAAGTTGCTGGCGATCAGCGGCAGGTCGCGGATCACCAGGCCCGCGGCGGCGATGGCGCCGGACTCCACATCCTCGGCGTTGACGCCGGTATTGCCGATGTGGGGGTAGGTGAGGGTGACGATCTGCCGGGTATAGGAGGGGTCGGTGAGGATTTCCTGATAGCCGGTCATGGCCGTATTGAACACCACCTCACCGCTGGTCTGTCCATCGGCACCGATGGCCGTGCCGTGAAAGAGACTGCCATCTTCCAGGGCCAGTATCGCGGGTTTGTTCAATGCGGGGCTGTTCAAGACAAGGTCCTCCCATGCTGTGGGAGCCTGAGGGGCGCAGGCTCCGCGGCTATCGTCGCTGCGACAGATTCGGCTCGTAAAAAAGCGGGACGAAGCCGATAAAAGAACCGGTTTCATCCCGCTTGTTGTCATATTCTTCGGGGGCTGGCAAACGCAACAAGCGCGCAGTAATGACTGCTATTTTCAGGCGCCCGGCCAAAATTTTGGGGATATTACAGGATTCGGCCTCACCTGGCTACCATCTTGCACCCTGAACCTCATATCCACGCTGACGATCCGGGGCTGATCCGAGCACAGGACTCCGAGGAGGCGCTGTGAACCCATCCCTGGGCGCTACCGATTCCATCCCTGGAATCGGACCTCCTCTTCGGCCTGTCCTCGGCGCCCCTCGGTCGACGGCCGCCCCACAGGTTCAGAGGCCAAGCACATCCTGCATGTCATACCGGCCGTTGGGCCGGTCGGCCACCCAGCGCGCCGCGCGTACCGCACCCTTGGCGAAGGTCATGCGGCTCGACGCCTTGTGGGTGATCTCGATGCGCTCGCCCTCGGTGGCGAACATCACCGTGTGCTCGCCGACGATATCCCCGGCACGCACCGTGGCGAAGCCGATTTCCTTGTCCGTGCGCGGCCCGCACTGGCCTTCGCGGGCGAAGACGCCGTGCTCCTTGAGCGTGCGGCCGAGGCTCTCGGCCACCACCTCGCCCATCTTCAGCGCGGTGCCCGAGGGGGAATCCACCTTGTGGCGATGGTGCGCCTCGATCACCTCGATGTCGTAGCCCTCGTCGCCCAGCGCCCGGGCCGCGGTTTCCAGCAGCTTCAGCGTCAGGTTGACCCCGACGCTCATGTTGGGCGCGAAGACCAGCGGGAGCCTGTCACGGTAGGCGTCGAGCGCGGCCAGCTCCTCGTCGGAGAGCCCGGTGGTGCCGATGACGATCCGCTTGCCGTGCTTGGCGCAGAACGCCAGGTTGGCCAGCGTCACCTGCGGGCTGGTGAAGTCGATCAGCACGTCGAAGTCATCGACGATGGCCTCGAGGGAGTCCACCGCCGTCACCCCCAGCCTGCCGACGCCCGCCAGCTCACCAATATCGGCACCGGCCAGCGAACTGCCCGGCTCGACGATACCGCCGGCCAGGGTGGCTCCGGCATCCTGCTGCACGGCGTTGACCAGGGTGCGGCCCATGCGGCCGGCGACGCCGACGATGGCGATACGGGTCATGCGGACTCCTGCAAATGCGGTGGCGTTAAGATGCCGCGAGTATACCAGAGGCTCAGGCTGCATCTCGTGGCAATACGCTGCGCTCGATCTCGTCGCCATGATCGAGCTCGACTCTCTTGAGCTCATACGCTGCCTGAAGGTTCAGCCACGACTGGGCATCACCACCGAAATAACGCGCCAGACGCAGGGCTGTATCCGCCGAAATCGCACGGCGCTCCTTGACGATCTCGTGCAACCGGGTCGAGGGCACACGCAGCTCACGTGCCAGGGCGTTGACGCTCATCCCCAGCGGCTCCAGATAGTCTTCCCGCAGCATCTCGCCTGGATGGATAGGTCGCATGCCATTCTTGATCATGATGGCAACTCCTGTTTGACAGAGGTCAGTGATAATCCACGATTTCGACATCGAAGGCGGCCCCGTTCTCGAAGCGAAAGCAGATTCTCCACTGATCGTTGATACGAATGCTGTTGGCCCTGCCTGGCACCGCGCAGCGCCTCGGAAAACGCTGATTTATTGCTGCGCTCGATATCCTGACCGCCGGCGGTACTCAAAATCCTCATTTACTGCTGTGTAAACTCCGGCTTCTCCGTTCCGGCGGCGGCCAGCCTCTCATCGCTCGCGACATAAATCAGCACTTCCCTCGAGACGGTTACCGGGCGGCGAGCGCAAGAAATCCAGCGTAGTCGCCGAATCCAGCAGTTGCAGCTTGCGCTCGGCCTGGCGCCGGAAGGCACGAAATGAGTTGGAGCACCCCGCCCCCTCGAAAAGTCGCTGCGTTCGCTTGCAGGCAAAGGACTCGATCATGTCATCATGCCATTACGCGCTGCGTTATACGTCAAACAGGATTACCCACCTGACCACCCACGGCTGCCACCGACACACGCCTGCGAACCAACGCGGCCTCGTCGGACGACTCATGACGGCGCTTCGCTGCGCCCGTTGCGCAGCAGCAGCGCAATGGCGGTCAGCACCAGCAGGCTGCCCGGCAGCCAGTGCCAGCCGATCTGTTCGGGCGCGGTGATGAACAGCAGCAGCATGGAGACGAAGGGCACCAGATAGCCGTAGGCGGTGACGGGACCGGGGGTCAGCGCCGAGGTGGCCCGCTGCATCAACCAGAAGGTCAGGGCACTGGAGAAGAGCCCCAGGTAGGTCACCAGCAGCAGGTCCTGCCAGCGCATCGACATGAGCTCGGCGGCGGGCTCTATCGCCAACCCCAGCAGGCCGATCCATACTCCGCCCATTCCCAGGCTCCAGAAGGTACGCACCGAGGCCGCTTCCGGCAGCCAGCCATGGGCTAGCCCCCACTTACTCAGCACCGGGTAGAGCGCCGAGGAGACACAGCCGAGGAAGAACACCGCCTCGCCGATGCCGAACTGGAGCCCTTCGCCATGCCCCATCGACTCGGCAACGGCCAGGCCCAGCGCCCCCATGGCGCCCAGCGCAAGAATCGCCGGCAGTTGCCAGGTCAACCGCTCGACGCGAAAGCCCAGCCCCAGCATAAAGGCCAGCAGCGGCACGGTGACGTAGAGCGTCGCCATGGAGAGCGCCGTGGCGTGATGTGCCGCCCAGAACATGGCGCCGAAGAAACCGGCCAGGCAGAGGCCCATCAGGCTGTATAGGGGCAGTAGCCGCCAGGAGGGCAGGAAATCGGCCGAGCGGCGCGCCAGCCACCAGAGCCCCGCGCAGGCGATGGCGAAGCGCAGCGCGGTCAGCGACAGCGGCGGCAGCTGGCTCATCAGCTCGACGGCGGGAAACGACAGCCCCACCAGTACCGCCCACAGCAGCATCCCCAGGTGGGCGGCGCGGGGCGACGCCGTGACGTTCAATTTTCCCAGACGATATCCAGATCCTCGTCACCCGCCATGCGCTGAAGGTGGGCATCCAGCACGCCCTCCAGGCGGTCGAGGCTCTCCTCCTCCAGCGCCTCGAGGGCCACCACCAGCTTGCCCGGCTCGGCCTGCATCAGGCAGGAGCCCTCCTCGAAGACCACCCGGCTCTCGGCTTCGCCCTGCTCCACCTCCAGCTTGTGCGCCCAGTGCTTGCACAACCGGTTCATCAGCTTCGCAGCTGACTCGGTAGCGATCTCCGTTCGCGACATCGGCATGACGACCTCCATTCGTTTTCGATTGAACTCAAGACTAAGACGAGCGGATGGCCAATGCCAGTACGCAGCACCACTCTTCAGCGAATATTCGCCTCATCGTGATAGGCTGAACGAAACGTTTACAATACTGAAGCAGGGAGGCGGCATGAACCCGGCACTCAAGAGCCTGACACGGCTACGAGTGGGCCAAAGCAAGGGCGCACCGGCCGCCAATAAACCGTGCCTGATTCTCGCTCTTATTTGTGAGATCCAGGCGGGTCATGTCGCCTCAAGCCGAATCCCTATCGATACCCGATTGGTAACGCGTTACTGCGAGCTATACGAAATCGCAACCGGTGAGCGACAGAAGGCCAACCCCTGGTTACCGTTATGGCACCTGTCATCGGATGCAGGACCGAATGGCCGCCTCTGGGCACCAGTGTTTCATGACAAACTGGAAAAGATCGCCAAGCAGTTCGGCCAACCTAAGTCGATGAGTGATATCGAACACCGCTTTGTTGCCGCCGACCTGGATAGCGCTCTCTTTCGCGCAGCACAGGATAAGCCTTTGGCTTTTGAAGCTGCGGCCGTAGTGATAGGCCAATACTTTGGGCACTCCCCAGCCGCACAGCAGGCACTTCACGACTACCTTGGCCTGGCTTTCTCAAGTGGCGAATACGAAAAGAACCCCGAGAGACTGGCAGAAGGAGTACATGAGGCCAGCCAGCTCCAAGCGCGCTCAGCCGCATTCCGCTCACTGGTACTGGAAGCCTACGATTATCGATGCGCGGCCAGCCGCCTACGCTACATTTCGCCTGATTACCGTTACCTGGTCGAGGCCGCTCACTTGGTGCCCTTCGCCGAGAGTCAGGACGACCATCCCACCAACGGACTGGCACTCACTCCCAATCTGCACTGGGCCATGGACAATCACCTCATTGCACCAGGGCCGGATCACAAGTGGCACGTCAGCCCCACCATCGATGCACTGGTGTCGGATAACCGTTGGCTCTGCGAGTTGGACGGCCACCCGCTGGCCTTGCCCCGCGACAGCCGCTGGCATCCGGCCCAGGGCGCGCTGACCTGGCGACTAGATCACCTGCAACGCTGAGTTGAAAACGACACCGCCCCGGCATCGAGAGATACCGGGGCGGTGTCTCTTGTGCGCGACCACCTTTGCTACGGCTTCATGTCCTCGAAGAACTTCTTCACGCCGTCGAAGAAGCCGCTCTTCTTGGGCGAGTGGTGGGCGCTGTTGGTGCCCCCCAGGCTCTCCTGAAGCTGGCGCAGCAGGTCCTTCTGCTCGTCGTTGAGATTGACCGGTGTCTCGACCACCACCTTGCACAGCAGGTCCCCGGGCGGGCCGCCGCGCACCGGCTTGACGCCCTTGCCGCGCAGGCGGAACAGCCGGCCGGTCTGGGTTTCAGCCGGGATCTTGAGCTTGACCCGGCCGTCCAGCGTCGGCACTTCCAGCTCGCCGCCGAGTGCGGCGTCGATGAAGTTGATCGGCACGTCGCAGTGCAGGTGCTTGCCGTCGCGCTGGAAGATGTGGTGCGGCTTGATCGCCACCTGCACGTAGAGATCGCCCGGGGGCCCGCCGTTGACGCCGGACTCGCCCTCGCCGTTGAGCCGGATGCGATCGCCGGTATCCACGCCTGCCGGGATCTTCACCGACAGGGTGCGGGTCTCGCGCACGCGGCCTTCGCCGTGGCACTTGTGGCAGGGCACCTTGATATGCACACCGTTGCCGTGGCAGGTGGGGCAGGTCTGCTGCACGGCGAAGAAGCCCTGCTGCATGCGCACCTGGCCGTGGCCGTTACAGGTGGGGCAGGTCTCCTTGCTGGAGCCCGGCTCGGCACCCTGGCCGTCGCAGCGGTCGCACTCCACGTGGCGGGGCACGCGGATATCGACGGTGGTGCCGGAAACCGCGCTCTCCAGGTCCAGCTCCAGGTTGTAGCGCAGGTCACTGCCCCGCTGCGGCGCATGGGGGCTGCGCCGGCCACCGCCACCGCCGAAGATGTCGCCGAAGACGTCGCCGAAGATGTCGCTGAAGCCGCCGGCTCCCGCACCACCGCCGAAGCCGCCGCCACCGAAACCGCCGGCCTGGCCGTCGACGCCGGCATGGCCGAACTGGTCGTAGGCGGCACGCTTCTCGCTGTCGCTCAGGACCTCGTAGGCTTCCGAGACCTCTCGAAACCGCTCGGCCGAACTCTCGTCATCCGGATTACGGTCCGGATGGTATTTCTGTGCCAGGCGCCGGTAGGCCTTCTTGATGTCTTTCGTGTCGGCCCCGCGCTCGACGCCGAGCACTTCGTAATAATCGCGTTTGGACATGGGTCCATGCGCCTCCTGGTCTAGGCAGTTATCGCCTGATCCGCGGAAACGGCAACGCGGGAGTCATCCCCCCGCGCTGCCGCCGGCCGTGGCATACCCTCGACGATTACGGCTTCTTCTGGTCGTCGTTGACTTCTTCGTATTCGGCGTCGACCACGTCATCTTCCTGCTTGGCGCCAGGCTCCTGGCCCTCTTCACCACCGCCCTGCTGAGCAGCCTCGGCCTGGGCGGCATACATCTTCTGGGCCAGGTTGCCGGAGGCTTCGGTCAGGGTGTCCAGCTTGGCCTGGATGTCGTCCTTGTCGTCGCCCTTGAGCGCCTCTTCAAGCTCGGAGGCAGCCGTCTCGATGGCCTGCTTTTCCTCGTCGGTGGCGTGCTCGCCGGCTTCCTGCACCGTCTTGCGAGCGGCGTGGACCATGCCGTCGGCCTGGTTGCGCAGCGCCACCAGCTCCTCGAACTTCTTGTCCTCGTCGGCATGGGCCTCGGCATCGCGAACCATCTGCTCGATCTCGTCGTCGGACAGGCCGCTGGAGGCCTTGATCACGATCGACTGCTCCTTGCCGGTGGCCTTGTCCTTGGCGGACACGTTGAGGATACCGTTGGCGTCCAGGTCGAAGGCGACCTCGATCTGCGGCACGCCACGGGGTGCCGGCGGAATGTCGGCCAAGTCGAAGCGGCCCAGCGACTTGTTGCCGCCCGCCTGCTTGCGCTCACCCTGCAGCACGTGGATGGTCACGGCGGTCTGGTTGTCATCCGCGGTCGAGAAGGTCTGGGTCTTCTTGGTCGGGATGGTGGTGTTCTTCTCGATCAGCGGGGTCATCACGCCGCCCAGGGTCTCGATGCCGAGCGTCAGCGGGGTGACGTCGAGCAGCAGCACGTCCTTGACGTCGCCGCCCAGCACGCCGCCCTGGATTGCCGCACCCACGGCCACGGCCTCGTCAGGGTTGACGTCCTTGCGGGCTTCCTTGCCGAAGAAGTCAGCGACCTTCTTCTGCACCATCGGCATGCGGGTCTGACCGCCGACCAGGATCACGTCGTCGATCTCGGAGGCCGACAGGCCTGCATCGGCGAGCGCGGTCTTGCACGGCCCCAGGGAGCGCTGGACCAGATCCTCCACCAGCGACTCCAGCTTGGCCCGGGTCACCTTGACGTTGAGGTGCTTCGGGCCGGTGTTGTCGGCAGTGATGTAGGGCAGGTTGACGTCGGTCTGCTGGGCGCTGGAGAGCTCGATCTTGGCCTTCTCGGCGGCTTCCTTGAGGCGCTGCATGGCCAGGTTGTCGCCGGAGAGATCGATGCCGCTGTCGGACTTGAACTGATCGACCAGATAGTTGATCAGGTGCATGTCGAAGTCTTCGCCGCCCAGGAAGGTGTCGCCGTTGGTGGCCAGCACCTCGAACTGGGTCTCGCCGTCGACATCGGCCACTTCGATGATGGAGATATCGAAGGTACCGCCGCCCAGGTCGTAGACCGCAATGGTCTTGTCCCCGCGCGCCTTGTCCATGCCGTAGGCCAGCGCCGCCGCCGTGGGCTCGTTGATGATGCGCTTGACCTCGAGGCCGGCAATGCGGCCGGCATCCTTGGTGGCCTGGCGCTGGCTGTCGTTGAAGTAGGCCGGCACGGTAATGACCGCCTCGGTGACTTCTTCACCCAGGTAGTCTTCCGCTGTCTTCTTCATTTTCTTCAGCACTTCGGCGCTGACCTGCGGCGGTGCCAGCTTCTTGCCCTTCACTTCCACCCAGGCGTCGCCGTTGTCGGCCTCGGTGATGCCGTAGGGCACCATCTTGATGTCTTTCTGGACGACATCGTCCTTGAAGCGACGGCCGATCAGGCGCTTGATGGCGTAAAGTGTGTTCTCGGGGTTGGTGACCGCCTGGCGCTTGGCCGACTGCCCCACCAGGATCTCCCCATCATCGGTGTAGGCGATGATGGAAGGCGTGGTGCGAGTACCTTCGGCGTTCTCGATCACCTTGGCGCTGTCGCCGTCGAGCACGGCCACACAGGAGTTGGTGGTCCCCAGGTCAATACCGATGATGCGTCCCATAGGAAATCCTCGAAAAGTCGTTGCTTGAATTCGTCTCTGCGGCGCTTGCCGCGGGGTTGTCGTCTATCTGGGGGGCAGAGTCTCTTATTTCAAGTCCTGCCCCCGATTCCGATGTGTAAACTCAGCCGGCAGCCTTGCTGACCACCACCATCGCCGGACGCACCAGGCGCCCATTGAGCAGGTAGCCCTTCTGCATCACTTCCATCACGCTGTTGGGTTCGAGCTCGGGGTTGGGCACCATGGCCATGGCCTCGTGGTACTGGGGGTCGAAGGGCTCACCCTGCGGGTCAACCGACTCGACGCCAAACTTGCCCAGCACGTCGTGCTGCATCTTCAAGGTCATGGACACACCCTCGCGGTGGGCCTCGCTGGCATCATCACCCATGGCCTCCAGTGCCTTCTCCAGGCTGTCGACCACCGGGAGCAGCTCCTTCACGAATTTCTCGAGGGCAAACTTGCGCGCCTTCTCGGCCTCCTGCTCGGCGCGCCGGCGCACGTTCTGCGCCTCGGCAGCCGTGCGCAGCACCTGGTCCTTGGCCTCGGCCAGGCTCTCCTCGAGCTCCGCAACCTGGGCGGCCAGCATCTCGGCCTCGGGGTTGTCGCCCACTTCGGCCTGCTCGCCCAGGGCCTCGGCTTCCTCGGCCGCCTCGATGGCTTCATCTTCCAGCGTGCCCTCTACAGGCTGCGGTTCGGCCTCCTCTTCGCGCCTTGCCAGCTCGTCGTCCAGCGGGGTCTGGGGTTCTTTAGCCATGAACATCTCCTGAAACGGTGAATCGGCCCCGCGGGCCGAACAGCATTCGGGTTGGCGATAGCATCGCAATCTGCCGCCTATATGGGGGCCGTGGCCAGAAACTCAAGAATAAATGGCCAAGGAATTGACATGTGCATTGAGAGAGAGACTGGTCTACTGTATAAAAACCCAATAAAGGTGTATGAATATCCAGCCTGCCGCTCAGACCAGCTGTCGCAACGCGCTGGCGAGAGCCTAAGGTGCCGGGAGGAAAGATGCTGACTCAGCTTGCCATTCGTGACTACGCCATCGTTGACCGCCTCGACCTTGAGCTTGCCGGTGGCATGACCGCCATTACCGGTGAGACCGGGGCCGGCAAGTCGATCCTGCTCGGCGCCCTGGGCCTGTGCCTGGGCGAGCGCGCCGACGCCGGCAGTATTCGCCATGGCTGCGAGCGTGCCGACCTCAGCGCCCGCTTCGACATCGCTGCACTGCCAGCCGCCCGCGCCTGGCTCACGGAGCGCGAACTGCCCGCAGACGATTGCCTGCTGCGCCGCGTGGTGACCGCTGCGGGCCGCTCCAAGGCATGGATCAACGGTCAGCCGGCAACCATCGCCGACCTCAAGGCGCTGGGCGAGCATCTGGTGGAAATTCACGGCCAGCACGCCCATCAGGCGCTGCTTCGCGAGGAGACCCACCTGCGCCTACTCGATGACTTCGCCGGCCAGCGCACGGCGGTGGCCGAACTGGCCGAAACCTTCCGCAGTTGGCAGGCCGCGCGCCGCCGGCTCAAGCGTCTGGCCGAAAGCGGCGACGAAGTGCAGGCGCGGCGACAGCTGCTGCGCTATCAGGTCGAGGAGCTGGACGCTCTGGCCCTGGGAGACGACGAGCTGGCGACCCTGGAGCACGAACAGGAGCAGCTCGCCCATGCCGAGGAGACGATTCGCGAGGCCCAGTTCGCCGCCGATTGCTGCGACAGCGACGACGGCGGCGCACTTGCGCTGCTGCATCAGGCGACCAGCCGCCTTGGCGTGCTGCCGGGCCATTCCCAGGGTGGGCTGGCCGAGGCGCTGAGCATGCTGGGCGAGGCTCGCATCCAGATCGAAGAGGCGGCACGGGAGCTGCACCGCTTCGTGGATACCACCGAGCTGGACCCGGAGCAGCTGGCCTGGGTGGAGTCGCGGCTGAGCGAAGTCCATCGCATCGCTCGCAAGCATCACATCATGCCCGAAGAGCTGCCCAGCCTGCACCGGCGGCTGCAGGCGGAGCTGGAAGGCCTGGAGGGAGGAGAGCACGACCTGGAAGCGCTGCGTGCGGAGGTGGAGGCCCTGCGCGATACCTGGCGCCAGCAGGCCCGTAGCGTCAGCGAGGCGCGGCAGAAGGCGGCCACCCGGTTCGGCAAGGCGGTACAGGAGCAATTGGCCTTCCTGGCCATGGGCAAGGCGCGCTTCGAGGTTGAAGTGGAAGCCCGCGAGCTGCCGGCCGCCGATGGCCTGGAGGGCGTTCGCTTCCTGATCAGCGCCAACCCAGGCCAACCGCCTCGCCCGCTCTCCAAGGTGGCTTCCGGCGGCGAGCTGTCGCGCATCAGCCTGGCAATCCAGGTGGTGGCGGCACGCCACTCGACCATTCCCAGCCTCGTCTTCGACGAGGTGGATGTCGGTGTCTCGGGCGCCACCGCAGAGATCGTCGGCCAGCTGTTGCGACGGCTCGGCACCGGCGGGCAGGTAATGACGGTGACCCACCTGCCCCAGGTGGCAGCCCAGGCCCATCATCATCTGCATATCGAGAAGCAGGCGAAGCGCAACACCACCCAGACGCGCATGGCGCTACTCGACGAGGCCGGGCGGGTCACCGAACTGGCGCGCATGCTGGGCGGGGTCAACCTCTCCGACCGCACCCTGGCCCACGCCCGGGAGATGCTCGACGGCAGCCAGCAGAACGCACACCACTGAGCGCCACCTTCCAGGCTCCCAGCACCATCCACCGCCTAGACGACAGCGACCCCGCACCTTTCGGAGCGGGGTCGCTGTCAAGCCTGCCAAATGGCCCGGCTATGTCTGGAACACCACTGGTGCGCTACGACGGATCAGACAGAGCCGCGGGGGCGCACGTAGAGCACCAGGGCGTGATCGACGAGCTCGAAGCCATGCTCTTCGGCGATCTCTTTCTGGCGACGCTCGATGGTCTCGTCGAAGAACTCGATGATTTCACCGCTGTCCAGGCACACCATATGGTCATGGTGCTCTTCCTGGGAAATCTCGAACACGGCATGGCCGCCGTCGAAATTGTGGCGAATCACCAAGCCGGCCGACTCGAACTGGGTCAGCACACGATAGACGGTGGCGAGACCAACGTCTTCGCCAGCATCCAGCAGTGACTTGTACACATCCTCGGCACTCAGGTGGTGTTGGCCTGTGGCATTCTCGAGGATCTGCAGGATCTTCACGCGGGGCAAGGTGACCTTGAGGCCCGCCTTGCGCAGTTCATGGTTCTGGTCGGCCATGTTCGCTCTTCGCAGTATCAGGTAGGGTCGGGTATGATCGACCGAATCCACGATAGTGAAGAACGGACCCAAATGCAAAAGCTGATCAAGACCGCCACTCTTATCCTCGCCCTGACCCTGGTCAGTGGCTGTGTGTACAAGCGCGACCTGGCCCAGGGTAATTACATTACCGAAGGCATGGTCGAACAGCTGCAACCCGGCATGAGCCGCAGCCAAGTCGTGGGTGTCATGGGACGCCCACTGCTGGAAGCGCCTTTCGACGCCAGCCAGTGGGACTACATCTTCCGGCTCGACAAGGCGTATGGCGGCGTCCAGCAGCGCCGTGTGACGCTGACCTTTGATAATGACCGCCTGGTCGATATCAATCAGCGAGGCGACCTGTCCGAGGATATTCAGCTCCGCGCTCAGGATGACGTTGGCCCGGCTGTCGATGGCGCCAGCCCCATGGGAGAGCTGCCGGAGACCCAGCCGGAAGCAGCGCCTCGCTCCGCGCCGGATGCAGGCGGCACGCTGCCACGCGGTGGCGAACCCGCCACGACAGAGCCGCTGGAGCTCTAGTCGAAACCCGGCAAAAGGGTATACCCGTGAAGGGTCAGGTTGACTGCCGAGCGCGCGCCGCGCGCTCGGCACGGGCCGCCTTGGGGTCGATCTCAAGGGAGCGGTAGACCTCGACCCGATCCCCTTCCCGCAGAAGCTGCGAGTCGGGGTCCCGTACCGGTTTGCCGAAGATGCCCAGGTCGGCACGTTCGAAGGTGTCGGCCGCCACTTCCGGGAAATGCCTGGCCAGCTCGGCCTGGGCCACGGCCTGGCGCACCGTGGTGCCCTCGGCCACGTCCAGCTCGACGATGCGCTGCTTCTCGGGCAGCGCAAAGGCCACCTCGACGTGAATACGCCCTTCGCTAACGGCCATAGACTTCATCGGCCCGGCGAGTGAAGGAGTCCACCAGCTGTCCGGCCACCTGCTGGAACAGCTTGCCGAAGGCCATCCCCAGCAGGCGATTGGCGAATTCGAACTCGAGTTCCAGGCTGACCTTGCAGGAATCATCGCCCATGGGCAGGAACAACCAGCGGCCGCGAAGCCGCTTGAAGGGACCGCTCACCAGTGACATCTCGATGCGCTCAGGCTCGATGAGGTCGTTGCGGGTAGTAAAGCTCTGCTCTATGCCGGCCCGGCCCAGGGTCATTTCGCCGATGAGGTGCGATTCATCGCGTTCGAGCAGCCGTGCCCGACGGCAGCCCGGCAAAAACTCCGGGTAGCGCTCGAAGTCGTTGACCAGTTCGAACATGTTCCGAGGGGTGTGCCGCACCAGGGCGGAACGATTGACCGTTGGCATGGAGCTCTCCGCTGACTTCACAGTGCCCAGGGCGTATCATGAGCGGTTATTTCATGCCTTGAATGGTATCACGCTTCCCCCCATATCGAAGGGGAGCTAGCCAAAGGCCGAACACGATACGAGGTACCATGGCCAACAAGAAAGCCAAGGGCAAGGGCCCAGGCAGCAGCACCATCGCCCAGAACAAGAAGGCGCGCTTCGAGTATCACATCGACGAGACCTTCGAGGCCGGGCTGGTCCTGGCCGGCTGGGAAGTGAAAAGCCTTCGCGCCGGCAAGGCACAGCTCACCGACACCTACATCTTGATCAAGGATGCGGAGGCGTGGCTGCTTGGCTGCCACATCATGCCGCTCAACACCGCCAGCACCCATGTGCTGGCCGATCCCACGCGCACCCGCAAGCTGCTGCTGCACCGCAAGGAGATCGCCAAGATCTTCTCGCGCACCCAGGAGAAGGGGCACACCTGCGTGCCGCTGAAGCTCTACTGGAAGGGCAACAAGGTCAAGTGCGAACTGGCTCTGGTGACCGGCAAGAAGCTCCACGACAAGCGCGCCACCGAGAAGGACCGGGACTGGCAGCGTCAGAAGGGCCGCATCATGCGGGAACAGACCAAGGCCTGACCGGCCGCAGGGGGGAATCGATCTATCGCGAAACGACGGAACCCACCCTGCAAACAGGTGTCACACAATTGCCCATGCTGATATGATGGGCCTGCTACGGGGGCGACATGGCTTCGACGCCGGTGACAACCTCCTAGGTGCATGCCGAGAGCGTGATGTATCTCGTAAATCCAACATCACGACTAAATAGTCGCAAACGACGACAACTACGCTCAGGGCGCGCTGGCAGCTTAATAGCTGTTAGCTTCTAGCCCGGCCCCGAAGCGATGTGCCCATTCATTGCGGACGGGATATGAGCTAAAAATGATGGGATCGCGGTTGGTGGTGTCCTCTCGCCAGTCGCTAAATCTTAGAGGAATCGCGTAGCTGGATCCTGCCCGTTGGAGCCAGATGCGTTAAATCAAAAAACGGACCTAAGCATGTAGAGCCGAAGAGCGAGTACCGGCGGACGCGGGTTCAATTCCCGCCGCCTCCACCAATTAGCTAGACGAATCAAGCACCTACGGGTGCTTTTTTCGTTTATTGGCCTCCCTTTCAGCCCTCCCCGGTTTCCTTTCGGCAAGCCGTGGCCATGCTTGTCAGCAGTTGCATGATCACGCGCGTACCTGCCTCAGCATCTTCCGCCGTGATGGCTTCGTCAGGATGGTGGCTCAGCCCATCCCTGCAGCGGAGGAACAGCATGCCGATATCGGTCAGGGCATGCATTGCCAGGCCGTCATGCCCGGCCCCACTGAACAGGCGGCGGCTCGGCTGCCCCACCTCCCGGCATGCCTGCTCCAGGGCCTGGATCAGCCGCTCAGCGCACGCAACTCCCTCGGCCTCGTAATCCATGCAGGTGGTGAATTCCAGCCCCCGCTCCTTGGCGATCCCTGCCAGGCCGGCAAGGATCTCGCGACGGCCGGCAAGACGCTTTTCAGGGTCCGGTGAGCGCAGCTCCAGCGTGAACTCGACCTCGGAGGGTATGACGTTGACCGCACCGGGCCGCACGGTCAGTTGCCCGATAACACCAACCAGACTGTCCCGGCGGCGAAGCAGGCTGTCGGCTTCCAGCACCATCGCCGAGGCGCCCACCAGTGCATCACGGCGACCTTCCATGGGTGTCGTACCGGCATGTCCCGCCTTGCCGGACACCGTTACGCGGTGTCGCTCGATGCCCGTCAGGGCCGTCACCACGCCCAGCGCCAACCCCTCATTCTCGAGCACCGGGCCCTGCTCGATATGCACCTCGACATAGCCCAGCACGCGCTCCGGATTGCGACTCACCTCGGCCAGTCGTGACGTATCGGCGCCGAGATACGTCAGCGCCTCGCGCAGCGTCACGCCCTCCTTGTCCTTGCCTTCCAGCACCTTCGGATCAAGGGTGCCGGCGAGTGCCCGGCTGCCCACCAGGGTGGATGGAAAGCGCACGCCCTCCTCGTCGCCAAAGGCCACCACCTCCACCGCACAGCTGGGTTCGCGGCCCTGTTCGCGTAGTGCCTCGAGCGCCAGCAAGGGCATGGCAACGCCCAGCATACCGTCATACTTACCCCCCTCGATCACCGAATCCTGGTGAGAACCCAGAATAAGTGCAGGCTCCCCAGCGAGGGCTCGGGGACATCTCCCCACCAAATTGCCCACGGCATCCAGCTCCGGCTCGAGGCCGGCGAGGCGCATCCATGATGACAGCAGAGGAAGCAATCGGCGGTGCTCCTCGCCGGCGAAGAGTCGTGTAACGCCATGGCCGGGCAACGAATAGACGGCCGCCTCATCGAGCCGCTCCATCAGGCGTCGCCCCAGGTCATCGGCAGAGCAGGAAAGGGGCATGGCAATATTCCTCCAGGTGATCTCAATGTGTCGACGCTAATGACGATGGGGGTCGGTGGCATCCGGCAAACGGGCCAGAAAGGCCTGAAAATCCCGGTCCTCACGAATGCGCTGATGAAGACGCGACAGCGCCAGCACGGCGTCCGCAGCGTCATCAATGCGCAGGTCATAGGGCACACCGCCGGGGGGCCTGACTTTCAAGGCGGCCGAGACGGCACCTCGCTGATCGCCCCCTTCGGCCTGGCCTGCAGCCAGCGTGGCCAGAAGCACCTCGGCCAGCGGGTCGCCCCGGGACCTGGCCTCATGGAAGGCGGCGACCATGGCGGGCACGACCCGGTCACTGGCCAGCATGTTACCGGCCACCACCAGCCCCTCAGCCAGATGCATATCCATGCACGGCACGTTGCTCTCGCCGGTCCAGCCGGCAACGTGCCCTTGAGTATTCATCAGCGCCAGCTGCCGCCAGGCTGCCCCTCGGTCGGCTTGGCGCAGGGCCGCCACCACCGTCGTTACCGGCTCCCCTTCAGCCAGGTGCGCCAGACCCTGTTCGGCGGCCAGCACATGAGTGCTGTACCCCTGGGTAATGGCGGCCCCCACGCCAGGCAGCAAGTGAGGCACGAAGCCACCGACCCCGGGGCTTCCGGTAGCGCAGGCAACCCCCAGGCAGCCATCGCGGGGATCCAGGGCAATCAGGCTGAAGGTCATGGGACTCTCCGTGTTTCCCCTGTGCTTGCATGGCAGGCGTCTCTGTGCCATACATTATGGGGAATAATTTATCATGATAAATACAAACTCGCTTCAGCGTAGCCGCTCTCGCTCACCGATGGCAACTCGCCAGTGAACAACCACAACACTCATTCGGAGAGGCAAGACATGACACCCAAACATTCAAGGGCACGCCGCTGGCTGCTCCCTGCCCTGGCCACGACCGTATTCACCGCCGCCGGTAGCGCAGTGGCCCAGACGCCCCCCAATGTGTTGATCGTGGGGCAGATCGCCGAACCCAAGGCGCTCGACCCGGCTCAGGTCACCGCGGTCAATGATTTCCGCATCATGATGAACCTCTACGACGGCCTGGTGCGCTACGCCGATGGCACCCTGGAGGTCGAACCCTCCCTGGCCAGCGAGTGGACGATCAGCGACGACGGCACCGTCTATACCTTCACCCTGCGCGACGACGTCACCTTCCATGACGGCAGCGAATTCAACGCCGAGGCGGTGGTATTCAACTTCGAGCGCATGCTCGACGAGGAGCACCCCTACCACGATACCGGCCCCTTCCCGCTGGCATTCTTCTTCGATGCCATCGAGTCGGTCGAGGCCACGAGCGAGCATGAGGTCACCTTTCAGCTGGAAGAGCCCTATGCGCCTTTCCTCTCCAACCTGGCCTACCCGACCGGCCTCATCGTCTCTCCGGCGGCGATAGAGGAGCACGGCGAAGAGGTGGCACGGAATCCCTCGGGCACCGGGCCATTCCAGTTCGAGGAGTGGCGGAGCAACAGCCGGGTGGTGGTGACGCGCAACGAGGAATACTGGGACGGCGCGCCTTCGCTCGAAGCGGTCGTCTTTCGCCCGATCACCGATGCCAACACCCGAGTCGCCGAAATGCTCTCCGGCGGCATCGACCTGATGGTGGAAGTACCGCCCGACAACGTCGCCGCCATGGCGGAGGACGAGGCGTTCGAGGTCTATGAGCAGGCCGGCCCCCACCTCTGGTTCCTGATCCTCAACACCCGCGAGGGACCTTTCCAGGACCAAGCCATGCGCCAGGCGATCAACTACGCCATCGACAAGCAGTCGCTGGTCGAGGATGTCCTGCAGGGCACCGCCGCGGTCGCCGCGGGCCCCATCCCCCCGGCCTTCGAGTGGGCCTACAATGAGGAACTCGACCCGTACCCCTATGACCCGGACAAGGCGCGTGAACTGATCGCAGAAGCCGGCCACGAAGGCGCCGAACTGACTTTCTACGTCACCGAAGGCGGTTCGGGCATGCTCGATCCCGTCCCCATGGGCACCGCCATTCAAGCCGACCTGGCCGAGGTAGGGCTCGAGGTCAAGATCGAGACATACGAGTGGAATACCTTCCTGGACCGCGTCAACCCGGGCCTGGAAGGAAAGGCCGACATGGCTCAGATGGCCTGGATGACCAACGACCCCGACACCCTCCCCTTCCTGGCCTTGCGTAGCGACGCCATGCCGGAAAGCGGCGGCTTCAACTCCGGCTATTACAGCAACCCCGAGGTCGATGAGCTGCTCGAGCAGGCCCGCCGCAGTGTGAATCAGGAGGAGCGCGCCGCCCTCTATCGCAAGATGCAGGCCATTGTTCATGAAGACGCGCCATGGGCCTTCATCGCCAACTGGAAGCAGAACGCAGTGGCTGGCGCCAACGTCGAGAACTTCCGGCTGCAGCCATCCTTCTTCCTGCTGCTGCACGACGTCGAAAAACAGTGACCCGACCGCTGGCGGCATGGCTCTGGCCGTGCCGCCGGCATACTCGATTCGGACACCGCTATCATGATCCGCTACGCATTTCGCCGTCTGCTGCTGACCCTGCCGGTGCTGCTCGGACTCTCCGTCATCGTCTTCTCGATCATGTCGCTGATCCCAGGCGATCCGGCCCAAGCCATCCTGGGGTCCTACGCGACAGCCGAGAACCTCGAGCGACTGCGCGCCGACCTTGGCCTGGACCTGCCACTGCCGCAACAGTACCTGGTGTGGCTGGGCAATATCCTGCAGGGTGATCTGGGCCGCTCCTATGCGCTCAACCGGCCGGTGCTCGATGAGGTACTCGAGCGCTTCAGCGCCACCCTGATCCTAGCCGGCACGTCGCTGGTGCTCTGCACGATCGTCGGTGTTGCTGCCGGTATCGTTTCGGCCGTTCGCCAGTACGGCTGGGGGGACAGGATCATTACCCTGCTGGTGCTGGTGGGTATTTCGGTGCCGGCCTTCTGGCTCGGCATGCTGATGATCATGTTCTTTTCGGTGGGCCTGCGCTGGTTTCCGGCCAGCGGCATGACGGCAGCCTACGGCGGCGGTGGCGTGCTCGACATACTGCATCACCTGGTGCTGCCGGCCATCGCACTGGCCGTGGTAGCCGCCGGCGTCATCGCCAGGCTGACCCGCTCCAACATGCTGGAGGTCCTGCGCCAGGACTATATTCGTACGGCCCGCGCCAAGGGGCTGGGCGAGAATCGCGTGGTACTGCGCCACGCCTTCAAGGTGGCTCTGGTCAACCTGATCCCGGTGATTGGCGTCCAGGCCGGCTTCGTCATCGGCGGTGCCGTCTACATCGAGACGGTATTCCAGTGGCCCGGCATCGGCCGCATGCTGGTCAATGCCATCTCCACCCGGGACCTGCTGCTGGTCCAGGGCGGTGTGCTGGTGGTGGCCGCCGCCTATGTGCTGTTCAACCTGCTCGCCGACCTGCTCCAGCACTGGCTCGACCCGAGGATCCAGGCATGACGGACTTCATCCGGCTGATTGCCCGCAACCGTCTGGCCGCTTTTGGCGGTGTACTGCTCGTGCTCCTCGTGCTGCTATGCCTGATCACCCCCTGGCTGCCGCTGGCCGACCCGAATTCCACCAGTCCCGCGAATCGCCTGCAGCCGCCTCTAACGGAAGGCCACCTGCTGGGCACTGACGCCCTGGGGCGCGACATCCTTTCACGCCTGCTGTGGGGAACGCGCATCAGCCTGGCGGTGGGCATCGCCGCCTCACTGGTCGCAGCCTTCTTCGGCTCACTGATCGGCATCGTCGCCGGCTACTTCGGCGGGCGCACCGACAATACCCTGATGCGCGGCATCGATATGCTGATGGCCTTCCCCTATATCCTGCTCGCCCTGGCGATCGTCGCGGTACTCGGCCCGGGATTGATGAACGCGCTCTACGCCATCGCCATCGTCAATATCCCCTTCTTTGCCCGTAATATTCGCGGCGTCACCGTCAGCATCGCTCATCGCGAGTTCATCGATGCCGCTCGCCTCTCCGGCAAGGGGCACCTGCGAATCCTCACCAGCGAGATCCTGCCCAATGTGCTGCCGGTGATCGTCATCACCATGTCGACCACCGTGGGCTGGATGATCCTCGAGACGGCCGGCCTCAGCTTCCTGGGCCTCGGTGCCCAGCCGCCCCAGGCCGACCTGGGCTCGATGCTCGGCGAAGGCCGCAGAATGATGCTCAACGCCCCCCATGTGGCCATCCTCCCAGGCCTGGTGATCTTCCTGCTGGTGATGAGCATCAACCTGCTGGGAGATGGCATTCGCGACGCCCTGGATCCGCGTCTGAAGTCGGGGGCCCTGTCGCGCCCAGCCCCCTTCACGCGCATTCGCCGCCGCCAGGTGCCGTCAAAAAAGGGCTCCGACACTCACGCCCTGCTGGACGTGGAGGACCTGCACACCCACTTCGAGGTGGGCCGACGCACGTATCGCGCCGTCAACGGCGTGAGCTTCGCCATCAGGCCCAACGAATGCCTGGGCCTGGTCGGTGAGTCGGGCTCCGGCAAGTCGGTCACCGCGCTCTCACTGCTGGGTCTCGTCGCGTCACCGCCGGGTGTAATCACCGGCGGGCGCATCGCCCTGGAAGGACGGGACCTGCTTGACTTACCGCATCGCGCAATTCGGCGGATCCGGGGGCGAGACGTGGCCTATGTCTTCCAGGACCCGCTCTCCACCCTGCACCCCCTGTTCCGGGTCGGCGATCAGCTGGTCGAGGCAATCCAACAGCACCAGCCGATGTCGCGGCAGGCGGCGAGAGAGCGGGCTGTCTCACTGCTGAATCAGGTACGCATCCCCAACGCCGAGCGGCGCGCCGAACAGTACCCACATGAGCTCTCCGGGGGCATGCGCCAACGCGTCGGTATCGCCATGGCACTGGCCAATGACCCGCAGTTGATCGTCGCCGACGAACCCACCACGGCGCTGGACGTCACCGTTCAGGCGCAAATCCTGGCGCTGATCAAGAATCTGCGCGAGTCCAAGGGCACCGCGGTGCTGTTCATCACCCACGACTTCGGCGTGGTCTCCCAGGTCTGCGACCGCGTCGCCGTGATGTACGCCGGCCGCATCGTCGAGATCGGTCCCACCGCCGACATCCTCGACAATCCCCGCCATCCCTATACTCGCCGACTGATCGACTGCGTGCCGCGCCTGGGGGAACCCGACAACGAACCCGCGGCGATTCCCGGGCTGCCACCTCCCGCCGACGCCTTGCCGGAAGGCTGTGCCTTTGCTGATCGCTGCGATCTGGCGGAGGATGCCTGCCGCCGCGGTGAGGTGGGGCTCAACGCCACGGATAGCGACCGTCAGGTGCGCTGCATCAAACCGCTGGGCCTTGAAACCCGCCAAGGAGTCACGCCATGAGCGAGCCCCTCCTCGAGATTCGCGGCCTTACCCGGACCTTCGGCGGTGGTCGACGCTGGTTCGGCCCCGTCATACCCGGGGTGCAGGCCGTCCAGGGCATTGACCTGAACGTGGCTCAGGGCGAGACGTTGGGTATCGTCGGTGAATCCGGCTGCGGCAAGTCCAGCCTGGCCAGACTGCTGGTCGGGCTCGATACCCCTACCGCCGGCGAAATCCGCTTCGCCGGGGAGGACCTCCAGGCGCTGCGTGCAAAGGATCGTCATGCCCTGTCCCGGCGCCTGCAGTACGTATTTCAGGACCCGCTGAGCTCACTCAACCCACGCAAGCGGATTCGGGATATCCTGGCGGCCCCACTGAAGCATCTGCGTGGCCTGCAAGGAAAAGCCCTGGAACACCGCCTCGGCGAGCTGATGGAGGTGGTCAATCTGCGGCCCGAATTCATTTCTCGCTACCCCCATGAGTTCTCCGGCGGCCAGGCCCAGCGCATCGGCATCGCCAGGGCACTGGCCGCCGAGCCAAGGCTGCTGGTGCTCGACGAACCGGTCTCGGCACTGGACGTTTCCATTCAGGCCCAGGTGCTCAAGCTGCTGCGCCGACTGAAAGACGAGTTCGATCTCACCTATCTGTTCATCAGCCACGATCTATCGGTGGTGGAAACCATCAGCGACCGAATCGCGGTGATGTATTTCGGTCGCATCATCGAGCAGGCACCGTCCCGCCGCCTCTTTCACTCGCCGGCGCATCCCTATACGCGGCTGCTGCTGGACAGCGCCCCGATCCCGGGCGGGCCGCCGATCCGTGCCGAAAGCGGCGAAGCCGAGCTGCCCGACCCGCTTGCCCCACCGCCGGGCTGCGCCTTTGCACCCCGCTGTCCGCGGGCCGCAGCGGATTGCCGCCAAGCCATCCCACTGCTGGACACGCTGGAACAAAGCGGTGACCATCGAGTTGCCTGTCGCTACCCCGTCGAAGGGCCCTGGCGACGCCTGGACACCCAAGCAGTCAACGAGACAGCCAGCGAATGACGTCATCTCCCCCACGCCGCAAGCGCCCCGAAGCGATTGGCGAGGCCATCAAGGAGTACGTGGCCTCCCAGACGCTTCGCCCCGGCGATCGTCTACCCCGTGAGGAACACTTGATCAAGGCCCTGGATGCCGCCAAGGGCACGATCCGCGAGGCGATGCGGGGCCTGGAGTTCCAGGGCCTGATCCAGACACGCACCGGCCCCGGCGGCGGCGCCTTTCTATCGGAGGTCAGCGACGATCGTGCCATGGAGCTGCTCGGCAACTACTTCTTCTTCCGGCCGCCGACCATCCACGACATCTACGAAGTCAGGAAGCAGCTCGAGCCCGCCCTGGTGGCGAGCCTGGCCGGCAAGCTGACGGCAGACGACATAGCAGAACTCGAGACGGTGATGGCCTTCTATGACCATCCTCCGACCTCTCTGGAGGAGGAGCGAGAGCAGCGCATCAAGGAGCTGGAGTTTCACCTTCTGCTGGTGGACCACTGCCCCAACCCCTTGCTCGCCCTGATGTGTCGCTTCCCGATCCGCCTGCTGATGAGCATGACCGTTTGCCAGCGCATCTACGAACGCCCCTATCCTGAACTGCGCCGTCGCGGCCACGACTACCAGCGGCGACTCATCGAGGCTCTGCGGCATCAGCGAACCGAAGAGGCGAGCACCATCATGGCCGAGCACATGCGTGCCGCCCAGGCACTGATGGAGGAGAGAGAAGCCATGCTCGAGCGGACCTTCTTCAGGGCCGAGGCCACCGACGGCCAGGGTCCGAGTCGTGACTACCTGGCGCTGAACGAGCATCTGGCAAGCCGCGATCACTCCTGAACGTCAAGCCAGGCCATCACCAGCCGAGTCAGAGCCACCAGGGAGTCGCAATGCACCCGCTCCCAGCCATGGGAGGCATCGGCACCGAAGCATGCCAGGGCGTTGCGCAGGTCCATACCGGCCTTGCTGGCCGAATCGCCGTCGCAGTAGTAGAACGGAAAGCAATCGCGAGTGAAGGGGATCGCGTGCTGCTGGCAGAGCCTCACCAGCCGGCGACTCGCCGCCGGGTGCAGGGGGCCCTGGCTATCCATGAACGCAATGGTCACCCCGTCGGGGCACAGCTGCTGGCCTTCGCCCTGGGCGGCAATATCGAGATTGAGCACCTCGTCTACTCCGGCAAGCAGCGGCTCGCTCATGCCCACACCCAGCTCTTCGGCGCAGGAGAACACCAGTCTTGTTCCGGTGACATCGGCTCCCGCACGCAGCGCCGCGAGCACGCAGGCGATGGCTGCCTTGTTATCCAGGTGACGAGCATTGATGAAGCCGGTCTCGGTTCGCTCGGGCTGGCTCTCCACGCTGACCAGGCTGCCGACGCCAATTCCCAGCTCTTCCAGGGCGTCAGACGAGGTATCCACCACGTCGAGACGCAGGGCAATGTGATCCCAGTCGCTGGGCTGTGCGTCCACCGCTTCGTTGAAGACGTGCCCTGACGCCTTCTCCGGCAGCAGGGTGCCGCTCGCCGCCACCCCGCCGTCATGGTCATGGACACGCACTCGGGCACCCCCGGCGAAACGGGCGTTCCAGTGGCCGATGGGGCGTACCGCCAGGCGACCATCGTCACGCCGGCGCACCACCATGGCACCCAGGGTATCGAGGTGCGCGGTTATGGCACGCCGGGGAGCATCTCCCTTGCGCTGCGCATGGAGGTCACCGCGGGCAGTGGTGGCCACCTCCAGGCCAGCCGCCTCTAGCCGGGGTGCCAGCCAGTCCACCATCGGCTGAGCATGGAGGGAAGGGGAGGGAATCGCCAGCATCGCCATCAGGTCGGCGACGAGGCCATTGGTATCGATCGTTGGCATATGGGCTCTCTGGCTGATGGGTACGACCCTTGCAGCCTTAACGTATAGCAGGCGATACCGATGCGCGAATGATGCGGACGGTCCTGCCCGGCTTGGCGCATGCTATCAATGGCCCAAGCCATACAAGGGCTTTCCTGGTGCCGGGTCAGGCGATTCGATTCAGCGAAAGAAAATTCTGAAAGGCGGGGGGAAGGGATTCATCGATATAGGTATCGTTGAACTCGACCAGGCGAGCCAGCGCCTGGGGGTCGGGGAGCACCACGTGCTGGCGGTCACGCTCGACCAGTCCCTCGTCGCGCAGCATGGAAAAGGTCCGGCTCACATGCACCGCGCTCAACCCCAGGGCATCGCCGATCTGCTCCTGGGAGAGGGGCATGAAAAAGCCGTTCTCCTCCACCGCATTGATCCGCTTGAGGCGCAGGTAGAGTTCGTAGAGGAAATGTGCCAGTCGTTCGTGCGCCGCGTAGCGCCCCAGGTAGACCAGCCGCTCGGTGAGCATCGCCTGCTGGCGTACCGTCGTGGCAATGATACCGGCCGCCAGGGACGATGAGCGGGCGAAGAGTTCAAAGAGCTGCTGATACGAAAACGGGCAGATCACACCCTCGTTGATCATCGCCACGCCCGCCAAGCGTCGCGAGAAGCCAAAATCACGCATGCCAATGATATCGCCGGGCAGATAGATCTTGAGGATCTGCATCGAGCCATTGCCGAGATTGCGGTAGGAGTAGGCCCAGCCCTCCTTCACCACGCAGAACAGGTCTACATCGGCCACTTCCTGCCACAACACCTCGCCAGCCGTCACGCGCCGGGCATTGAGCTCCAGGCTCAAGAGCAAGGTCTTGTCATCAGCCGTCAGTACGCCATGGCTGTCGAGCCCCTGCATCACAACGGTGTCGAGTAGAGTCACATTCCGCGTTCCTGCTAGTAGTGGAAGGCAACATAATAAAACATAAGCTTATGCATCGACTCATAACGTATGTTATTGAAAGTGAATTATGTTAAATGGCGATCGTCCATTCAGCGCGTAGCTCCCCGTGGCAACCAGGCCCCGCTTGCGGCCTCGCAAAGGCCCTTATACGTTTTGCTGCCTATGCCTCCACCTCCTTTCGTCTCATATATCACAATAAAATCACTTGCTCCCGGCTTCACTGGGCGCCATCATCGCGCCCAGCGCGTGAGCGAGACCGGGGTGGCATCGGGTCCGGGCAAAATCAGGTTGGCCCCCATTCCGATAAGACTCTATATTTGAAAGACATTTTACGACCGGGATTCGAGAACCAATGAGCAAAGTCCTGATTATCGGCGCCGGTGGCGTCGGTGGCGTGGTTACCCACAAGTGTGCACAGCATCCCGAGGTCTTCTCGGAGATCTGCCTGGCCAGTCGCAATGAAGACAAGTGTCGCGCCATAGCGGCCCAGCTGGATCGCCAGATCCAGACCGCCCAGGTGGACGCCGACAACGTCGAGGCACTGGTCGCCCTGATCGAGTCGTTCAAGCCCGACTTGCTGATCCATGTGGCACTGCCCTATCAGGACCTGACCATCATGGAGGCGTGCCTCAAGACCGGCGTGCCCTACCTCGACACCGCCAACTACGAGCACCCGGACGAGGCAAAGTTCGAATACAAGGAGCAGTGGGCCTTCCAGGAGCGCTACGCCAAGGCAGGCGTCATGGCTACGCTGGGCTGCGGCTTCGACCCGGGCATGACCAACATCTACTGCGCCTACGCCCAGAAGAATCTGTTCGACGAGATTCACCAGATCGACATTCTGGATGCCAACGGCGGCGATCACGGCTACCCGTTCGCCACCAACTTCAATCCCGAGATCAACATTCGCGAGATCACCGCGAATGGCCGCTACTGGGAAAAGGGTGAGTGGGTGGAGACCCCGCCGCTTGCCGAGAAGCGCAAGTTCGACTTCGACGGCATCGGTGAGAAGGACATCTACCTGCTTTACCACGAGGAGCTCGAGTCGCTCAGCCAGAACATCAAGGGGCTAAAGCGGATTCGCTTCTGGATGACTTTCTCCGAGAAATACATCACCCACCTCAAGGTGCTCGAGAACGTCGGCATGACCAGCATCGAGCCGATCGAGGTGAACGGCTGCGAGATCTCTCCGCTGCAGTTCCTCAAGGCGGTGCTGCCCGACCCGGCGTCACTCGGTCCGCGCACCAAGGGCAAGACCAACATCGGCATCATTGCCGACGGCATCAAGGACGGCAAGCGGCGCAAGGTGCATATCTACAACATCTGCGACCACGAGGCCTGCTACCGGGAGGTGCAGTCCCAGGCGATCTCCTACACCACCGGCGTGCCCGCGGTCACCGGCGCCATGCTGATGCTCGACGGGACCTGGAAGGGCTCCGGCGTGTTCAACGTCGAGCAGCTCGACCCGGACCCCTTCATGGAGCGCATCGGCGAGATGGGCCTGCCCTGGCAGGTGGTCGAGCTCGACCCCGAAGACGATCCGCTGGCCTGATCGCGCATGGCTTCACTGAATAGGGAAACGCCGGCCTACCCCTTTGACGTTCAGGCGTGCCCGTCGCCGGCCTATGTGGTCGACGACGCGCTGCTACGCAAGAACCTGGTCCTGCTCAAGCAGGTCCAGGAGGCGAGCGGTGCGCGCATCCTGCTGGCGCTGAAGGGCTTCGCCATGTGGGACACCTTCGACATGGTGCGGGAGTATCTGGTCGGCACCACCGCCAGCGGCCAGGACGAGGCGCGGCTGGGGGCGGAGACCTTCGGCGGCGAGGTGCACTGCTACTCGCCGGCCTTCACCGAGGAGGAGATGGAGGTGGTGTTGCGCTATGCCGACCACCTCAGCTTCAACTCCCCCACCCAGTGGCGGCGCTTCCGCGACACCGTCGCGGCCGCACCACGCCGGATCTCCTGCGGCATGCGCGTCAACCCGGAGCACTCCACCGGCGCGGTACCGCTCTACGATCCCTGCGCCCCGGGCTCACGGCTCGGCACCCGGGCCGCGGACCTGTCGCCTGCGGATCTCCAAGGCCTCGAGGGGTTGCACTTCCACACCCTTTGCGAGCAGAACAGCGACGCCCTGGAGGAGACCCTGGGCGCCTTCGAGGCCAGGTTCGGCCAGTACCTGGCAAGCCTTGCGTGGGTCAACTTCGGGGGCGGGCACCATATCACCCGCGAGGACTACGACGTCGAACGGCTGGTGCGGATGATCCGCGACTTCAAGGCACGCCACCCGCACCTTACGGTTTACCTGGAGCCCGGCGAGGCCATCGCGCTCAACACCGGCTATCTGGTCTGCTCGGTACTGGATATCGTCGAGAATGACGGCCCCATCGCTATCCTCGACACCTCCGCCACCGCACACATGCCAGACGTGCTGGAGATGCCCTACCGGCCACATATCATCGGCGCCGGTGAGTCCGGCGAGAAGGCCCACACCTATCGCCTGGGCGGCCTGACGTGTCTCGCCGGCGATGTCATCGGCGACTACAGCTTCGATGCACCGCTGGCCATCGGCGACCGCCTGGTGTTCACCGATATGGCCCATTACACCATGGTGAAGACCACCACCTTCAACGGCATGCGCCTGCCTGCCATTTGCCGCGTGGCCGAGACAAGCCGGGAGATACGCACGGTGAAGACCTTCGGTTACGAGGACTACAAGCAGCGCCTCAGCTAGGGGTTGCCGCTCGCTGCGCAGCAGGCACCTTCGGGTGCCTGTTGCGTTTCTGCACCTTCGTTTTCCTCCTCGCCCCGCCCCCCTTTTCCCCTGCTACGCTTTCACGCATGGTATGGAAACTGATCTCACCAGCCAGGGAGAGCTACGATGACCACCGTTTTCAAGTTTGGCGGCGCCTCGATCAAGGACGCCGACGCCATACGCCAATTGACACCGCTGATCGAGGCCCATGAAGA
This sequence comes from Halomonas sp. ANAO-440, assembly GCF_019915905.1. Lineage (NCBI taxonomy): Bacteria > Pseudomonadati > Pseudomonadota > Gammaproteobacteria > Oceanospirillales > Halomonadaceae > Halomonas > Halomonas sp. ANAO-440. The sequence continues at coordinate 21,850 of NZ_JAHXBV010000037.1, read as the reverse complement.
CAGACCTCTGGTGGTGGTGATCTCGGCCATGGGCAAGACCACCAACAAGCTGGAAGCGCTGCTGGCCGCTGCCCGCGACGAGAGTCGAACTGACGAATATCGCCAATGCCTCGATTCCTTGAAAACCGAGCATAGCGAGGCGATGAAGGCACTTTTCGGCGACTCTGGCGAGTCTCCCGCCGAGCGGGTCTCGGCTCTGTTCCAGGAGCTAGATGCCCAGCACCGCAAGCACCGCAGCAGCCCCTACGCCAAACATTACGACCAGACCGTATGCTACGGCGAGCTCATCTCCACCACCATCGTTGCCGCCTGGCTCAACCGGTGCAGCATCGCCACCGACTGGCACGACGCCCGCAAGCTGGTGCGCACCGATAGCCGCTACCAAGCCGCCAACATCGACTGGCCAACCACCGCAGAGTCCATTCGCCAGCAGTTGGAGGACAGTGATAGCGTGCTCCTGACCCAAGGCTTCATCGGCGGTACCGAGGAGGGGGAGGCCACCACGCTGGGTCGCGAAGGCTCCGACTTCAGCGCAGCCATCTTCGCTCACTGCCTCGATGCGAAGGAAGTGGTGATCTGGAAGGACGTCACCGGGCTTTTCAACGCCGACCCGCGCCGCTTCGACAACGCCGTGCAGCTCGAGCGCATCTCCTATGCCGAAGCCACCGAGCTGGCCTGGCACGGCGCCAAGGTGATCCACCCCAAGACCCTGGGGCCTCTGCAGGAGAAGTCGATTCCGCTGATGGTGCGCTCCTTCGAGGTCCCGGATACCGCTCCCTCTGTGATCGATGCCGAACAGCGCTTCGATGCCGACGTGCCCTCCTGCATCCTGCGCCAGGACCAGGTATGGCTCGAAGTGAGGCCGCGCAACTTCTCGTTCATGGATGAGCCACGCCTGCACGACATACTCGGCCGGCTGGTGGAGGCCGGCATGCATGCCAACCTGGTCGACAGCAGCGCCATGCGCTTCGCCCTGTGTCTCGACGACAAGCCAGAGCGGCTCGACCCGCTGGTGGAGTCGCTGCAAGGCGACTATGACGTGAGCCGGGAGAACGATCTGACACTGCTCACCGTACGCCACCCCCAAGCAGGCATGATGGACGAGCTGAGCAAAGGCCGCGAGGCCCTTGCCGAGAGACGCAACGCCACCACCGCCCAGCGCCTCTTCCATAGCCGGGATTGCCCCGAGACTTGGCATATCCCGGACTGACACCAGGCCTGGTCAGTCGACTATCCAGCCATGTAAAGGCCGCGCCCCGATCAACTCGGAGGCGCGGCCTCGATCATCCAGCCTTCAATCAATCACTGAGGTCGATATCATCCTCATCGGTAGCGGCCCCAGTGGCTGCACCCGCGCCGGCCCCGATCGCCGCACCACGCACGGCACTGCCGCCCGTAGCGGCACCAGCGGCGCCGCCCACGGCAGCACCAATGCCGGCTCCGCTGGCGGCACGCTCACCGGTACCTGTGCCACAGCCGGCAAGCGCCAGCATCAGTGAAGCGACGAATACCATCGCCAGGCTACGTAATCCATAACGTTTCATGTCATACCTCCTGATCCATGGATGTACTTTCTCAGCGTAGTCGAGGTTAGCGATAAGGGGCAAAGACCAGGCAGATACTAGACCGGCATCCACCTGCCCTCGGCATGGGAACGCTCGATGGCATCAATCATCAGGTTAACCCTCAGCGCCTCACGGAAATCCGGGTAGAGAGGTTTGTCGCCCACGATCCCCTCCACCAGGTCGCGGATCTCGATGATCTTCTGGTCGTTGTAGCCCAGCCCATGGCCAGGAGCGGGGCTGAAGGCACCGTAGTCGGTGTGCTCGGGTCCCATTAACAGAGTGCTGAAGCCGCGCCGCGCCTTGGACCCCTCGTGCTTGTAGAGTTGCAGCTCGCTCATGCGCTCCTGGTCGAAGAGGATCGCACCCTTGGTGCCGGTAAGGGTGTAGGCCAGCCCCATCTTGCGCCCGGTTGCTACTCGGGAAGTCTCGATGTTGCCAATCAGGCCGCTGTCGAAACGCAGCAGCGCCTGAGCCTGGTCATCATTCTCCACCTCCCCCATACCGCCGCCATCGGGTAGGGGGCGCAGGGGAATCACCGTCTGCAGCTGGCCGAACACCTCGCTGACGCGCTGGCCGGTCAGGTACTCCGCCATGTTGAGGATATGCGAGCCCACGTCACCCAAGGCCCCAGCACCGGCGGTGGCCCGCTGGGCATGCCAGTCCAGCGGCTTGCCGGGATCAGTCATGTAGTCCTCGTTGTGGCGACCGCGGAAGTGGATGAGTTCGCCGATTTCGCCGCTGGCGACGATCTCCCTCGCCAGTTGGGATGCCGGATTGCGAATGTAGTTGAAACCCACCAGGGTCTTCACCCCGGCTCTTTCTGCCGCTTCGACCATCTCCTGGGCATCGGCGGCAGAGAGCGCCAGCGGTTTCTCGGTGTAGACGTGCTTTCCTGCGGCGATGGCGGCCAGCGCCATCTCCTTGTGCAGGAAGTTGGGTGCGCAGATATCGACGACATCGATATCGGGATCGTCCACCAGCACCCGCCAGTCACCGCTGGAGCGCGCGAAGCCTAGCTCGCGGGCCTTGCGCGCGGCCAACTCGTCATTCACCTCAGCCAGCAGCTCGCAGACTGGCTGGGCAGGAAGAGAGAAGACGACGGGGGCGGCCCGCAGGGCAATGGTATGAGCCTTGCCCATATAGCCGGTGCCGATCAAGCCGATCTTGATAGTCTGCATCCTGATGGTCCTCGTGCTGATCCAACTGCGCCGGGCCCAAGAGCCCGGCGCATGAGGAATAACGCATTGGATGACGTTAATGGGTCGGCATGGTGAAGTGATTGGTCTCTTCGCGAATACCGCTGGGCCAGCGCTGGGTGATGGTCTTCATGCGGGTGTTGAAGCGCACGCCGTCGGGACCGTGCATGTGCAGCGGGCCGAACAGCGAGCGCTTCCAGCCACCGAAGCTGTGGAAGGCCATGGGCACCGGGATCGGCACATTGACGCCGACCATGCCCACCTGGATCTGCTCGCAGAACTGGCGGGCGGCGTCGCCGTCGCGGGTGAAGATGGCGGTGCCGTTGCCGTACTCGTGACCGTTGATCATGGCCACCGCCTCATCGAAGCTCGCCGCCCGAGCGATGGCCAGTACCGGACCGAAGATCTCCTCGCGGTGGATGCGCATGCCCGGCTTCACGTGATCGAACAGGCTGCCACCAAGGAAATAACCGTCACCGGCATCTTCGATGCGCGCTTCACGACCGTCCACCACCAGCTCGGCGCCCTCATCCACACCGGTCTGGATATAACCGCGAACCTTTTCCAGGTGCTCGCGGGTGACCAGCGGGCCCATGTCGTTGTCCGGGCCATCTACCAGCCCGGGGCCGACGCGCAGCTTGGCCAGCTCAGCCACCAGCCTCTCGCGCAGTCGGCTCGTAGTCTCCTCACCCACCGGCACGGCCACAGAGATCGCCATGCAGCGCTCGCCGGCGGAGCCATAGGCGGCCCCCATCAGCGCGCCGACGGCCTGGTCCAGGTCGGCATCGGGCATGATCACCATGTGATTCTTGGCGCCGCCCAAGGCCTGAACCCGCTTGCCATGGGCGGACGCCGTGGCATAGATGTACTCGGCGATGGGCGTGGAGCCGACGAAGCTCACCGCCTGAACGCGCTCGTCGGTTAGCAGCACGTCCACCGACTCCTTGTCGCCGTTGACCACGTTGACGACGCCGCCCGGCAGGCCAGCCTCGGTGAGCAGCTCGGCCAGGCGCATGGTCGTGGAGGGATCCTTCTCGGAGGGCTTCATGACGAAGGTGTTGCCGCAGGCCAGGGCGATGGGGAACATCCACATCGGCACCATGGCCGGGAAGTTGAACGGCGAGATACCGGCGCAGACGCCCAGCGGCTGCATCATCGAGTAGCTGTCCACCCCGGTACCGACGTTCAGGGAGTGCTCACCCTTCTGCAGGTGCGGAATACCGCAGGCAAACTCGACCACCTCCAGGCCACGGGTCACCTCGCCCTTGGCGTCGGAGAACACCTTGCCATGCTCCTGCGAGATCAGCCGCGCCAGTTCGTCGGCGTGCTCCTCGACCAGCGCCTTGAACTTGAACAGGATGCGCGCGCGCTTGAGCGGGCTGACCTTCGCCCAGCCGGCAAACGCCTCGTGGGCGATACGCACCGCTTCACGGGTTTCGTCGGCCGAGGCCAGGGCCACATCAGCGCTCTGCTCGCCGGTGGCAGGGTTGTAAACGGGGGCGGTACGGCCACTGGCACCTGCCACCACCTGGCCGTTAAGGAAATGCTGAATCTGGTTCATGGAAATCTTCTCTCTGTAAGTCCGTCGTTCGGTATACGAAGTGTCAGTCGGCGACCTGGAACCCGGCCTGCTCGACCAGGGCGTGCAGGTTGCGATAGCCGAGGCGAGCGTAGGTGAGGGGATGCGCCACTTCGGGGTCCTGCTCGGCCTCCACCACCAACCAACCCGAGTAGCCGCTCTCGCGCAGGTGGGTCAGCGTGGGCAGGAAGTCGACATCACCATCGCCGGGTACGGTGAAGAGACCGTCGAGCACCCCATCCAGGAAGCTCTTGTCGCGATTGCGGACCTCATCGAGCACACCGAAACGCACATCCTTGCAGTGCACATGATTGACCCGCGAGGCGTAGCACCGGGCCACCGCCAGGGGGGCGCCTCCGGCACCGCGCAGGTGGCCAAAGTCGAGCAGCAGGCCAACGGAGTCGCGGGTGTTGTCGAGCATGCGCTCCACATCGGCCTGACTCTCCACCACGGTGCCCAGGTGGTGGTGGTAGGCCAGCTGTACACCCTGCTCCTTGAGGTAGTCCCCCACCACGTTTAGCCCCTCGGTCAGGCGCTTCCAGTCGGCATCGCTGAGGTGAGGGCGACGGGACAGCGGCACGGCCTGGTTGCCGTGGATGCAGCGACTCACCTCGCAGAACACCATGACCTTGGCGCCACACTGCTTGAGCAGCTTGAGGTGGTCCTGGAGCGCCTCGATCTCCTCCTCCGGGCTGCGCTCAAGGAGGCGAGCGGAGTACCAGCCGGAGACCAGCGCCAGCTCGTAGCGACCCAGCACGTCCGAGAGCGCATCCGGTGTGCGCGGGAACTTGTTGCCGAGTTCGAAGCCGGAAAACCCCGCCTCACGGCCCTCTTCCAGGCAGACCTCCAGCGGAGTGTCGGCCCCCAGGCTCGGCAGGTCATCGTTGGTCCAGGTCAGGGGATTGATCCCTAGGCGTACGGTAGACATGAGAAACTCCTGATCAAGTGAGCCTGTTGGCCCACTTCTGGCTGTTCTAATTTCAGTGATGCTGGCGGCGCTTGGCCTCGCGGTAGCCGCGGTAAGCCTCGTTGACCTGCTCACGCTGAGAGACCTCGGGCACCGCGACGTCCCACCAGGCGCCGCCTTCGGCGGTGCTGGGCAGCGGGTCGGTGTCCAGGGCGATGACATAGGTGGTCGAGGCCTGGCGGGCTCTTACCAGCGCCTGCTCCAGCGCCTGGATGCCGCACACGCTCTCCGCCTGACAGCCCAGGCTCCGGGCGTGAGCCGCGAAATCCATCTTCGGGGCGCCTTCCGCCACCGTACGGCAGTCCTCGAGAAGGTTGTTGAAACCAGTCCCGCCGGTGGCCTGCTGCAGGCGGTTGATGCAGCCGTAGCCGCGGTTGTCGAGCACCACCACGACCAGCTTGTGACCCAGCATCACCGAGGTGGCGAGCTCCGAGTTGTGCATCAGATAGGAGCCGTCGCCCACCATCACGAACACCTCACGCTCGGGATGGGCCATCTTGACCCCCAGGCCGCCAGCGATCTCGTAGCCCATGCACGAGAAACCGTACTCCACGTGGTAGCTGCCCGGACCGGAGGCCTGCCACAGCTTGTGCAGCTCACCCGGCAGGCCGCCGGCGGCGCAGACCACGGTGCCGTCCTCCCCGGCCTGGCGATTGACCGCACCAATCACCTGGGCGTCGGTGGGCAGCTCGCGCCCCTCATCGGCGGTGACGCGAGCCACCACCTCGACCCAGTCACGCTTGAGACTGCCGACCTGCTCCCGCCAGGCGTCGGCGGCACGCCACTCGGACAGGCCGGTGTCGAGTGCCGCGAGGCCAACGAGGGCGTCACCGATCAGCGGCAGGGCATGATGTTTCTGACTGTCGAAGCGCCCCACGTTGAGCGCCACCAGGGTGAGATCGTCATGCTCGAAGAGCGCCCGGGAGCCGGAGGTGAAATCCTGCAGGCGGGTTCCCACCGCAAGAATCACATCCGCCTGCTCGGCCAGGCGGTTGGCGGCGGCACTGCCGGTGACGCCGATGGCGCCCACCGCGCAAGGATGGGCGTCGGGCAGGCATCCCTTGCCAGCCTGAGTTTCGGCTACCGGCACGCCATGAACCTGGGCGAACTCGCCAAGACGCTCACAGGCGCCGGCATAGTGCACACCGCCGCCGGCAATGATGAGCGGACGCTCGGCGCGGGCCAAAGCGGCGATGGCCTCTTCCAGTTCCCGCGAGTCCGGTTGGGGGCGGCGGATGCGGTGCACCCTCGGCGTGAAGAACGCCTCAGGATAGTCGTAAGCGAAGGTCTGGACGTCCTGGGGTAGCGCCAGGGTCGCGGGGCCGCAGTGCTCCGGGTCGAGCAGGGTGGCAATGGCCTGGGGCAGGCTGGTCAGCAGCTGCTCCGGGCGGGTGATGCGATCGAAGAAGCGCGACACCGGACGGAAGCAGTCATTGACCGTGATGGTCGGGTCGCCAAAGTTCTCCAGCTGCTGCAGCACCGGGTCGGGCTCCCGGGTGGCGAAGGTATCGCCAGGCAGCAGCAGGATCGGTAAGCGGTTGGCGTGGGCCAGAGCCGCGGCGGTGACCATGTTGGCAGCTCCCGGGCCGATGGAGCTGGTGGCCGCCATCATCCGACGCCGGCCGTTGGCCTTGGCGAAAGCGATGGCGGCGTGGGCCATGGTCTGCTCATTGTGAGCGCGCAGGGTCGGCAACGCGTCCTGGGCATGGTAGAGCGCCTCGCCCAGGCCGGCCACGTTGCCGTGACCGAAGATGGCGAACACTCCCTCGAAGAGCGGGAACTCACGCCCTTCGTGTTCGATGCGCTGGGCCGTCAGATACTTGATCAAAGCCTGGGCCATGGTAAGACGAATGGTGCGCATATCAGGCCTCCTCCGGCTGGTGGGCGGTGCGGCGCAGGCACCGCCACTCCTGAATCAGTTCGGCATAGTTTTCGGCGACGCGGCTCACCAGGGTGGCATCATCGATGCGCCCTCCTAACCACTCGCGACTCGCTGCGGCGAACAGGGTGCGACCCACGGTGAATCCCTTGCAGCGCGGCTGCCGGGCGGCGGAGCCGAAGCCCTGCTTCATCTCTTCCATGGGGGCGTCGAGGCCCAGCAGCACCACGCCGCGACAGTGGGGGTCCTGGGTGTCGATGATCCGTCCCACTGCCTGCCAGGCAGCATCCGACATGGCCGGCAGCTTCCACCAGTCAGGGCGAATGCCAAGGTTGTAGAGCCGCTGCAAACTGCGCGGCAACGTGGTGTCGTCCTGGGGCATGTTGAACGGCGGAATCACTTCCACCAGCAGCTCAAGGTGGTTGTCGCAAGCCGAGCGATAGAGCTGGCGCAGACGCGCCTCCTGCTCCAGGCGCAGCTCCAGGGCATCGTCCGGATGGTAGAACACCAGGCATTTGATGATGTGCTCGGCCGGCCAGTGGCGTAGCTCGCTGCCCAGGTCGTCACCGTGCTGGAAGCGCAGCGGGCGTGAGCTCGGCAGCTCCACCGGGCGGCCGATCCACCAGCCGCGACCGCTGGCGTCGTTGAGGGCATCCTGGCCAAGCACGTCGTCCACCAGAATAGCCGGCGTGGACAGGCCACTAGAACGCGCGCCCTGCTCGGCTGCCCGGACCAGCAGCTGCTTGAGCAGCGGCAGGCGCTCGGTATCGGCATGCTCCTCCCGAGCCATGTCGGTGAGCTGACGCCGGTGATCGAAGGCCAGACCACACACCTCGGGCCAGCTGACCGGCGTGCGGGTCGTCACCCGATGCAGATGGTTGAGACGCTCGTCTTTATCGGGGCGGGGCACCTCGTCACGACGGGCCAGGTAGTCGAACAGTTCTTCCTCGGTGGGCATGGCCGGTGCACAGCCGTGACGGGAGACCACCAGCGCCCCGCAGGCATTGGCATAGCTTGAGCTGGTCGCCCAATCCTCGCCCCTCAACCAGCCCCGCAGCAGACCGCTCATAAAAGCGTCGCCGGCGCCCAACACGTTGAGCACCTCGACCTTGACCCCTCGGACGAGGATGCCATCCTCGATCCGCTCGGGGAGCTCGCCCTCGAAGACCACGCAGCCCAGTGCGCCGAGCTTGCACACCAGGGTGGCATCGCTGACCCGGCGTACCGCGCGCAGCGCGTCCAGGGTATCGGTGCTACCGCCGGCGATATGAAATTCCTCCTCGGTGCCAACGATCAGATCGAAGTCGCCGAGCCAGGACTGCAGGTCGGTGGTAACCGTCTCATCGGCGATGAAGCGGGTCTCACCGTCGCCTGGGCTGGTCAGCCCCCAGAGCACCGGCCGGTAGTCGATGTCCAACACTCGCTTGACGCCATGCGACGCCGCCGCATCCAGCGCCTTGCGACAGGCTTGCCGAGTCGTCTCAGTGGAGAGATGGGTACCGGTGATGGCCAGCGCCCGGGCTCGGCCGATAAAGGCCGGATCGATAGCATCTGCATCGATCGCCATGTCGGCGCAGTCCCGCCGGTAGAAAAGCAGCGGAAAGGTGTCGCGATCCTTGAGCGCCAGCAGTACCAGGCCGGTGTGTCGCTCCGGGTCGGTCTGCAGGGCGGAGGTGTCGACCCCGGCTCGCTGGAGCTCCTCTCGCACGAAATGGCCCATCTGCTCGTTGCCGACCCGCGAGAGCATTGCTGTCTTGAGCCCCAGGCGCGCCGTACCGTAGGCCATGTTGCCGGAGCTTCCCCCCAGGTACTTGGCGAAACTCGTGACGTCCTCCAGACGGCTACCGACCTGCTCTGCATAAAGATCGACGGCGACGCGGCCTAGGCAGATCAGGTCCAGAGGGCGATTGTCAGTATTAACATCTTGCATAGCATTTCTCCGCGTCGCTTGTCGTAAGGCACCCATCGATCCGGCGAGCGCTACGACGCTGTTCTATTCGAAGTGGCTAAAGGGTGAAGGCATCTCGAAAGCGGGACAGGGCCAGCTCGTCGCCGCCAGAGGCCCAGGCCTCCAGCCCGACCGTGCCGCGATAGCCGATCTCATCGAGGGCCCTGGCGATGGCTGGATAGTGGATTTCGCCACTGCCGGGCTCGCAGCGGCCAGGGACATCCGCCACCTGAATCTCGCCGATATAGGGCGCGCAGCGTCGTACCAACTCGACCAGATTCCCCTCGCCGATCTGAGCGTGGTAGAGATCCAACATGATGCGCACCTCTGGGCGATCGACAGCCGCCACCAGTGCCAGAACATCCTCGGCTCTCGCAAAGGGCACACCAGGGTGGTCGACGGCAGTATTGAGATTCTCCAGCACGAAGGTGACCCCATGCTGCTGGCCGAGATCGGCCAGGCGGTTCAGGGTGTCCGCCGCCTGGATCCACATAGGGCCGGTCATCTCGACACACGGCTTGACCGGCAACCCTTGGCCGTCGAGGCCGGTGCCATGCAAATTGAGCCGGGGGATGCCCAGCGTCTTGGCCACCTCGATCGATTCCCTCGCCGTCTCGACCAGCCGGTCGGCACCCTGGCGATCAGCGAGGGTGCCGTCGATATAGCCGGTCATGGAGGAAAAGGTCGCACCGGTGTCTGCCAGGGCCTGAATGTCATGCTTCGTCCAGTCCCATATCTCCACCTGGAAGCCCAAGGCATCGATCCGCCTGACCCGCTCGATAACCGGCAGGTCACGAAATACCATCTCGGCACAGACCGCCAGGGTGAAGGGGGAAGATCCTGATCGTTGATTCATTGCCAGAACTCCGTGAAAGGGTTTCGTCATCCGCCTGCGCACACCGGATTCGGCATTTCCCGCCCGGTGGTATGAAGCGCCAAGTTTGCTTACATCATGTGCCAGAGGCGCTCGATGTCTCCTGCTGGGACGCGGCACTTTCACGGCTCGCCTTCCTCTCCGTGTCGCAGCGCTGGAACTCGGCCAGCTCGGCGTCGAGACTCTCCAGCTCGGCGCCACCGGCCATCATGTTCAGCACCTCCTCGCGCGTGATGTCTGCCTTGCGGAAGGTGCCGAGGCTGCCGCCGCGCGACAATAGAGTGAAGGCATCGGCCACCGGGTAGGCATGATGGACGTTGTGGGTAATGAAGATCACCGCCAGGCCGTCGGCCTTCGCCTTGGCGATATAGCGCAGTACTACCGAAGCCTGCTTGACCCCCAGCGCCGAGGTGGGCTCATCCAGAATCAGCACCTTGGCACCGAAATAGACCGCACGAGCAATGGCTACGCATTGGCGCTCACCGCCGGAGAGTGTGCCCACCGGCTGACTGGGGTCTCGCACATCGATGCCGATCTTGGCCATCTCCTCCTTGGCCACCCGATCGGCGTACTTCCAGTCGATGCGCTTCAAGGGTCCCCACCCGACGGTAGGTTCGCGCCCCATGAAGAAGTTACGGGTAATCGACATCAGCGGGATCATCGCCAGATCCTGAAAGACGGTGGCGATACCGGCGTCCAGCGCATAAGCCGGGGACTTGAAGTGGACGGGCTTGCCATCCAGGTACATCTCGCCGTGGGACGGACTATGGACACCCGACAAGGTCTTGATCAGGGTGGACTTGCCGGCGCCGTTGTCACCCAGCAGGCACATGACCTCGCCGGAGCACACTTCCATCGAGATGTCGCTAAGGGCGATGACGCTGCCGAAATGCTTGCTGACGTTGCGCATCTCGATCATAGGAGTACGTTCGCTCATATCACTTGGCCTCCATCGCCTTCTTGCGCATGAAATTGTTGAAGAGCACGGCGACCAGCAGCATTACGCCAAGGAAGACCTGGAACCAGTCGGTGTTGACGCCGGTATAGAAAATACCCATCTGCACCATGCCGAAAATAAGAGCGCCGAGCGCTGCCCCGATTGCGGAGCCATAGCCCCCTGTGAGCAGCGCACCCCCGATAACCACCGCAATGATCGCCTCCAGCTCCTTGAGCAGGCCGCGGATGGTGTCCGCCGAGCCGGTATCCATCACCTGGATGCAAGCAAAGATGGTCGCGGAGAAGGCGGTGAAGATGAACAGTGAAATCTTGACCCGGTGAACTGGGACGCCGGAGTTGCGTGCGGCATTCTTGTCGCCACCGCTGGCGAAGATCCAGTTGCCATAGGGGGTGCAAAGCAGGACCCAGGTCGCCACGGCAGTGAGGCCGAGCCACCAGACAATGGAGACCGGGATACCGGTAACCACCGGGTTGCCGGCGAAGTTGGTGGCGATCCAGCCCTGTGTCGCCATCCAAGTGAAGAGCCCCGTGCCCACCTCACCTGCAAAGAGGGTAGCTAACCAGTCTCCCGGGATATGTTCGCTCACCCCTCCCACCTGGGTACGGCCGGTCAGCAGGCGGCTGACGCCGATGGCAAGACCTCGCAGGATAAACAGGAAGCCCAGAGTGACGATAAAGGAAGGCAGACCTGTCTTGTTGACCAGGTAACCATTGAGACACCCCACCAGGGCCGCACAAGAGAAGGCCAGCATGATGGCCGCCCACAGCGGCCAGCCATACTCCACCGCCGGGATGGCAATCAGGATGCCGGCCAGGCCGATCATGGAACCGATGGAGAGGTCGAACTCACCGCCGATCATCAGCAGGGCCGCAGCGGTCGCAATGATTCCCAACTGAGCGGCCACCTGAAGGACGTTGATGATACCCGCCGGCGTAAACATGCCGGTGCCACTGGCGGCGACGATAAAAAAGGAAAGCACCAGGACAGCGCCGGCCAACGCCCCTAGCTCCGGCCGGCTCAGTGCCTTTTTCCATACTGGAATCGCCTGCACGCGCTCATCCTGGGGTTCCGGCGCAGCGGCTTGGGGGGGTTCTGGATTGGACTTCATGATACGACTCCCGGGCCCGGCGATGCCGGGCCAGCGTTTTATAGGCAGAAGATTAGCGAATGCCTTGATTGCTCAACTCGATGACCTGAGCGGCATTTTCCTGGGTCACGAACCCAGGACCCGTCGCCACATCCCCTGCCGGGAGCAGTCCATGACGAGCGTACTGATCGAGGAACATCACCGGCAGATAGCCCTGCAGGTACTGCTGCTGGTCGATGGCGAAGTCAATTTCACCTGCCTCGACGGCCTGCAGAATGCTCGGGGAGAGATCGAAGGTGCCAATAGTGAACATGTCGAGAGCGCCCTCATCGCGAATGGCACGCACCATAGGATCGGCAGCCAGCGCGCCCAGGGCCAGGACGCCTCGAACATCGCTGTTCTGGTTCAGGTAGGCAACAAGGGCACTACGAATGCCCGTGGGGTCATATGTCGTTGCCAGCTGATCGGCGTTGCCGTCGAAGCCATCGACGAAGCCATCGCAGCGTTGATCGAGCCCCTGATTGCCCTGCTCATGGTTAATGCAGACCCCCTTTTCGACGCCCAGCTCCTGCATACGCTCCGCGGCGAGCCTGCCCGCCTCGTACTCGCTTTGGCCGACATGCAGGCGGGAGCCGTAGTTACCGGAAACATCCCCACCGGAGTTGATGGTGATCACCGGAATGCCGTTGTCGGTCGCGCGTTGCACAACGCTCCCTAGAGCATCCTCGTCGGTGAAGGAAAGGATCAGACCATCGGGGCTGGAGGCAATGGCAGCATCGACCAGCTGCTGCATCCGCGCCATGTCAAAGGTGGAGGGAGCGCGATACTCCAGGCGCGCCCCTACCAGCTCGGCGGCCTCATCGGCGCCGTTCTTGACCACTGACCAGAAGGGATCAGAGGGAATGCCATGGGTCACCATGATGAAACGATTTGGCTCTTGGGCCTGGGCCGATCCGGCCATCATGGCTACAGCGGCAGTGGAGGCGAGAAGCCATTGAGAAAGACGTGCCATGGGTGGAATCCTCGTGATTGTCATTATGTGGCTGTCGTTGCGTGATGGTTAGTCAAGCGGGCCATCGCAATGAAATATAGATTCCATTCTGGAATAAATCAAACTATACATTCTATATTTTAGTGTAGCTGGAATATTTATTCCAAAGCACCTAGACTGCCCACAAGCATTCGATCTAGATTCAACGCCCGAGATGGCAACGGCGAGGTAGAACGGCAGATGAACACGACACCCCAGGACTTCAACGAGCTGGAAGCGCGCATCACGGCGGAGTACCCGTCACTGAGCCGGCGCCTGCAGCAGACCGCCCGTTTCCTGCTCGACCACCCTCAAGAAGTCGCCTTTGCCACTGTGGCCAAGCTAGCCGAACAGGCCGGCGTTACCCCCTCCACCCTGATCCGCTTTGCCAACAATTTTGGCTTCACGGGTTTCTCGGAGATGCAGCAGCTATTCCGCACGCGGCTGGTCGACGAGCTACCCAACTACACCGAACGAATCCGGGCCGTGCGCAGCGCCACCGGCGAGACCCCCGACAGTACCCAGCTGCTATGGGAGTTCGCCGATGCTAACCGCGAAGCACTCGAACAGCTGCCGGGACGCATCGATCCGCGACACCTGGAGCAGGCACTGGATATTTTCGAGCAGGCCCAGGCAATTCATGTGATGGGGGCCCGTCGCAGCTTCGTCGTGGCCAGCTACATGACCTATGCACTGCACCACATCGACAAGCGCAGTTTCCTGGTCAACGGCCTGGGAGGAATGTATGGCGAGCAGGTCAAGGCTATCGGCTCGCGGGACGCCCTGATGGTCGTGAGCTTCTCGCCCTATGCACAGGAGTCCCGCGACGTCGCGGACGGAGCACGAGAACGCGGCATTCCCGTCGTAGTGATCACCGACTCCAACCTTAGCCCACTGGCCCGCCTTGCCGACGTGGTGCTGGTCGTACACGAAGCCGAGGTCAAAAGCTTTCGCGGCCTCACCGCATCACTCTGCCTGGCCCAGACCCTCGCCATCTCACTGGGAGTACGTCAGGACAAGGCTCGGGATCGGCCTCCCTCAGGAGACAGCGCCGGGCAGGCCTGATATCGCCCTTTCCACAACCTGCTTCAACTAAATGCAACTCACTAGGAGTCACCATGAAAATCGCTCTGATCGGCGCCGGCCGCATCGGTAAGGTGCATGCCCAGGCCATCGCCAGCCATCCCAAGGCGACCCTGGCCGCCGTCACCGACTATCACGCCCCAGCCGCCGAGGCGCTGGCCACCCAGCATGGCGCTCAAGCCCTGAGTGCCGAGGCCATCTTCGCGAATGACGACATCGACGCTGTGCTGATCGCCTCCAGCACACCGACCCACGCCGATTACCTGGAACAGGCGGCTCGCGCCGGCAAGGCGATCCTCTGCGAGAAGCCGATTGCCCTCGATCTGGCGCGTACCCGTGACGCCCTCCAGGTTCTCGAAGCCAATCCGGTTACCTGCGCGCTGGGCTTCAACCGCCGCCATGATCCTCAGTTCGCCGCCCTCAAGCAGGCGCTGGACGACGGCCGCATCGGTAAGCTCGAGACGCTTTCCATCATCAGCCGGGATCCGGCCCCGCCCCCCGCCGAGTACGTCGCCGCTTCTGGTGGCATTTTCAGGGACATGACGATCCACGATTTCGACATGGCCCGCTGGCTGCTCGACGAGCCCATCACCCACGTCCACGCCGAGGGCAGTTGCCTGATCGACCCGGCCATCGGCGAGGCCGGTGATGTAGACACCGTCATGGTCACTCTGACGACGGCCAGCGGCCGACTCTGCCATATCAACAATTCGCGTCGCGCCTGCTACGGATATGACCAGCGCATAGAAGCCTTCGGCAGCGCCGGCATGCTGCAGGCCCAGAACGAGAGCGAGACCCGCCTGCGCTTCACTGGCGAGCCCGGCCAAGTAGAAGAAAAGCCGCTTTGGTTCTTCCTGGAGCGCTACGCCGAGGCCTATAGCCGTGAGATTGGCGACTTCGTCGATGCCTGGCAGGAGAAGCGCGCCCCCCTGGCCAGTGCCAGTGACGGTCTCGAGGCCCTGCGCCTCGCCGAGGCGGCCGAGCGATCGCTGAAGGAAGGCCGCCGCATCGCCCTGGACGATATTCACTGACACTAGAATTCACTGAACTGGACAGGAGCGACCCATGACCTCACTACTGGTACGTCCAAAACAGCCCGACGAGCAGGGCAAAGTCCTGGAAGTCACCCCGGAATCCGCCGGCTGGGAGCATGTGGGTTTTCGCGTTCACAAGCTGGATAAAGGCCAGCGCCTCGAGGCCAATACCGAGGGCCGAGAACACTGCCTGGTGCTGCTCTCCGGGCGCGCTACCGTGACCAGCGGTGAGCATTGCTGGGAGGAGATCGGTGAGCGGATGGACATCTTCGAGAAGATCCCCCCCTACTCGGTCTACCTCCCCGATGGCGCAAGCTACAGCGTTGAGGCCACCACCGACCTGGAGCTGGCGATATGCAGTGCTCCGGGGTTCGGCAACCACCCGCCGCGGCTGATCACTCCCAAGCAGGTCAAGTGCAGCACTCGAGGCAGCGGCACCAACACTCGGCATATCCAGGACATCCTCCCGGAGACCGAGCCGGCGGATAGCCTGCTGGTGGTGGAGGTCTACACCCCGGCGGGCAACTGGTCCAGCTACCCGCCGCACAAGCACGATGTGGACAACCTTCCCGAAGAGTCGATCCTAGAGGAGACCTACTATCACCGCATCAACCCCACCCAGGGCTTCGCCTTCCAGCGGGTCTACACAGATGACCACTCCCTGGACGAGACCATAGCGGTGGAGAACGGCTGTTGCGTGATGGTACCCCGTGGCTACCACCCGGTGGGTGCCGCCCACGGCTACGACCTCTACTACCTCAACGTGATGGCCGGCCCCAAGCGGGCATGGAAGTTCCAGAACGACCCGGCCCACGAGTGGATCGTCAAGCAGTGAGCGGGTGACCCGCGGAGCAGCGGCAGCAAGGGTGGGGCCCGGACGCACGAACGCCGGGGTGACTCATCGCCCCGGCGCTGGATCTTGCTCGTCTGCGATCACCGCGTCAGGCGGCGTCCCGCTTGGCGTCACTCGCTGCCTGCATGGCCAGGGCCGTGTCGAGCATGCGGTTGGAGAAGCCCCATTCGTTGTCGTACCAGGCCATCACCTTCACCAGGCGTCCGTTCACCCGGGTGTGGTTGGCGTCGAAGGTCGAGGAGTTGGGGTCGTGGTTGAAATCGATGGAGACCAGCGGCTGGGCGTTGACCGCCAGCACCGGCGAGGCCTCCGCCGCCTTGACGAGGATGGCGTTGATCTCCTCCTTGGTGGTGTCACGACTGGCGGTGAACACCAGATCCACCAGCGACACATTGATCACCGGCACGCGCACTGCCAGGCCGTCGAACTTGCCGGCAAGCTCCGGCAACACCAGACCTACGGCGGCGGCGGCGCCGGTCTTGGTGGGAATCATCGAGTGGGTGGCGCTGCGGGCCCGGTAGGGGTCGCTGTGGTAGACGTCGGAGAGATTCTGGTCGTTGGTGTAGGCATGCACCGTGGTCATCAGGCCATTCTCGATGCCCACCGACTCGTTGAGCGCCTGGGCGATCGGCGCCAGGCAGTTGGTGGTGCAGGAGGCGTTGGAGACCACCTTGTGCTCGGGCTTCAGCACGCCCTCGTTGACGCCGAAGACGATGGTGGCATCGGCATCCGGGCTCGGCGCCGAAATCAGCACTCGCCCGGCACCGGCGGACAGGTGCTTAGCTGCAGCCTCACGCTTGGTGAACAGGCCGGTGCATTCCATGACCAGATCGACATCCAGGTCTTTCCAGGGCAAGGCGGATGGATCGCGCTCCGACAGGATGGCGATGCGATCGCCATCCACGGTCAACGTCTCGTCATCGTGCGTCACGGAAAACGGAAAATGGCCATGTACGGTGTCGTGGCGCAGCAGGTGGGCATTGAGCGCCGGGGCGCCCAGATCATTGATGGCAACCACCTGGACGCGATTGCGATAGCCGTTTTCGTAGAGCGCGCGCAGGACATTTCGACCGATGCGACCGAATCCGTTAATGGCAACCTTGAGTGTCATGGCATCTTCCTCCCGGGAGTGGGTAGCAATTATTTTAATGTGGTGCAATTGCCGTTGAGTCTCAAGTTTTTTTGGTAATATTACAACACTTTTGAGGGCGCCACGCTGACACCTTGCTTCGCCGCACCGCAAAATACGCATAGAACGCTGCTGCAGCGGCCTCCATCCCGCGCCAACAGGGGTTTGGGAAGCAGGAAAATATTGTAGTAATATTACGCACGCACAGCTAAGGTGGTGACATCCTGTTAACTACCGGCGTCGCCACAAGGAGGACTCTCCATGCCCCACTGCCAACCTCGCTCTCCCCTTCGTCGCACCAAGATCGTCGCCACCCTGGGTCCGGCCAGCGACCGCGACGGCGTGCTGGAAGCGATGATCGAGGCCGGCGTCGACGTGGTGCGCCTCAACTTCTCCCACGGTTCGCCCGGCGACCACCGGCGCCGCCTCGAGCGGGTGCGCGAGATCGCCGCCCGCCTGGGCCGGGCCGTGGCCGCCCTGGGCGACCTGCAGGGCCCCAAGATCCGCATCGCCCGCTTCAAGGATGGGCCGGTGACGCTCGAGGAGGGGCAGTCCTTTCTGCTCGACATGGCGCTGGATGCCGATGCCGGTGACGTGACCCGGGTCGGCTGCGACTACAAGACCCTGGCCGATGACGTCTCCCCCGGCGACCGCCTGCTGCTCGACGACGGCCGGCTGGTGCTGCATGTGAACCGGGTGGCCGACCACCTGATCCACACCAGCGTGGTGGTGGGCGGCAAGCTCTCCAACAACAAGGGCATCAACAAGGAGGGGGGCGGGCTCTCGGCCCCGGCGCTCACCGACAAGGACCGCGCCGACCTCAAGACCGCCATCGACATCGGCGTCGACTACCTGGCGGTCTCGTTCCCGCGCAGCGCCGCCGACATGCAGGAAGCGCGGGCGCTGTTGGGCGAGACGGGGAAAGAGATCGGCCTGGTGGCCAAGCTCGAACGCGCCGAGGCGGTGGCCGACGCGGCGACGCTCGACGGCATCATCGAGGCCAGTGAGGCGGTGATGGTAGCCCGCGGCGACCTGGGGGTGGAGATCGGTGATGCCGAGCTGATCGGCATGCAGAAGCGCATCATCAAGCGCGCCCGCACCCTGAACCGGGCGGTGATCACGGCAACGCAGATGATGGAGTCGATGATCACCTCGCCGCTGCCCACCCGGGCCGAGGTGTTCGACGTGGCCAACGCGGTGCTCGACGGCACCGATGCGGTGATGCTCTCCGCCGAGACCGCCGCCG
>NZ_JAHXBV010000037.1:0-3266 GCF_019915905.1 Halomonas sp. ANAO-440 | reverse complement strand
TGCCCTTCGACACCAGCGAGATGGCGCCCACCGAACTCAATGAGCGAGCACTGGCGCTGCTGGTCGAGCAGGGCATTGCCAAGCCGGGGGAAGATGTCATTCTGACCCGGGGCGATCACATGAACGCCCATGGCGGCACCAACACGCTGAAGATACTCGAGGTGGGAAGACCATGACCGATCCGCGCCCTACGCGCACCGTGCAGCGTACCCTCCCGGCCCGCAAGCGCATCGCGCTGATCGCCCATGACGGCAAGAAGGAAGAGCTGCTGTCGTGGGCCTCACGCTGGCAGCAGACCCTCGCCGACCACCAACTGGTCGGTACCGGAACCACTGCCGGACGCATCTCGGCGCAGCTGGGCCTGACGGTGGAAGGCCTGATGAGCGGGCCACTGGGCGGCGACCAGCAGATCGGCGCCCGCATCACCGAACAGCGCCTCGACCTGCTGATCTTCTTCTGGGATCCCTTCGCACCCCAGCCCCACGACCCCGACGTCAAGGCGCTGCTGCGACTCGCCGCCCTGTGGAATATACCCGTAGCCTGCAACGCCGCCAGCGCCGACTTCCTGGTCAGCTCCCCCTGGCTGTCAGAACCCTACGAGATGACCATTCCCGATGCCCAGGCATGGGTGGTATCACGCAATTCACAGGGCTGACAGGCGGCCCTCGCCAGCCTCGCCCGACTATCGCGCCTGAGGAAACCGCATGTTCCAGCTTACCCGTAGCGTCACCTGGCAGGCCCTGAAACGGCTGCAGCAGGAAACCGCCAATGACCGCATCAAGGATTATTTCACCGCCGACCCCCAGCGCTTCGAGAAGATGAGCCTGCGGGTCGGTGGCCTGTTTCTCGACTATTCCAAGCACCAGATCTCCGATGCGGTGCTGGCCAAGCTGCTCGAGCTCGCCGACCACTCGGCGCTGGTCCAGCGGCGCGCCCAGATGTTTTCCGGCGACATCATCAATGTCACCGAAGACCGCCCGGTACTGCACGCCGCCCTGCGCAACCTCGGCGACAGCCCGGTGATGGTCGACGGCAAGGACGTGATGCCGGAGATTCGCCGCTCCTGGGAGCAACTGCGCCAGTTCGCCGACGCCGTACGCAGCGGAGAGTGGAAGGGGTTCAGCGGCAAACGCATCAAGGACGTGGTCAACATCGGTATCGGCGGCTCGGATCTGGGACCCAACATGGCTTGCCGGGCGCTGCTCAAGCACCGCCACCCGGAGCTCGGCTTCCACTTCGTTTCCAACGTCGACGGCGCCCATATCCAGAAGGTGCTCTCGCGCCTTGACCCGGCCACCACGCTGTTCATCGTCTCGACCAAGACCTTCTCCACCCAGGAGACGCTGCTCAACGCCAAGACGGCACGCCGCTGGTTTGTCGAGCAGGCCGGCGAAGAGGCCGATGTGGGGGCGCACTTCGTCGCCGCCTCGACCAACAAGAAGGCCGCCATGGCATTCGGCGTGCGCGAAGACAACGTCTTCGAGTTCTGGGCCTGGGTGGGTGGACGCTACTCCATGTGGTCCTCCATCGGCCTGCCGATCGCCCTTTCCGTGGGCTTCGACGGCTTCATGGAGATGCTCGAAGGCGCCTACGAGATGGACCAGCACTTCCTCTCCGCCCCCTTCGACCGGAACATGCCGGTGCTGATGGCGCTGGTCGGCATCTGGAACCTCAATTTCCACGGCGCCGAGACCCAGGCCATCGTGCCCTACGACCAGGCACTGCATCAGCTGCCCGCCTTCCTGCAGCAGTTGGACATGGAGTCCAACGGCAAGTCGGTGGATATCTTCGGCCAACCGGTGGACTACAAGACCGGCCCCATCGTCTGGGGGCAGACCGGCTCCAACGGCCAGCACGCCTTCTTCCAGCTGCTGCACCAGGGTACCCGCTACGTGCCCATCGACTTCATCGCCTCACTCAAGCCGGAGCCCGGCGTCGAGGAGCACCACTTCGCGCTGCTCACCAACATGCTGGCCCAGGCCAACGCCTTCATGGAGGGAAGCCAGACCGGCGGTCGGCTCGACCCCTACAGCTGCCCCGGCAATCGCCCCTCCAGCGTGCTGCTGCTTGACGAGCTGACACCCAAGAACCTCGGCGCACTGATCGCGCTCTACGAGCACAAGGTCTTCGTCCAGGGGGTGATCTGGAACATCAACTCCTTCGACCAGTGGGGGGTGGAGCTGGGCAAGCGTATCGCCGGCGAGATCAGCGAGCGCCTGGACACCCAGACCCAGGATTTCGATGCCTCGACCCAGGGGCTGCTGGCCCTGGTGCGCGAGCATTTCCATGCCGCGCCCCCGGCCGCCGCGGCGCCGGCAAGGAGTGAGAAAAAGGCACGCAAGAAGGAGAGCTGAATCTATCCGGGACGACCGGGCGCCAGCCGCGCCCGGACCATGCGATCGCCCAGCCAGGCGGCGGCAAGCCATAGCGGCACACTGGCCATTACGTAGAGCAGCGCCAGCCAGGGCAGGCCGCTTTCGACCAGATAGAGCGTCTCGAGGCTGAACAGCGAAAATGTCGTGAAACCGCCGCAGAAGCCGGCCACCAGGAAGGGCTGCCAGCGTGCCACGCGCCCTCCCTGGCGGCAGGCCGCATAGGCGGAGAAGGCGGCGATCAGCCAGGAACCCAAGAGGTTTACCACCAGGGTGCCCCAGGGGAAGGCCGGACCCAGTGCCGCCAGCGAGGCAATCGACACCAGATAGCGCAGCACGCTGCCCAGGGCGCTGCCCAACCCCACCGCGGCATAGTCGCGCCAGCCGTTCACAGCCCCCCTCCTGCCAGCCACCAGCCCAGCCAGGCCAGCGCCAGCCCCGCCAGGCAGGTAGTGCCGATATTGGACAGCGCCGCTGACACACGGCCGCTTTGCCACAGCGCAAGCGTCTGCAGGCTGAGGGAGGAGACCGTGGTATAGCCGCCCAGCACACCGATCATCAGGCCCAGCCATGCCGAGGAGAGGTCAAGACCCTGAGGCACACCCAGGCGACCGGCGATCCAGCCGGCCAGCAGCGCTCCGCTGAGGTTGACGGCCAGCGTCCCCCAGGGAAAACCGGTGCCCAGCCAGCGGGCCAGGAGCCGGGAAGCCGCCAGGCGGGCCATGCCCCCCACAGCACCTCCTACCCCCACCAGAACTATCGCGGCCCATCCGATGCTCATCCTGCTGTTTCCCCAGCGGACCCTATGATGCCAACCGATGCTAGCGAAGTCGTTACGAACACACAATCGAGTAGGAGGGGGAGTCGCCTCCCCCGTCCTCTCACACCACCGGG
>NZ_JAHXBV010000036.1:0-79208 GCF_019915905.1 Halomonas sp. ANAO-440 | reverse complement strand
CTACCGGCCTGACTCAGGACGGAACAGATGGGGTTGCTGGAGCGCTTACCTACCACGCGCTCCCAGCTAGTCACCTCCAGACCGGCATACCCTTGGCTGGCCTGAGGTGTGACGGTATGAAGTGTGACGGTATTTACTTGACAACTGGCTGGAATTTAGTCTGCACGCTCTGGAGAGGGTCTCTTCAGCAGGGTGATTTCAATGGCCAAGCGCAATAGCTAACATGTGAAGAGCCGTGTTTCAGAAACGCCAGCTTGCCACCCACATCATCTCCATGACCCAATACTAAAGCCAGAAGAGCCATTTTCAAAAGAGTTACGAAGCATGCCAACAGCTTCTTCACTATACCTAACTCTTGTATTTCCTGTGATATTCAAATCAAAATCAATACTACCATTAAGACTGATGATCGACCCATACAAAACAGGGGTTCCATTATACACAAGGTTAGCCCCTTCCTCAACTATGACCAGCCCTTCATGATGACCTGTGCCAGACATCTCAAAAGTTGCTCCGCTTCTAACCACTATAATGCCAATCGTATTAACATTACCTGTACCTCTTGAGACAGTGCCACTTACAACATCTATGAACGCAGGAGATGTTCTAGAGCCAAGCGAACCGACCGTATTGTTCTGATCTCCAGAATACGATATCCCAGAACCTAGAGCAGCGAGAAAATCCACCCATCCATCGGCTCCCGAATCATTACTCAACCCTTCCTCATTGGGCTTACAGTGGCCGAAACTTCCACTCTCTGACGTATCCGGGTAAAAGCATTGCGCTACATCATTACGATTCTCTTCATCTTCATCCGGATCTGTGCGACAAGCCCCACCATTACAGGAACTATTACTTGGAACAGGGTGATCTATGCCTGTCAACTCAGAGTTGCCTCCAGAGTCATAACTGCATAGTTCTCCATAGCACGTATGGGCGCCGTTTATATTCGGTATCGAGAGGGTTACAAGACGAACAAAGATTGGCTCACTTTCTGCCACACCAATATCACCAACAAAAACCCGACCCATTGAGACAATATATCTCCCCCCGTCCTCAATGTATCTGTATCGGCACTCAAGCCTTCCAGCACAAACAACCTCACTCGGACTCTCAGAAAACTGGTTACCACTAACAAAATTTTCCCAATTCATCACCAATATATCAGAAAGAGATACTGCATCATCAAAAACAGCACTAGAAGACTGCAACCACCCTTCAGTGGCTGCTTGTTCTGCCGCCATCTGTGCTTCAGTTTGCGCCTTGTAATTCCCCGCTAATCGCTCATCGACCAGCGAGGACTGCATGCCGGAAAGCCCGAGCATCAGCGACATCGTCAAGAGCGACAGGACGACGATCAAAGCTGCTCCTCTTTGTTTTTTCATACTAACCTCCTGGCATGAGTGACCAGCTATTTTCT
Organism: Halomonas sp. ANAO-440; assembly: GCF_019915905.1. Lineage (NCBI taxonomy): Bacteria > Pseudomonadati > Pseudomonadota > Gammaproteobacteria > Oceanospirillales > Halomonadaceae > Halomonas > Halomonas sp. ANAO-440. The sequence continues at coordinate 77,788 of NZ_JAHXBV010000036.1, read as the reverse complement.
AGTTCACAGCAGCAGTCCGATTCACCGCTCTGAACTCGAAGGTATCGGAGTCTCCATCCTGGCTGGAGAGCAGCGTAAAGGTAATCGTCCATATCCCGTTCGCTTCGTCGCTGGCGTTAAACCCGCCGCTGACAAAAGAACTGACCAGTGGCTCGAAACCACCGGTCGGTGGCGTACCACAGTTCTGCGCCATGGTCAGCGCCCACCCTTCCCGGGCGTTTAGCTGACTGTTACTGAGCCGATAGATGCGTACCACGGTGTCGCCATCACTGCATGCATCCGTATCGCCATTGTTGGGAAAGCTGACCTCGAGTTCACCTGAGGAGAAGGATATCTGCGGCGTACCACCAACCGTATTGGCTCGGCGAATGTCACGAATCAGCGTTTCGGTGGCAAAGGTGAGCGCCGCCTGCTTGTTGCCCATCAGCTCGGTCTGACGAAACGTCTGGAAGCCCATCAGGAATAGCTGGCCGGCACCCAGGATAATGATCAGCCCGATAACCAGAGCCACCATCAGCTCAATCAGGCTGAAACCCAGCTGACGCCGCGGCCGCTTGCCGCCTGCCAGGCTTGGAAAAACGCTTGGCCTGTGTAGACGGTTCATAGCTCGGGCAACCGGAACAGGTATACGAAGGCATCGCCGGTCTCGCCGACGGAATAGCGCTCTTCCTGCCATTCCACGGTGACGGTGTATCGGCAGTCATCGGTACGCGCAATACCGCTATTCACGTCGATCAAGACATTCCCGAACCATTCACTTTTCCAGGCGGCTTCGATAGCGGAAATCGCTGTATTATCGGGACAGCTATCCGCTGCTGACAGTGCAGCCCAAGCCCTTTCCTGGGCGTCGATGGCCGCCAGGCTCACCACCGAGCGCTGGTAGCCCATATGGGCGCTCTGCAGGGCCTTGAGCTGCATGGCCGCCACGCCCAGCAGGCCGATGGACAATACCACCAGGGCGATCAAGGCCTCGATCAGCGTAAAGCCATTTTCCCTAAGCCTCATGTCCACGGCTTTCAACCTCTCCCGATCCGGCCGAATGAATTGATATTTATCTCTCTGCTTCCTGCCGAGTGAGTAATCGTCAATACACACCCGCTACTGCAAGCGGGTGCACGCCCTAAGCTATTGAAAGTCACGCTCGATCCGGTTCCGAACGAAAGGCCTCCTCTTGAGCCACTTCGAACGCGGAGCGTATCGTCGCCAGAACTAATTTCAAAAGCCCAGGGAGAAGCATTCGTAACCTCGAACTCAATGTCTTGCCGCCGCTTGATGGCTTCACTTCTGGCTAGATTCAATCCTGCAAGAATTTCATTATGATCACTGGCGAGTCGGTTACCCGCCATCATGTTCTGAAATCCCGGCACGGCTATGGTGGCGATGATCGACATCACTGCAATCGTGACGAGCAATTCGATCAGCGTGAAGCCACGGACTCTCATCATGTTTTTACCAACACTCTTCGGGGCCACGAGCACCACTACTGGTAAGAGTCAGGGTTGAACACCCTGATGGTACCCGTGTTCCTCCGGTAGCCTGCAGCGTGTAAGCAGCACTTGGTGCACCATCGAAGCCGATTGTCGGATAAACTCCCTCTGGAGAATTCGTTGTCTGCAGACAGCCCGCCTGATATTCGTGATTTCGGGTGTAGCATCTCTCCATTTCACCAGCTGCCTGCATCAACCCCGCCTGACCGTCTGAGAGCCGAGATCGCTCCACATAGCCCTGATAGCTAGGTATCGCAATCGCCGCCAGGATGCCAATCACGGCGACCGCTATCATCAGTTCGATGAGCGTGAAGCCGGCGGTGTGCCGGAGGATGCCTGTGGCGGCCCGGGAGCGGCCTCGGATGGCTAGCCTCATCAAGCGGCGCGTCTCCATGGTTGCGGTGCGTTTTGTTTCAGTATGTAGCATGACATCTTCTGCCGCCAGTCCGGCATCAAAAAAGCCGGGCCTCTGCCCGGCTTCCGTGCCTAATTCGAACGAATGGCCCCGTGATCATGCCGGTGCCAGTTTTCTCCTACCCTGGACCCATCATAGCGAATCGCTGGTGATCACGCGCTCCCGCAACTCGCGGGGCATCGAGAAGGTGATGGTCTCTTCCCGTCCGGACAGCTCCTCCGGGGCTTCGGCGCCCAGGCCCTGCAGCCGCTCGATCACGCCCTTGACCAGCACCTCCGGCGCACTGGCCCCGGCGGTGATGCCGATGGTGGCGACGCCCTTGAGCCAGTCGGGCTCGATCTGGTCGGCGTTGTCGATCAGGTAGGCCGGCGTGCCGCTGCGCTCGGCCAGTTCGCGCAGGCGATTGGAGTTGGAGCTGTTGGGGCTGCCCACTACCAGCAGCAGGTCGCTGCCGGCCGCCAGCTCGCGAACGGCATCCTGACGGTTCTGGGTGGCGTAGCAGATGTCATCCTTGCGCGGTCCCTCGATCTCGGGAAACTTGGCCCGCAGGGCGTCGATCACTCTGGCGGTGTCATCCATGGAGAGGGTCGTCTGGGTGACGAAGGAGAGCCGCGACGGGTCCTTGACCTGGAGCCGCTCGACATCCGCCTCATCCTCGATCAGGTAGATCTGACCGCCATGGCTGGTGTCATAGCGACCCATGGTGCCTTCTACCTCGGGGTGGCCCGCGTGGCCGATCAGGATGCACTCCTGGCCACGCCTGGCGTAACGCAACACCTCCAGATGCACCTTGGTGACCAGCGGGCAGGTGGCATCGAACACCTTGAGGCCGCGGCGCTCGGCGTCCTCCTGCACGGCGCGGGAGACCCCGTGGGCGGAGAAGATGACGATGACGTCATCGGGCACCTCGTGGAGCTCCTCGACGAAGACGGCACCGCGCTCACGCAGGGTGTCTACCACATAGCGGTTGTGCACCACCTCGTGACGCACGTAGATGGGCGGGCCGAAGGCATCCAGCGCCCGGTTGACGATCTCGATGGCGCGATCGACGCCGGCACAGAAGCCGCGGGGATTGGCCAACTTGATTTGCATGGGTTTGCGTTGCATGGCGCCTTGCCTTGATGCCTGGGCATCTGATGATGATATTTCGGTCCAGGGCTATCTCGAGGGCAGGCCTCCGCGGAGGCGCTGTGAACCCATCCCTGGGCGCTACTTTTGCCTTCCCTGGCAAAAGACCTCCGCTTCGACCTGCCCCCGACGCCCTTCCGCAGAAGAAGCATCGAGCAAACAGCTCAATGTGTCTGAGCGGGCCTCACATCCAACACCTCGACCTCGAAGGTCAGGGTACGCCCTGCCAGCGGATGATTGAAGTCCACCTCCACCTGCTTGCCCTCGATGCTGGTGATCACGCCGGGCAGCTCGCCCCCGGCGGCGTCGGCGAACGACATCACCGTGCCCACCTCGGGCTCGATATCCTCGAAGTCGTCACGGCTGAGCAGCTGCACGTTCTGCGGGTTGTGCTGGCCGAAGGCATGCTCGGGGGTGATCTCGAAACTGCCGCTCTCGCCGTCGCTCATTCCCTTCAGCGGATACTCGAAGCCCGGCGGCAGGTTGCCGTCGCCCATCTGGAAGGTGGCGGGCTCCTTGTCGCGGGTGGAGTCCACCACGGTGCCGTCCTCGAGCTTGAGGGTGAAGTGCAAGGTGACTTCCATCCCCTCGTCGATGCGATATTCGCTCATGGTTGCCCTCTGCTGTCTCTGTCGTGCCGCGGCATGATGACTGTCAACCGCGACGGCGCGCCTGCTTGCGCCCCTCGAAAATGGATTCCCAGATCAGGCCGATGGCCCCCAGGGTGATGCCGATGTCGGCCACATTGAAGGCCGGGTAGTACCAGCCGGCCACGTGGAACGACAGGAAATCCACGACGTAACCATGTACCAGGCGATCGTAGAGGTTGCCCAGCGCCCCGCCGATGATCAGGGCCAGCGAGATCGCCAGCAGCGTCTCGTCGCGCTTGAGCCGCGTCATCCAGTAGGTCAGGCCGATACTGGCGCCCACGGCGACGATGGCAAAGAACCAGCGCTGCCAGCCGGGGCTGTCGGCCAGGAAGCTGAAGGCCGCGCCGGTATTGTGCAGCAGTGTCAGATTGAAGAACGGCAGCACCTCCACGGGCTGGCCGTAGCTCAACAGGCTGGAGGCCAGCGCCTTTGTGCCCAGGTCCAGCACGACCCAGGCCGCCGCTAGCCACAGCCAGCGCAGCGGCCGCTCCATGGGCTCTCCACCAGACACATCAGGCATAGTGGCGCACTTCCCCTGGGCCCTGGGGCAGGTTGCCGATACAGCGGCCGCAGAGGTCCGGGTACTCGCTGTGCGAACCGACGTCCTCGCGATGATGCCAGCAGCGCTCGCACTTCTGGTGCGGGCTGGCCGACACTGCCACCTTGAGGCCTTCGAGCTCGGTGGCTTCGGCCACGTGCCCCTCGGGCTGTTTGCTCTCAGACAGGGGCGCCAGACGCACCTCGCTGGTCAGCATCACGAAGCGCAGCTCGTCGCCGAGCTTGGCCAGGGTCGCCTGCAGTTCGTCACTGACGTAGAGCGTGACGTCGGCGGCGAGGCTGCCCTTGATGGTCTTGACATTACGGGCATCCTCCAGGCACTTGTTCACCGCCTGCTTCACCTCGAGCACCTGCTCCCAGAAGTCGCGGCCCAGGGGCGCATCGTCGGCAAGGGTCGAGAGTCCGTCGTAGTAGGTCTCGAGGAGCACACTGTCGCCCTGCTGCCCGGGGATATGCGCATAGATCTCCTCGGCAGTGAAGCTGAGGATCGGTGCTACCCAGCGGGAGAGCGCTTGCACCACCTGGTAGAGGGCGGTCTGACAGCTGCGTCGGGCCAGGGAGTCGGCCTGGGTGGTGTACTGGCGGTCCTTGATCACGTCCAGGTAGAAACCGCCCAGTTCCCGGGAGCAGAAAGTGTGAACCTGCTGGTAGACGTCGAGGAAGCGATACTCCTCATAAGCCGTCTCGATGCGCGCCTGGAGCTGGGCGGCGCGATCCACCACCCACTGATCCAGGGCCAGCATGTCGTCGAAGGCCACCTGGTCCCGGCTCGGCTCGAAGCCGTTCAGGTTCGAGAGCAGGAAGCGCGCGGTGTTGCGGATACGCCGATAGACGTCCGCGGTGCGCTTGAGGATCTCGTCGGAGACCGCCATCTCGCCGGAATAGTCGGTGGAGGAGACCCACAGGCGCAGGATGTCGGCGCCGAGCTTGTCCATTACTTCCTGGGGCGCGACCACATTGCCTAGCGACTTGGACTGCTTGCGCCCCTGAGAATCCACGGTAAAACCATGGGTCAGCAGTTGACGATACGGTGGAGTCCCATCAATGGCCGAACCGGTCAGCAGAGACGAGTGGAACCAACCGCGGTGCTGGTCGGATCCCTCCAGGTAGAGATCGGCACGCGGACCGCTTTCATGGCCATGGGGATGCGAGCCACGAAGCACATGGCGGTGCGTGGTCCCGGAGTCGAACCAGACGTCCAGGGTATCGGTAACCTTGTCGTAGTCCGCCGCCTCATCCCCGAGCAGCTCGGTCGGGTCGAGACGGAACCAGGCATCGATGCCCTCCTTCTCCACGCGCTTGGCAGCCTCTTCCATCAGCTCGAGGGTACGCGGATGCAGCTCACCGGTGGCCTTGTGAAGGAAGAAGGGAATCGGCACGCCCCAGTTCCGCTGGCGCGAAATGCACCAGTCGGGTCGGTTGGCAATCATGCTGTGCAGCCGCGCCTTGCCCCAGGCCGGGGTGAAGTGCGTCGCCTCGATGCCCTCAAGCGCACGCTCGCGCAGGGTGCGGCCATCCTTGCCCTTGATGTCCATGCCCACGAACCACTGCGCGGTAGCGCGGTAGATCACCGGCGTCTTGTGCCGCCAGCAGTGCATATAGCTGTGGGTGATCACCTTGTGTGCCAGCAGCGCATCGACCTCGCGCAGCTTTTCCACGATCTGCGGGTTGGCCTTCCAGATCATCTGGCCGCCGAAGAACGGCAGGTCGTCGACATACACGCCATTGCCCTGCACCGGGCTCTTGATCTCCTCGAACGCCATCCCATGGGCACGGCAGGTAACGAAGTCGTCGACGCCATAGGCCGGGGCCGAGTGAACGATACCGGTACTGCCCACTTCGGACTCGACGTAGTCGGCGAGATAGACCGGCGAGACACGGTCGTAGAAGGGGTGGCGGAATTCGATCAGGTCGAGCGCCTCGCCCTTGGCGGTGGCGATCACCTCGCCCTGGAGCTCGTAGCGCTCCAGACAGCTCTCCACCAGTTCTTCGGCAAGCACCAGCAGACGGCTGCCGGTATCGACCAGCGCATAGGTGAACTCGGGATGAACGTTGAGCGCCTGGTTGGCCGGCACGGTCCAGGGCGTGGTGGTCCAGATCACGATGGCGGCGGGCTTGGATAGCGCTGTCAGGCCGAAGGCCGCCGCCAGCTTGGCTTCGTCGGCGGCGGGGAAGGCCACATCGATGGCGTCGGACTTCTTGTCCTGGTACTCCACCTCGGCCTCGGCCAGCGCCGAGCCGCAGTCGAAGCACCAGTTGACCGGCTTGAGCCCCTTGAACACGTAACCGGCTTCGACCATGTCGGCCAGGGCGCGGATCTCGCCAGCCTCGTTGGCAAAGTCCATGGAACGGTAGGGGTTGTCCCAATCACCGATGATGCCCAGCCTCACGAAGTCGACGAGCTGGGTCTCGATCTGGGCAGTGGCATACTCGCGGCACAGCCCCCGGGCCTGCTCGGGCTCTAGGTGCTTGCCGTGGGTGGTTTCCACCTTGTGTTCGATAGGCAGGCCGTGGCAGTCCCAGCCGGGCACATAGGGTGCGTCGAAGCCGGCCAGGTTCTTCGACTTGACGATGATGTCCTTGAGGATCTTGTTGAGGGCGTGACCGATATGAATGCTGCCGTTGGCATAGGGAGGGCCATCGTGCAGCACGAACTGTTCGCGACCGCGGCGCTCGTCACGCAGGCGCTGGTAGAGCTTCATATCCTGCCACTGCGACACCTGACCGGGCTCACGCTTGGGCAGCATGCCACGCATGGGGAAGTCGGTTTCGGGCAGATTCAGTGTGTGCTTGTAGTCGCTCATATCCTGGGGGTCAGCCGTCGTCGTGGTCGGCGGGGCGTCCCGCCGAGAATTCGGAAGCCACGGTCTCGCGCGCCAGGGGCGCCGATGCCAGTGGAAGTGTGTCGTCTGTCAAACCGATGTCATCGGCCGCGGGGTGGGCGACGAAATAGCCCCGGGCCCGCACCTGGTCGGCGCCGATCTGCCGCTTGAGATCGGCGAAGTCGTCGAATTTCACCTCGCCGCGAAGCTTGGCGCAGGGGAAGACCGCCAGCCGCTGGCCGTAGAGGTCACCGTCGAAGTCGAACAGGTGAGCCTCCAGCACCGGACGAATGCTGCCCACCGTAGGGCGCCAGCCGATATTGGCTACGCCCGGCCAGCGGCTGCCATCGGGCAGCTCGGCCACCACCGCATAGACGCCACGCAATGCCAGGGGCAGTGGCAGCAGCGGCAGGTTGGCGGTGGGCACGCCGATGGTGCGGCCAAGCTTCTGGTCGGCCACTACCCGTCCATTCAGGCGGTAGGGCCGGCCCAGCATGCGCGCCGCCTGGGAGAAGTTGCCGCTGGCCAAGAGGGTCCGCACCCGGGTGCTCGAGACGCGCTCGTCGTCCAGGGTGAAGGTCCGTGTATGCTCGACGCTGAACCCAGCTTGCCCACGGCGCTCACCCTCTTCCGCGAGCAGGTTGAAGTCCCCGCTGCGATCGCAGCCGAAGCGGAAGTCATCCCCCACCACCAGATGTCGCACACCCAGGCCTTCGACCAGCACCCGGTCGATGAATTCCACCGCCGTCAGGCTGCGCAGGGCATCGTTGAAGGGCAGGCAGAGCACATACTCCACCCCGGCCTCGCCCAGCAGACGTACCTTCTCGCGCAGTCGGGTCAGCCTCGGCGGCGCCTGGTCGCCGGCGAAGAACTCCCGGGGCTGGGGCTCGAACACCACTACCGTGACCGGCAGCTGCAGCTTCGAGGCCTGCTCGCGGCACTGGTCGAGAATCGCCTGATGGCCACGATGCACGCCATCGAAATTGCCGATGGTGGCCACGCAGCCGCGATGCTCCTCGCGCAGATTGTGCAGTCCTCGAATGACTTCCATCTGGTCGTCGCTATGTCCTGTTCTGTTTGAAACGTGTAAAGGCGTCGATTATAGCGAACCCATCAGCCGTTCGCCTATGTTCCAGACACCGAACGACCGGGGCTGATCCGGGGCCAGGCCGTCTCAGAGGCGCTGTAAATCCTTCCCTGGACGCTACATTCGCCATCCATGGCAAATGACCTCTTGCGCCGACCTGCCCCCGGCGCCCCTCAGGGCTTCTGGCGTCCCGTCGCTTATCCTTTCATCCGAAAGTGCCGCAGCCGCACCCCGAAGGCCATCAGCCAGGCGAAATAGACCGCCGCACCGGCCACCACCAGCATCGCCAGCCACTGCACCCGGGTCCAGACGCCCCAGCCCAGCCACTGCTGCCAGTCGGGCGAGAGCCACGCAAGGCCCAGCCCCATGACCGTACAGCCGCCCAGCAGCTGCAATCCAAAACGTCCCCAGCCGGGCTGGAACACCAGCACCCGCTCCTTCCACAGCAGCCAGCCCAGCAGGCCGGCGTTGAGGAAAGCCGACAGCGCCGTGGCCAGGGCCAGGCCGGCGTGGGCCAGCGGCCAGACGAGAATCAGGTTGAAGACCATGTTGGCCGCCATGGCAATGATGCCGATCTTTACCGGGGTCTTGGTGTTCTGGCGGGCGAAGAAGCCCGGCGCCAGCACCTTGATCAGCATGAAGGCGATCAGCCCGAAGGCGTAGGCGCGCAGGCTCATGGCCGCCATGGTGATGTCATGCTCGGTCATGGCGCCATAGTGGAACAGCGAGATCAGCAGCGGCTCTGCCAGCACTGCCAGGGCCAGAGCCGCCGGCAGGCCCAGCAGCAGCACGATCCGCACCGCCCAGTCGAGCATGGCAGCGAAATGCTCCCCTGATTGGGCCGCATGGCGCTTGGAGAGTGCCGGCAGGATCACCGTACCGATGGCAATACCGAACACGCCCAGGGGTAGCTCCACCAGCCGGTCGGAGTAGTAGAGCCAGGAGACGCTGCCCGGCGCCAGCAGCGAAGCCAGCACGGTGTCGAGCAGCAGGTTGATCTGTGAGACCGAAACCCCGAACAGCGCCGGCGCCATCAGCACCAGGATGCGCTTCACCCCACTGTGGGCAAAGTTGGGCCATGGCGTGGGCATCAGCCCCAGGCGGACCAGGAACGGCACCTGGAAAGCCAACTGGGCGAACCCCGCGATCAGCACGCCCCAGGCCAGCGCCATGGCGGGCTCTTCCATCAGCGGCGTCAGCAGCAGTGCCGCACCGATCAGCGAGAGATTCAGCAGCACCGGGGTGAAGGCCGGCACCGCGAAACGGTTCCAGGTATTGAGCACGCTGCCGGCGAAGGCGGTCAGCGAGACCAGCAGCAGGTAGGGAAAGGTCAGCCGCAGCATGTCGGCAGTCAGCGCCAGCTTGGCCGGGTCACGACCGAAACCGGGGGCGAAGAGCCACACCAGCCAGGGCGACGCCAGCATGGCCAGCGCCGTGATCAGTGCCAGCACCGCGGTGAGGCTGCCCGCCACGGCATTGAGCAGTTCGCGCACCTCCCGCTTGCTGCCACGGGTGGCGTACTCCGACAGCACCGGCACGAAGGCCTGGTTGAAGGCACCCTCGGCAAACAGTCGGCGCATGAAGTTGGGGATCTTGAAGGCGACGAAGAAGGCATCGGCACCGCTGCCGGCACCGAACAGCGTCGCCACCACCACGTCGCGCACCAGCCCCATGACCCGCGACAGCATGGTCATGACGCTGACCACCAGGCCGGAGCGCATCAGTCCCCCGGCCTTCGGCGCCACGGCCCGGTCATCGTCGGCCACTGCCACAGGGGAGGGGTCCCCTGGCGGTAGCGGCTTTGACTCGGGCGGCTGTTCGCGATCCGTCACGCTATCCTTTCCTCGGCAGGCTGACTCAACAAAGACTCACTGGGGTAGAAACCAGACACAGCTAGAAACCAGACACAAAAAAACCGGCCTTGGCCGGTTTTTCGTGGGATATCTTCGAACGTGAGCGCATCGGCGCCGCAGCGTTCGGGACTCCTCCAAAGCGTCCGGCTTACGCAGCCAGCGCCTTAATTCGCTTGTTCAGGCGGCTCTTCAGGCGCGCGGCCTTCTTCTTTGAGAGCACGTCCTTGTCGGCGATACGGTCGATGACCGGCTGCGCCTGCTTGAACTGGCTCATGGCCTCGGCGTGATCGCCGCCCTGGATGGCCTTGATGACGCGCTTGAGGTAAGTACGCACCATGGCACGCTGACTCGCCTTCAGAACACGACGGCCTTCGGCCTGACGGGCACGCTTGCGGGCTTGCTTGCTGTTCGCCACTGACTATCTCCTGGAATACAGTAACGCCGCCGGGCATCCCGACGGCATTGATAACATTTTGTCCGGACTGGAAAAATTGACTTTTCCGCCGGTGTGGCCATCCGGCAACGCGATGGTTGTCGACGGGCCGTGTCTGAGAGGATGGCGCATCCTACCATAACAACCCACTACCTTGCCACAGGTGGATGACGTCGCCAGTGCGGTGGCGCATGGCGCTTCTTGCGAGTGTCCATGCAGCGCTCATTGTCAGAGCACCACCAGGTTGTCGCGATGAATGAGCTCCGGCGCCTCCATGTAGCCCAGGATCGCCTCGATCTGATGGCTGGGCTTGCCGAGAAGGCGGCTCGCCTCGACGGCATCGTAGTTGACCAGCCCCTTGGCGACCCGCTCGCCCTGCTCGTCCACACAGAGCACCATGTCGCCGCGCACGAAGTTGCCCGACAGCGCCTTGACCCCCACCGGCAGCAGGCTCGAGCCGCTGCCGCGGAGCACCTTCACCGCACCGGCATCCAGAACCAGGCTGCCCCGCACTTGCAGCTGGCCGGCCAGCCAGCGTTTGCGTGCCGCCATGGGCGCCTCTTCCGGACATAGCAGCGTGCCGAGCCGCTCTCCCTCCACCAGCCGCATCAGCACCTCGGGCTGGCGCCCACTGGCAATCGCCGTGACCGCGCCGGAGCGTGCCGCCAGCCGCGCCGCCTGCACCTTGGTGGTCATGCCACCGCGCCCCAGCGCACCTCCGGTGCCCGCCATGGCGGCCAGCGACGGATCGCCGGCACGCCCTTCGTGGATCAGCCGGGCACCTGGGTTGTGGCGCGGGTCGGCGTCGAACAACCCCTCCTGGTCGGTGAGGATCACCAGGGCATCGGCTTCCAGCAGGTTGGCCACCAAGGCACCCAGGGTGTCGTTGTCCCCGAAGCGGATCTCGTCGGTGACCACGGTATCGTTCTCGTTCACCACCGGCACCACCCGTAGATCGACCAGGGTGCGCAACGCCGAGCGGGCGTTGAGGTAGCGCTTGCGGTTGGAGAGATCGTCGTGGGTCAACAGCACCTGGGCGGTGAGCAGGCCGTGCCGGGCGAAGTGGTGCTCATAGCACTGGGTGAGGCCATTCTGGCCCACGGCGGCGGCGGCCTGCAGCTCATGCACCGCCGAAGGGCGCACCTGCCAGCCCAGCCGCACCATGCCGGCCGCCACGGCGCCGGAAGAGACCAGCACCACTTCGACGCCACGCTTGTGCAGCGCGGCGATCTGGTCCACCCAGCCACCGATGGCAGGCTCATCGAGGCCGCGACCGTCATTGGTCAGCAGCGCGCTGCCGATCTTCACCACCACCCGACGAGCGCCACGCAGCGCATCGCGTCCCGGTACCCGCTCGTTGCTCACCTTTCGACTCTCCAACAAGGCTGAACCTCAAACCCAGAGACACTGCGCGAGCGCAGCCAGTTGTTACCTCAAGGAGCGTATTCGACCTCGACGTCATAATCATCATCATCGAAGTCATCATCATCGTCGTCCTTGCGCTTGCGACGCCGACCCAGCCGTGCCTCGGTACGTGCCACGGACTCGGCCTCCATGCGCTCGCGCATCTGACGCTCGCGCTCAGCGGCCTCCTCGTCCTCGTGCTCGAGACGGCGCCGCTCGGTCAGCCAGCGATGCGCCGCCTGCACCAGGGCATCGGTGCCCTCGCCGCTGATGGCGGAGATACGATACACCGGGCCCTCCCAGGCAAGACCCTCGACGATGGCGGCCACCCGCGCCTCGCGCTCCTCCTCGGGCACCAGGTCGAGCTTGTTGACCACCAGCCAGCGCGGCAGCTCGGCGAGGGCCGGCGAGAACTGGCCCAGCTCGTGGATGATCGCCTCGGCGACCTCCACCGGATCGGACTCGTCGAAGGGCGCCATGTCGACCACATGAAAGAGCAGCCGGGTGCGCGTCAGGTGCTTGAGGAAACGCAGCCCCAGCCCGGCACCGTCGGATGCCCCTTCGATCAGCCCCGGCACGTCGGCCATGACGAAGTGCTCGTGCATGCCGAGCTTTACCACGCCCAGGTTGGGCACCAGGGTGGTGAAGGGGTAGTCGGCCACCTTGGGCTTGGCCGCGGAGACGGAACGGATCAGCGTCGACTTGCCGGCGTTGGGCATGCCAAGCAGGCCCACGTCGGCCATCACCTTCATCTCCAGGCGCAGGTTGCGCCGCTCGCCCTCGGTGCCCGTCGTGGTCTTGCGCGGGGCCCGATTGGTGGAGGACTTGAAGTGAATATTGCCGAGCCCGCGACGCCCGCCCTGGGCCACCAGCACCTGCTGGCCGATCTCGGTGATATCGACGATCACTTCGAGCGTGTCCTCGTCGATCACGGTGGTGCCGACTGGCACCTTGACCACCAGGTCGTCACCGGCGCGTCCGCTCATCTGCCGCCCCTGGCCGGGCCGGCCGTTCTCGGCCTGATAGAAACGCTGGAACTTGAAGTCGATGAGGGTATTGAGGGAGTCGTCACCCACCAGGTAGACGCTACCGCCATGCCCGCCGTCGCCGCCATCGGGGCCACCCTTGGGCACGTATTTCTCGCGGCGGAAGCTGAGGCAACCACTACCACCCCTGCCTGCCTCCACGATGATCGAGGCTTCGTCGACGAACTGCATTGCTACTCTCCCGACGGTATCCACCGTCATGATACAAGAAGGCCCCGCCTTGGCGGGGCCCTCCTACTACCGGTTCGTGCGCTCTCAGGCAGAGACGACGCTGACGAACTTGCGGTTTTTCGGACCCTTGGTCTCGAACTTGACCACACCGTCGCTCAGGGCGAACAGCGTGTGGTCGCGGCCGAGGCCGACACCGGTGCCGGCGTGGAACTTGGTGCCACGCTGACGGACGATGATGTTGCCGGCGGTCACGACCTGGCCACCGAACAGCTTGACGCCAAGGCGTTTGGATTCTGAATCGCGGCCGTTACGGGTAGAGCCGGCTGCCTTCTTATGAGCCATTGCAAAGTCCTCGCTCGTTCAGGGGGTTGCCGCTTACGCGGAGATCCCGGTGATCTTGACTTCAGTGAACCACTGACGGTGGCCCTGACGCTTCATGCTGTGCTTCCGGCGACGGAACTTGATGATGCGGATCTTTTCGCCACGGCCGTGGGAAACGATCTCGGCAGCCACCTTGGCACCGTCAACCAGCGGTGCACCAATGGTGACGTCATCGCCATCGGCTACCAGGAGGACCTGATCGAACTCGATGGTTTCGCCGGTCGGCACTTCCAGTTTCTCGAGCTTGAGAGTCTGGCCTTCCTGAACGCGGTACTGCTTGCCACCGCTCTTGATTACTGCGTACATGTGCGTGTCTCTCCAGAACTCATCGGGGTTGGCTCTTCGTCGGCCTGCTTCGAGTGGCGCCCCTTTTGGCAGCCATCTGACAGGGAGCGTGATGAGTGGGCCGCGTATTATAACGACACTCACCTGGCCGTTCAAGCCACATCTTGACTAGCTAGGGTACGGCGTCATTAACAGGTATGACGCCGCTTGACGCCCATTGGGGCGGCCCATAGCATGACCCGCAACCCAAGGCCACGGACAAAGCCACCGGCTTGCCGGCCCCACCGCCTGAATGACAACGAATCCATGCCAGCCAACGTCTCCTCGAATTCATCTGACAGCACCACCCCGGACTCGCCGCTGCACGCCGCGGTTGCCGATGATTTTGCCGCGGTAAACCGCACCATCATGTCACAGCTGGCCTCGCGGGTTCCGCTGGTGGAAACCATCGGGCAATACATCATTGCCAGCGGCGGCAAGCGACTGCGCCCGCTGCTGGTGCTGCTGGCCGCACGATCGCTGGGGTACGAGGGCGACAAGCACATCTTCCTGGCCACGCTGATCGAATTCATGCATACCTCGACGCTGCTGCATGACGATGTGGTGGACGACTCCCACTTGCGCCGCGGCCGGGCCACCGCCAACGACGCCTGGGGCAATGCCCCTTCGGTGCTGGTGGGGGACTACCTCTACTCCCGCTCCTTCCAGATGATGGTTGAGATCGGCTCGCTGCGGATCATGGGCGTGCTCTCGGGGGCGACCTGCGTCATCGCCGAGGGCGAGGTACAACAGCTCACCAACGTGGGCAATCCGGACATCGACGAGGCCACCTACTTCGAGACGATCCTCGGCAAGACCGCCATGCTGTTCGAGGCCGCATCACACAGTGGCGCGATCCTTGCCGAGGCAACCCCGCAGCAGGAGGCGGCATTGCAATACTACGGCCGCTACCTGGGGCTTGCCTTCCAGCTCATCGATGATCTGCTGGATTACCAGGGTGATGCCAGGGCCATGGGCAAGAACGTGGGCGACGACCTGGCCGAAGGCAAGCCGACCTTGCCTCTGATACAGGCCATGTCCGCCGGCACCCCCGAGCAGAGCAGATTGATTCGCCAGGCCATTCGCCAGGGCGGCCTCGACCATCTGGAAGATGTGCTGACCATCGTGCGCGATACCGGCGCGCTGGACTACACCCGTGCCCGCGCCGAGGAGATGGCCGCCAAAGCCCTGGAGCAACTGGATCTGCTGCCCGCCAGCCGCTATCGGGACAGCATGGCCGAACTGGCTCGCCTGGCGGTGGAACGGGAAGCCTGAGGCAGCCGCTGGAGGGCTTGCAAGCCCAATACAATGGCGTATAATGCCGATCTCGTCAGCCGCCCAGACGCCTGACGGCACAGTGAAAACTGGCAAAAATCGGAGTATAGCTCAGCTTGGTAGAGCGCTGCCTTCGGGAGGCAGAGGTCGTAGGTTCGAATCCTGCTACTCCGACCATAGCATTCTGTAAAAACCGCCACCTGCGGATCACTCCGGGTGGCGGTTTTTCGTTGCTGCTACACCCCCCTTCCATCTAACCCACGACCTTATGCGGATGAACGCATGTCAAAAAGGCGCTAAGCTCTGCCTTTCTGGAGTCGACATTTCTCCATGATAGACTGGTTATTCAAACAATATCGATAAGAGACTTGCGCTAGAACAAGTCCAACAGTACGGAGGGGCCCTGTGAAGACAGACGGCCACGCCACACCGCTTGCCGGCACACCCACTGATTCGGCAAGTCTCGGCTCTGACTGGGTCAACGCCGACCTGGCCACACTGCGAGCCAAGTTCTACCAGCTCTATATAGCCGTGGAGCAGAGCCCTGCCGCGACAGCCATCACCGATACTGAAGGTCGATTCGAGTACGTCAACCAGCGCTTTATCGATGTTACCGGCTATACCCGCGAGGAGCTGGTGGGCAAGACCCCCGCCATGATCCAGTCGGGCATGACACCGGAGAGCGTCTATCGCGACATGTGGCAGACTCTGCGCAGCGGTCATGTCTGGCAGGGGGAACTGCTCAATCGCAAGAAGAACGGCGAACTCTACTGGGAGGCCGAGACGCTCACGCCGATACGAAACGACAGCGGCGAGATCGTCAACTTCGTGGCGGTGAAGGAGGACATCACCAAGCGCAAGCGCCAGGAGGAAGAGCTCAAGCTGCTCGCCAGTGTGTTCCAGACCGGACAGGCCACGCTGATCACCGATGCCAATATGCGAATCGAAAGGGTCAATCAGGCCTTTACCGACATCACGGGGTATGCGGCGGAAGAGGTGGTCGGCCTGACACCGAAGCTGTTCAAGTCCGGGCGCCACGACAAGGCGTTCTACGCCAGGCTCTGGGAGTCGGTACTGGAAACCGGCCACTGGCAGGGCGAGATCTGGAATCGCAACAAGCATGGCGAGATCTATCCGCTATGGCAGTCGATCACCGCCGTGCATGACGAAAACGGCAAGGTCCGACACTTCATTGCCGTATTCCACAATATCGCCGAGCGCAAGCGGATGGAGAGCGAGCTTGAGCACCAGGCCACCCGCGACCACCTGACCGGTGCCCATAACCGCCGCGCCTTCGATGCCACCATGCGCAAGGCGATTCGCCAGGCCGAGCGCAGCGACAACACCTTCTCGTTGCTGTTGTTCGATATCGACCACTTCAAGGCGGTCAACGACCAGCATGGCCACGAAACAGGCGACATCATCCTCAAGCGCCTGGCCGCGCTGGTCAGTCAGACCTTGCGCAGTACCGACCAGCTTGCTCGCTGGGGTGGTGAGGAATTCGCCATTCTGCTGCAGGACACCCCCGTCCAGGGAGGAACAGTCTTCGCCGAGAGACTGCGCCAGCAAGTGGAAGAAACCCGTCTTCACGGCCTGGCCGTGACCATCAGCCTGGGTATTGCCGAATACCATAAGGGCGACAGCCCAGAAGCGATACTGGCTCGTGCCGACAGCGCGCTTTATCGGGCCAAGCGGTCGGGCCGCAACCGGGTGGGCATCGCCAACCCGCCTGCCTGAACCGCCTCAGCTCGCGACATGGCGCAAGCCTGATCCCGCCCAGATGGGGAATTACCCGGCGCTAGCCCAGCCGAAGCCCAGCACCGGCATGGCCAGGGCAAAGAGCACCATGGTGATGATGAGCACGGCTGCCAGACTGACCAAGGCCCCGGCACGCACCATCTCCATCACACTCAACCTGCCGCTGCCGAAGACCACGGCATTGGGTGGTGTTGCCACGGGAAGCATGAAGGCGCAGCTTGCCGCCATGGCCACCGGCACCGCGAGCAGCAGCGGGCTCGCCCCAAGGCTGACGGTCAGCGCCGCGGTCAACGGCAGGATGGCGGCGGCAGTGGCGGTATTGCTGGTGACATGGCTCATCAGCATGACCACCACCACGACCATGCCCACCAGGGTCCACTGCGGCCAGCCGCCGAACGCGGCAAGGCCCTCGGCCACTGTCGCGGCCAGTCCGCTGGTTTCTATGGCGGTACCGAGGCTGAGCCCGCCACCCACCAGAATCAGCACGCCCCAGGGCAGGTGACGGGCACTGTCCCAGTCGAGCAGGAACTGGCGTACCTTCCAGCGGGCGGGTGTCACGAAGAGCAGGATTGCACCGATCACGGCTATCCCCGCATCGGTGAGTTCCAGCCCAGGCAGCAGATTCTGCAGCAGCGGTCGCGATACCCAGGCCAGTGCCACCAGGGCAAAAATGACGGCGACACGCCGCTCAGGCCGGGTCATGCGACCCAGGTCCTCAGCCTGTTCCTGCAGCATCTGCTCGACACCCGGCACGACGTCGCGCGGCAACGGGTACACCAGACGGGTCAATATCCACCAGGCCAGTGCCAGCAGCAGCATCGCAGGCGGTACCGCCAGCAGCATCCACTGGGCGAAGCCGATCTCGATCCCGTAGTTGTCGGCCATGAAGCCGGCCAACAGCGCATTGGGCGGGGTGCCAATCAGGGTGCCCATACCGCCGATATTGGCGGCCAGGGCGATACCCAGCAGCAGGGTCAGCGCCATGTTGCGACTGGCGCCGACGCCACCCTGACGCTCCAGCAGCCCCAACACCGACAGGCCGATCGGCACCATCAGTGCTGCCGTGGCGGTGTTGCTCACCCACATGCTCAAGCCGGCCGTAGCCATCATGAAGCCCGCCACCAGCTGGTGAGGGCGGTGCCCGGAAACTTTCAATACCACCAGGGCAATGCGACGGTGCAGGCCCCAGCGCTGGATTCCCTCGGCCAGCAGAAAGCCACCAAGAAACAGGAAAATCAAGGGGTTGGCATAAGGAGCGGCAACCTCGGCAATGGGTGATGTCCCCATCAATGGCAGTACTGCCACTGGCAGCAGCGCCGTCACGGCGATGGGTACCGGCTCGGTCACCCACCAGAGGGCCATCCAGAGGGTAAGTGCCATGACCTGCCATGCCGCCGGCGACATGCCTGCCGGCGGTGCCATCCAGACCAGCCCCAGGGCCAACAGCGGCCCCGAAAGCAGTGACAGTGCCAACCATAGCCGCTTCAGCATCTCAGGTCGGGCCTCGCTGACGATTTCCTCATTGCGCGGTTCAGTCACCCCCTCCTCCTTGTCAGCATCTCAGCACTCCGGCCGCTGCCATGCGGTCAGCACTCGATTTTCCGTCAGGGCCTAAAGCCAGGCATCCACAGGCAGCAGCCGGCTGATGAGAGCACCCAGGTGGCGCCAGAAGCCACCTGGCTCGCTGATCAACCGTACCGACTCACCGCCGATTTCAGTCTGCCAATAGCGCTGCCCGTCATCCCCCCGGTCAACCCGATAGCTGAGCACCGGACTCTTGCCCAGGTCGGCCAGCGCCTGAAGCTCGGCGGCCAGACTCTCGCTGTAGGCCAGTACGCCCACTTCGGTATTCCACCACACCGAGCGCGGGTCGGCGTTGGCCGAGCCCACGAACACCCGGTCGTTGTCGATACCAAGGGCCTTGATGTGCAGAGCGGAGGCCGAGCCCCCGACGCTGATCTCCCCCTCGCTGCCGGGCTCCCGTTCGGCACGCAGCTCATGAAGCCGGACACCGCTCTGCAGCAGGCTGTCACGGCGAGCCTGATAAGCGCCGTGAACGACGGGCACATCGGTGGCCTCCAGAGAGTTGGTGAACACCGCCACCTCGACCCCGGCATCGGCGAGCGAGCGCAGGTATTGCGTGCCGGCCCTGCCGGGCACGAAGTAGGCGGAGATCACCACCAGTCGTTCGCTCGGCTCACCCACTTCGGCGAGCAGCTCCCCGGCCATGGTGCGCTGAAAGGCGGGACGGCCGGGCCAGGCGGGCTTGCCCGGTGGATCCCACAGCGCCACCCCGTCGCCCCAGTGCAACCTCCCAACCAACGGACCCTGCCTCGTATCAGCGTAGCGTTCCCGCAGCCCGGTAAAGTAGGCATCGTCGCCATTGTCGCCGACCCACTCTCCCAGGGAAGCCTGAAGCTCGCGCCAGGCCCCCTCCTCGGCGCGATGATAGCGGCCAATGGGCTGCGCCAGGCCGTGGTTCCAGTAGAGGGAATAGCTTCTTGCGAGGGGCTCGACCACCGGGCCGATGACCATCATGTCCAGGTCGGAGAAGTTGCGCGGCTCACTGGCGCTGTAGTACTCGTCGCCCAGGTTGCGCCCGCCGACCAGGGCCACCGCACCATCGGCGAGCCACAGCTTGTTGTGCATGCGCCGATGCTGGCGTCCTGCCCGGGGGATCGAGGCCAGCACCCGGGTCGTCAGGTAGCCCCGCCCCAGGGCGAGCGGGTTATAGACGCGCACCTGGACGTTGGGGTGGCTATCCAGTGCGGCCAGGCGCCGCCCCTGCCCCACCGCGCCGATATCGTCGAGGAGCAGCCGTACTTTCACCCCCCGCTCGGCGGCATCCAGCAGTCGGGCGAGCAGCACGCGGGTGGTCAGGCCATCCCCCATCAGGTAGGTCTGGATATCCAGCCGCTGATCGGCCTGCTCGCTGAGCAGGACGCGCAGGCTGAAGGCGTCCTGTCCGCTGGATACCAGGGCGAAGCCGCTCTGGCCATCATGCGGGGCGGCGCTCTGGGCGGCCCACTGGCCCAGCCAGGTCGTTTCGATATCATCCGGCGTCATCGCCGCGCCGTGCTCACGGGGGACGGAAATTCCGGCACAACCTGCCAGCAGCCACACCAGGGCAAGCACCAGACAGACAGGCAGCCTTCGAGCCCAGGCGGCGGCTCGGCCTTCAGGTATCGTCATCGTCATCCGCCAGGCGACGGTCCATGGCCTTGCGTGCCTTGTTGCGACGGTAGAGCCGCGCCAGGGCCAGACACAGGGCGCAGAGCACCATGACCGCAAGCGTCGCGCCCTGCCAGGGCCGGGCCGCATCGCCCATTACGGTTTCCAGCGTAATGATCAGAATGAACCCCAGCGCCTGACTGGCGATGGCCAGGACTCGAAGGGTGTCGAAAGAGGACTTTGCCATGTTGGCTCCCGCCAGGTGACAGACCATTGCTCGCGCAGTAGGCTTTGCACAGCCTGCGCTGTGATGTAAACAAGTGTGCGATTCTACCCGGTCCTGCCGCCAACGCCGACCCCGTTCTCGGAGCTGAACCCAATGGATGCCTTTGCCCTGGGCCCCGTGCTGATTTCCGTACCCCGACTCTATGCCATCGGCTGCGCCTTGCTGTTGCTGCTGGCCGCCTGGCTGCTGCTGGGGCTAACAACCGGCACCCGGGTTCGCTGGTTCAACGGCCTGATACTGGCCTGGCTGGTGGGCGCTCGACTGGGGTACGTGGCAATGAACCTGGACGCCTACGCCGCCGCCCCGCTTGACGTGCTGAAGCTCTGGCAACCCGGCTTCCACGGTATCTGGGGGCTGCTGGCGGCGTTGATCTGGACCGCCTGGTCGCTGCGCGAACACCTGCTGTCGATGATCGGCGCCATGGCTCTTACGATCGGCACCTCGGCCCTGTGGCTGGTGCTGGTCACCCTGGCACCGCTGGGCGGCGACATGGGGATACGCGAGCTGCCCCATGTCACCCTGGAGAACCTCGACGGCGAGCCGGTCAATCTGCAGTCACTGCGCGGTGAGCGAGTCGTGGTCAACCTGTGGGCCACCTGGTGCCCGCCCTGCCTGCGCGAGATGCCGCTACTGGCCGAGGCCGACACCCGGGAGGGTGTCACGGTGGTGGTGATCAATCAGGGTGAGGAATTGCTGCAGGTGGTACGCTATCTCGACGAGCAGGCGCTGGCCTTTCGCTACCCGCTGCTCGACCCCGGCCAGGTAATGATGAGAACCATGGAGTCACCCGGCCTGCCAACCACGGTGCTGTTCAACCCCGAAGGTCGCGCCGTGGAGCGTCATGTAGGCGAGCTCTCCCGCGCCCAGCTCGACAACTGGCTGAGCCGGCACTGAGGGGTCTCGCCCCCTACCACTTCCTATCGCACATCACCACTCTTAAGCCACGGCGGGCTTTGCGTTAGAATCGCCCGCCCTGTTGCTGCCGACCACACCGGCGGCGCGCACCGTTTTCAGCATTTCCGAGGCATCATGAGCGACTTTTCACCCGGCCAACGCTGGATCAGTGACGGCGAGGCCGAGCTGGGTCTGGGCACCATTCTCAGTTGCGACCAGCGCAGCGTCACCGTGCTGTTCGGCGCCAGCCAGGAAACCCGCACCTATAGCAGTCGACAGGCACCCCTGACGCGAGTTGCCTTCGACAGCGGCGATCGCATCCAGTCTTCCGACGGCTGGCAGCTGCTGGTCGAGGACAGCAAGGAGGTCGACGGGCTGATCGTCTATATCGGTGAGGATGCCCAGGGCCAGCTGCGAGAACTGCCCGAAGCCAAGCTTGCCGATACCATGCAGTTCGATCAGGCCCGCGATCGCCTGCTGACCGGCCAGGTGGACCGCAACGACTGGTTCGACCTGCGCTTTCGCACGCTCCACCACTTCAACCGTATCGAGCAGAATCCCGCACTGGGCATGTCCGGCCCCCGTATCGACCTGATCCCGCACCAGCTCTATATTGCCGACGAGGTCTCCCGCCGGCATGCCCCTCGGGTGCTGCTCGCCGATGAGGTGGGCCTGGGCAAGACCATCGAGGCGGGCCTGATCCTGCACCGGCTGCTGCTGACCGGCCGCGCCGAACGGGCACTGATCCTGGTGCCGCCGAGCCTGACCCACCAGTGGCTGGTGGAACTGCTGCGCCGCTTCGCCCTGGACGTGACCCTGCTCGACGAGCAGCAGAGCCTGGCCCAGGCCGAGTCCAACCCCTTCGAGTCCGGCCAGCTGGTGCTCGCCAGCCAGGATTGGCTGTTCGCCAACCCGCACCGCCAGGCCCAGGCCGAGGCCTGCAGCTGGGACCTGCTGATCGTCGACGAAGCCCATCACCTGGACTGGAGCGCCGAGAGGGTCGGCCCCGGCTACGCCTGCGTGGATCGCCTCGCCTCGACGGTACCCGGCGTGTTGCTACTGACCGCGACACCGGAGCAAATGGGGCTGGAAAGCCACTTCGCCCGCCTGCGCCTGCTCGACCCGGACCGCTACCACAGTCTCGAGCGCTTCCGCGACGAGGAGCAGCACTATGTGGAGGTGGCCCGGGCCATCGATGCCCTGGAGCGCCTGCCTGCAGGCGACGGCAGCGACGAGGAGAATCGCGGGCGGGTTGCGGCGGTGATTGAGGAGCCCGACAGCCTGGCCCTGCTGGCCACCCTGACCAACCCCGAAAGCGACGCACACCAGCAGGAGAGCGCTCGCAGTCAGCTGCGCGACCAGCTGCTGGACCGCCACGGCACCGGCCGGGTGATGTTCCGCAACAGCCGCCGTCACGTCGGCGGCTTCCCTGAGCGCCGCCTGCACCTGGCGACCCTGGCCCCGCCTTCCCCCTACCGGCGCGCCTTCCGCAAGCTCGAGCGCGACGAGGACTACCTCGACGAGCTGCTGATCGAGACCGGACTCGATCATCCAGATGTGTTGATCTACCCGGACGCCATGTATCGCGCCCTGACCGAGGATCCGCTCAACGCCGAGCCCTGGTGGCAATTCGACAACCGGGTAACGTGGCTGATGGAGCGGCTGAGCGATGACGGCGAGCACGGCTTCGCTGGCGACAAGGTGCTGGTGATCGCCCACGGCCGCGAAACGGCCGAGGAGCTTGCCGAGGCACTGCGGGTGCTGGGTGGCATCCATGCCCCGGTCTTCCATGAAGGCCTGAGCCTGGTGGAGCGGGACCGCGCCGCCGCTGACTTTGCCGACGAGGAGGAGGGCAGCCAGCTGCTGGTCTGCTCGGAGATCGGCTCGGAGGGGCGCAACTTTCAGTTCTGTCGCCACCTGGTGATGTTCGACCTCCCCCAGCATCCCGACCTGCTCGAGCAGCGCATCGGCCGCCTGGATCGCATTGGCCAGCGCCACGCCATCGAGATCCATGTGCCGCTGTTCGAGGGCAGTCCCGCCGAGCGACTGCTGCGCTGGTACCGGGACGGCATGGATGCCTTCCTGGCACCCCACGGTGTGGGCAACGAACTCTTCGATGCCTTCGGCGACGCTCTCTCCGAGGCCCTGCTCGACGATGAGGCGCTGGAAGAGGTCATTGCCGAAACCCGCATGCTCTTCCTCAGCCGCCTGGCCGAGCGTGATGCCGGACGCAACCGGCTGCTGGAACTCAATGCCTGCCGTCCGGCACGCGCCGAGGCGGTGGCCAGTGCCATCCGCGAGCTGGACGACGATGCCGCACTGCCCCGTTACCTGGATCAGGCCATGGATGTCTTTGGCGTCGACAGCCAAGAGCTTGGCAACGGCCTGCTGCACTTGCAGCCAGGCCAGCACATGCTTGATGGCCTCCCGGGCCTGGCCAAGGGCGAAGAGGGTTTTACGGCAACCCTCTCCCGGTCCCGCGCCCTGGCCCGCGACGATGTTCAGCGGCTCTCCTGGGAGCACCCGCTGCTGCGCGAGATGATGGGACGGATCATCGATGGCACCATGGGCAATACCGCCCTGTCTTTGCTAAAGCATCCGGCGATTCCCGCTGGGCGACTGATGGTGGAGCTGGTCTTCCGCACTCACTGTCCAGCACCGAGGCAGCTGCATGTGAACCGCTTCCTGCCGCCCACCGCCGTGCGGGTACTGCTCGACGAATCCGGCGCCGTACTCACCGACAAGGTCTCCTTCACGGGGCTGTCGAAGAACCTGCAGAAGGTCAAGAAGGCGATGGCAAGGGATTTGATCCGCAGCCGTCACGATCAGCTGCGTGGGCTGCTCGCCCAGGGCGAGTCGGAAGCCGAACGGGAACTGCCGAGCATCATCGAAGCGGCCCAGACCCGCATGCGCAGCGAGCTGGATAGCGAACTCGCCCGCCTGGAGGCCCTGGCCCGGCTCAACCCAGCCGTGCGCGAGGAGGAACTCGACGCCATGCGGCGCGAACGCCGTGCGCTGGACACGTCCATTGATGGAGCCCGGCTACGGCTTGACGCCGTGCGGGTAATCGTCACGGTGGACCAGGATAGCCGCTGAGCGCCTCTGGGCAGGCTCAGCGCCTGCCCAGGATCTCCGCCAGCGCCTCTTCCAGGGTGGGGTAGCGAAACTCGAAGCCCGCGTCGAGCAGCCGCCGGGGACGCATGTCGGCACCGGTCAGCAGCAGCCGCGCCATCTCGCCGAAGGCGGTCTCCAGGGCGATGGCGGGTACCGGTAGCGCGGCGGGACGATGGAGCTGACCTGCCAAGGTCCGGGTGAATTCAGCGTTGGTCACCGGCTTGGGGGCGCTGCCGTTGAAGGGACCTTCCATCTCGCCGTGCTCCAGCAGGAACAGGATGATGCGCACCAGGTCCTCGCGATGGATCCAGGGCATGAACTGCTTGCCGTCGCCGAAGCGCCCCCCCAGCCCAAGCTTGAAGGGCGGCAGCATCTTCTGCAGGCTGCCGCCTCCAAGGTCCAGCACCAGCCCGGTACGCAGCAAGGCAACCCGGGTACCGAAGTCCGCCGCCTCCCGGGCGGTATCCTCCCAGCGCTTGCAGAGACGGTGGGCGAACTCATCATGGGGCGGCGTCTCTTCGGTGACCTCGCGGTCGCCCTGGTCGCCGTAGTACCCCATGGCCGAGCCCGACACCATCACACGCGGTGCCTGTCCCCCCGACTGCTTGAGCTGCTCACAGAGAATCACCAGGTCACGGGTGATATTGACTCGGGAGTCGATCAGCCGCTTCTTCTGGTTGTCGCTCCAGCGTCGCGCCGCTATCGGCTCACCGGCCAGGTTGACGATGGCGTCCGGTGGCGCGTCAACGAAGTCCAGCACGGAGCGACGAACATCGGTGCCCGCCGGAAGCTGCCCCTTTGCATCATTGGGGTCTCTCGAGACCACCTGCAGGCGATGCCCCGCCTCCTTGAGGCGCTGGCAGAGGCGCTGCCCCACAAAGCCACTGCCACCCGTCATCAGCACACGCATAGCTCTCTCCTCCCCCGGATTCATGACCGCGCACATAAAGTTATACAGTCGTTGTACGCTTCTGCTAGTCTAACGTAAATACCGCCCCCTGCGTGAGGTCTTCATGTCATCACCGACACGCCCCACAGCCGCCATCATCGGCGCAGGTATCGCCGGCCTGGCCTGTGCGCGCGTCCTCGACGAAGCCGGCTGGCGGGTCACCCTGTTCGAGAAATCCCGCGGCCCCGGCGGCCGCATGACCAGCCGGAGCCTCGCTGCCGCCACGGTGGATATCGGCGCGCAGTTTTTCAGCGTCAGACACGACGCCTTTCGCCGTGAAGCCGAAACCTGGCTGAAGGCCGGCCTGATAGCGCCCTGGCCTTGGAAACTTTGGCGGGTCACGAACGATAGCTGGCACTACCGTCATGATGGCAGAGAACGCTACGCAGGCAAGCCACGCATGAGCGCGGTAACGCGCCATCTTTCCCGGGGACTGGCCCTGGAGGTGAACTGTCGTATCGTCTCGCTGGCAAGAGACAATGGCCGGTGGACGCTTCAGGATCAGGCCCGGCAGCACCATGGTCCCTTCGACCATGTCGTGATCACGGCGCCTTCGCCCCAGGCCCAGGCACTGGTGGCGCCGCATGACTCCCTGCTGGCGGAGGCATGCGAGGGCGTCATCCAGCGTCCCTGCTGGGCGGCATGGGCCTGCTTCGACCAGCCGCTGGCCACGGCACCGGGGGTTTCCCCCGACTGGCAGGCCGTGATGTTTTCCGAGGGCCCGCTGCGCTTCGTCGCCCGCAACGACCACAAGCCCGGCCGTGAGCAGCAGGGTGAAAGCCTCACCCTGCTGGCCCGGCTGGAGTGGAGCGAAGCGCACCTGGAAATGCATGAAACCAGCGTGGCAAACAGTCTGCTGACCGCCTTTCGCAAAACCTTGCCGGATACGACTGCACTGCCCGCCATCACGGCGATCGGCGCCCACCGGTGGCGCTACGCCCAACCCGACGTCTTCGCCGCTGGCGAGGCTATCAATCGGGACTATCGGCTCTCGGCCAACGGCCTTGCGCTTTGCGGCGACGGCTGGCGTGGGCCACGGGTGGAGGATGCCTGGCTCTCCGGCCATCACCTGGGGCATGCCCTGGCGGCTAGCGACTGACACCGTGTCCCACTGGCTTCATAGCGGCTCGCCCAACCGTTTGGCGAGCCGCTTGCACTGATCGCAACAGCAACGGTTGTACATCACGCGATTGATGTACAATATTGTCCACCATGGAGAGTCGCGCCCGGATGCCAGGCATCCTTTGGCGGCCTGGAACGGCCCTGACAACAGCGAGAGGCAGATGTGAGCATGACCGACAAGGCAACCCACCCGGCCGACACGCCGCTCTATCCGATCCGCGAAGTGTCGCGCATAACCGGTGTCAATTCGGTCACCCTGCGCGCCTGGGAGCGGCGTTATGGGCTGATCCGCCCTCAGCGTACCCCCAAGGGTCACCGCCTCTATGCACGCGAAGACATCGAGCGTGTCGAGCAGATCCTGCAGTGGTTGAGCCGCGGCGTGCCGGTCAGCCAGGTCAAGGAACTTCTCGACCAGCCCGAAGCGCCCCCCCTCTCCGAGCCCGCCTCCGGGGACTGGCCGAGCCAGCGTCGCCAGTTGGTTGCCGCCGTGGAGGCACTGGACATGGCGCAGCTGGAACGCCTGTTCAACCAGAGTCTGGCGCTTTACCCGGTGACCACCAGCCTGGAAGAACTTTGGCAACCCACCATACGCGAGCTGGAAGAGCATTGGGACGACCAGCTCGGCGCCAGGCTGCAACGGGTCAACCTGGAAACCTTCCTGCGCACGCTGATCGGCACCCGGCTCTTTCATGCCAATCAGGTCGTCAAGGGGCCGGTTGTACTGATGTGCGCGCTGCCCGATGACCCAGGCCCGCTCTGGCTGCTGCTGGCAGCCCTGGCCGGCAGCGATGCCGGCTATCGTATCCAACTGCTCGACGGCTCCGTGCCTTTCGGTGAACTGCCGCTGGCGGTGGAGCGCCTGAAGGCCTCGGCACTGATGCTGGTCAGCGGCCGTGCCGAGCGCCCTGACCTGATTCGCCGGCAGCTTCCACGCCTCGCCGAGCAGCTCGATGTTCCCCTGGGCCTCTGCGGGCCGGTAGCGCGCATACGCGGCAACGACCTCGTCGATACCCATGTGGAGCTGCTGGGAGATGACCTCCCCCTGGCGCTGGCGAGGCTACGCTCCCTGCTTCACAACGCCTGATTGTTCCCCAATCCAGGAGCCAGCATGACCTGCGTACTGATGTGGTTTCGCAGCGACCTGCGAGTCCATGACAATACCGCACTGGCTGCCGCAGCACGCCAGGGCCCTGTGGTAGCGGTCTTCCTGCGCTGCCTCCCCCAGTGGCAGCGCCATGGCCATGGCGCCAACAAGCTCGACTTCTGGCACCGTGGCGTATCGGCACTGCGCAGGGAGCTGGCCGGCCTGAACATTCCGCTGCTGCACCGGGATATCGAGGCCTACGACCAGGCCCCGACAACCCTGCTCGCCCTGGCTCGGGAAACCGGTGCTCAGAGGCTACATTTCAATCGCGAGTACCCGCTGGACGAACAGCGCCGCGATCAGACCGTAATCACCGACTTCGAGCGGGCCGGGCTCTCCGCCAGGGGGCATCACGACGCCACGGCCTTTGCCCCCGGCGAGCTGCTGACGGGAAACGGGGACTACTATCGCGTCTTCACGCCCTTCGCCAAGGCTTGGCACCGGCGGCTCAGCGCCGAGCGCCTGACCCTTCACGATACCCCTCCTCCCCAGTCACCGCCGGCCATTGCCAGCGACCCACTGCCGCCCTCTCCCCATCTCGGCGAACAGCCCGTGGCCACCGAGGATTGGCCTGCCG
This sequence comes from Halomonas sp. ANAO-440, assembly GCF_019915905.1. Lineage (NCBI taxonomy): Bacteria > Pseudomonadati > Pseudomonadota > Gammaproteobacteria > Oceanospirillales > Halomonadaceae > Halomonas > Halomonas sp. ANAO-440. The sequence continues at coordinate 49,739 of NZ_JAHXBV010000036.1, read as the reverse complement.
GCGCAGAACCGGCGGCCGACCGGCTCGAGCGTTTTCTGCGCTTTCGTGGTCGGCACTATGCGCGGCAGCGTGACATTCCGGCCATCCAGGGCACCAGCGAGCTCTCGCCCTACCTGGCACTGGGAATGGTTTCCCATCGCCAGTGCCTGCAGGCGGTGCTTGGCGAAAACCATGGCCGCTTGGCCGAGGGGGATGCCGGCCTCGTGGCCTGGGTGAACGAACTGGTCTGGCGTGAGTTCTACCAGCACGTGGCTGCGGGCTTTCCGAGGGTGTGCCAGCACCGCGCCTTTCAGCGGCATACCGAATACGTGGCGTGGCGCAATGACGAAGCCGGCTTTCGTGCCTGGTGCGAAGGGCGTACCGGCTACCCCCTCGTCGATGCCGCCATGCGCCAGCTGGTGCAGACCGGCTGGATGCACAATCGCCTGCGCATGATCACCGCCATGTTCCTCAGCAAGCACCTCTTGATCGACTGGCGACGCGGCGAGAGCTTCTTCCTGCATCATCTTGTCGACGGCGAATTCTGCGCCAACAACGGTGGCTGGCAGTGGGCGGCTTCCACCGGCACCGACGCCGCACCCTATTTCCGCGTCTTCAACCCGACCACCCAGTCGAGTCGCTTCGACTCCGAGGGTGCCTTCATCGCCAAATTCGTGCCGGAGCTGGCCGCGCTTCCCCCCAAGGGCAGGCTGGCTCCGTCCGCGGAGCAACGTCAACAGACCCATTACCCACCACCGGTCGTCGATCACAAGGTCGCCAGGCTAAGAGCGATTGACGCCTTCAAGGCACTGAAACCCGACTGACCCCACCCACGGGAGAGCCACCCCATGAGCCAGGAACCTGCCCTGGAGGCCTTCTGCGCCTTCTTCAATAAACTAGACACAACCTATACAAATAAACTGTACGAGGTATATACTGAGGATGTGGTCTTCACCGACCCTCTGCACCATATCCAGGGACGGGATGCGCTGGAAAGGTACTTCCGTGGGTTGTACGAAAATGTGACCGAGTGCAGCTTCGAGTTCCACGACCGCCTGCACCAGGGCCACGAGGCCTGTGTGACCTGGACGATGCGGCTGATCCATCCGCGTCTGGCTCGCGGCCGCCCCGTCTCGGTGGATGGGTGCTCAAGGCTGTCATTCCCGGCTGAAGACCCACGGCGGGTGTGTCGACATCGTGATTTCTTCGATGCCGGCGCCATGCTCTACGAGCACCTGCCGATTCTGGGCCCGACGGTTCGCTTGCTGAAGCGCCGCCTGGGCGAGTAACCGGCACTGCCCAGCGGTGCGCTCAGGGAGGCGGCATGGTGGCATTGAGTGGAAGGCGGGTTGTCTGGCTGACTGGAGCGACCTCGGGTATCGGGCGCGCATTGGCCACGCGCCTGCTGGATGAAGGGCATCACGTGGCACTCAGTGCCCGTAACCTCGACGCCTTGGCCGAACTCGCCGGCGCCCGAAGCAATGCTCTGCTGCTGCCGGTGGACGTGAGCGACCGTGAGGCGGTACGCGCCGCGGGGGATCATCTCGACGACCTGTTCGGCCGTCTGGACCTGGCGATATTCAATGCCGGCACCTGCGAATACTTGGACGCACGGCGGTTCGATCTAGACCTGGTGCAGCGAGTCTTCGCGCCCAATTTCTTCGGCGTCCTTCACTGCCTGGATGCCGCACTGCCGCTGCTGCGCAAGGCTCGTGCCGAAGGCAGTCGCCCGCTGCTCGCCGCGACCTCCAGCGCCTCGGCCTACGTGCCGCTGCCCCGGGCGGCCGCCTACGGCGCATCCAAGGCCGCCCTGAGCCATTTCCTGGAGTCGCTGCGCCTGGACCTGTACGACGAAGGCATCGATATCAGCCTGATCCACCCCGGTTTCGTCGACACGCCCCTGTCGGCGCGCAACGACTTCCCCATGCCCATGCGGATCTCTGCCACCGCGGCTGCCGACGCGATTCTCGACGGTCTCGAGCGACGCCGGCTAGACATCCATTTTCCCCGCCGCTTCACCCTGGGAGTGCGACTGATGGGCATCCTACCCCCGACCCTGCGTCATCGCCTGGGCCTTCGCCTGGTGCGCCCAACGCCCAGTGAGCCCCGCCCATGACCGCCTCCTTCTCCCCCGGCAACCCAGATTCGCCAGCCGCTCAGCACGTCGCCGTGGTGGGCAGCGGCATCAGCGGCATGGCCGCCGCCTGGTACCTCAGCCAGCGTCATACGGTGACGCTGTTCGAGGCCGCCGACCGGCTGGGCGGGCATACGGCGACCGTTGATGTGGAGCTGGGAGGCCAACACCACGCCATCGATACCGGGTTCATCGTCTTCAACGACCGCACCTACCCTCATTTTCAGCGCCTGCTCACCGAACTCGGCGTTGCCAGCCAGCCCACTGAGATGAGTTTCTCGGTGCATGAGACGCCGCTGGATTTCGAGTACAACGGACATACCCTGGGCTCCCTGTTCGCCCAGCGCAGCAACCTGCTGAGCCCCCGCTTCTATCGCCTGCTGGCCGATATCCTGCGCTTCAACCGGCGTGCTCTTCACGAACTGGAGAGCGGTAGCCTTGGCGGCGACATGAGCCTCGGTGACTACCTGGACCAGGCCGGCTACGGCCGCGATTTCCAGCGCCGCTACCTGCTGCCCATGGGCGCGGCCATCTGGTCGGCAAGTGTTCGCGACATGCGCACCTTCCCGGCCCTCTTCTTCCTGCGCTTCTTTCATCACCACGGCCTGCTTTCGGTCAACGACCGACCCCAGTGGTACACCCTGGTGGGCGGCTCTCGCGCCTACATTCCGGCACTGACCGCGCCCTATGCCGAGCGCATCCGGCTGGCCACCCCGGTGCTCGGCATCCACCGTGGCCCGGAAGGCGTGTTCATCGATTCCCGGGCGGGCCGTGAAAGGTTCGATCAGGTGGTACTGGCCTGTCATGCGGACCAGGCCCAGGGGCTGCTGGTGGACGCCACCCCCGACGAGCGCGACATACTCGCCGCGCTGCCCTATCGAGACAACGACGTGGTACTGCACACCGACACCCGGCTGCTGCCCCGCCGCCGCCGCACCTGGGCAAGCTGGAACTACCGCCTCGATGGGCGGGGCGAAGACGCCCGGGCCGCCGTGACCTACAACATGAACATCCTGCAGCGGCTCGATACCGCGCACACCTTCTGCGTCACGCTCAACGACAGTGCTGCCATCGACCCGACGAAGGTGCTCGGCCGATTCCGCTACGCGCACCCCCAGTTCTCGCTGGCCGGGCAGGCGGCGCAAGCCCGCCACGCCGAGATCTCCAGCGTGCGCCGGCGCACCCATTTCTGCGGCGCTTACTGGCGCAACGGCTTTCACGAGGATGGCGTGTGGAGCGCCCTGCGTGTGGCGCGCGCCCTCGGCTGCGACGAACAGCGGCCCCCTGCCGCCACGCCCCCGCTTGCCCTGGAGATACCGTCATGACCGCCGCCCCCCGGTCGCGGGTCTATCACGGCACCCTGCGACACCGCCGCTTCCTGCCGCGGGAGCATGCCTTCGTCTATCGGCTGTGGATGGCCTGGCTCGACCTGGATGAACTGCCCACGCTGTTCGATGGCGTCCCCGGCTTCAGCGCCCGGCGGCCGGCCCTGGCACGCTTTCGCCGCAGCGACTACCTGGCACCCCATGACCGGCCACTCAAGCAGGCCGTGCGAGAGGAGGTCGAGCGCCAGCTCGGTGTCGCCCCGGAGGGCCGCATCTGCCTGCTGACGCAGCTGCGCACCCTGGGCTCGGGCTTCAACCCCCTGTCGCTCTATTACCTCCACGACAGCGACGGCAGCTTGCGCGCCCTGCTCGCCGAGGTAACCAATACGCCCTGGGGAGAACGCACCCGCTACGCCTGCCGCGTTGACCCTGAGCGGAGCCATCACACCGCCAGCTTCGACAAGGCGATGCATGTGTCTCCCTTCCACCCCATGGACATGACCTACCGCTGGCGCTTCAACACGCCGGGTGGCCGGCTGCTGATGCATATGGAGAACTGGCGTGAGCAAGAGCGTCACTTCGATGCCACCTTGCTCCTCGCCGCCAGGCCGGCCACCCGACGAGTGTTGCTGGAAACGTTGGCGCGTCAGCCCTGGATGAATCTCAAGAGCCGAGCCGCCATTCACCTGGAGGCGCTGCGTCTATGGCGCAAGGGTGTGCCGATCCATGACCATCCCGCTCGTTCCACCCGCGAGGAGACTTCACCGTGACGTCCTTACGTTCCGCTTCCTGCCGCCCGGTGCCCGTCAACGGCGGGCGCCTGACACGCTGGCTCCGACCTCGGGTGATGGCCCAGCTCGACCGCCTGGAGGGCGGCCGGATCACCCTGATCGAAGGCAGCCACTGCCACCTTCTCGGCCAGGACGGCCCGCTGCGCGTGACGCTGGTGGTTCGCAATCCACGGGCCTGGCAGCGCCTGGCCCTGGGGGGTAGCGTGGGGGCGGCCGAAGCCTACCTCGACGGCGACTGGGATGCAGACGATCTGGTAGCGCTGATCCGCCTGTTCGCCGCCAACCTGGAACGAGTCAATCGTGACATGGAAAACGGCACCGCCCGGATGGGTCGATGGTTGCTGGCCGCCCTGAACGCCTTGCAGCGAAACACTCACCGCGGCGCCAAGCGTCACATTGCCGCCCACTACGACATCGGCAACGACCTGTTCGCCACCTTTCTGGACCGCGAACACCGGATGTATTCCAGTGCCGTCTTCCCCCGTGCCGATGCCACTCTCGAAGAGGCCTCGACCCACAAGCTCGATCTGATGCTGGCAAAGCTCGACGTCCGGCCGGAGCATCATCTGCTGGAGATCGGTACCGGCTGGGGCGGGCTGGCCATCCATGCGGCGAAGACGCGCGGCTGTCGTGTCACCACCACGACCATTTCCGCCGAGCAGTACGCCTATACGGCACAGCGCATCCGTGAAGAAGGGCTGGAGGAGAGGATCACGCTGCTGCAACAGGACTACCGGAAGCTGGAGGGCCGCTTCGACCGGCTGATATCGGTGGAGATGATCGAGGCCGTGGGGCATCAGTACCTGCCGACCTACCTCAAGACGCTGGATCGACTGCTGAACGCCGACGGCCTCGCTCTGTTGCAGGCCATCACCATACGCGACCAGCGCTTCGAGGCCGCCAAGCGAGAAATGGACTTCATCAAGCGTCACGTCTTTCCCGGAGGCTTCCTGCCCTCTCACCGGGTCATCCTCGACGCCATGGCCCGCCATACCTCGCTCAACGTGCTGGCACTCGACGAGATCGGCCCCCATTACGCCCGCACGCTGCGGGAGTGGCGCCACCGCTTCGAGGCGAACCTGGAGACGGTGAGAAAGCTGGGCTACGAGGAGCGCTTCATTCGCCTGTGGCGCTATTATCTCTGCTACTGCGAGGGGGGCTTTCTCGAGCGGACGATCGGTACCTGCCACCTGCTGCTGGCCCGCCCCGGCGCCCGTCCGGCACCGCTGGAGGGTCAGCCGTGATCGCAGGCAGCGATCAGACGACGGGGGTGGTGCCCAGTTGGGCTGTCGACGACTGGCCGGCGAGGCTCTGCCAGTGCTCCTCCAATGCGCCGACCGCCATTGGGCGGGCGAAGTAGAAACCCTGCACCAGACGACAGCCGGCATCGCGCAGGAAATCAAGCTGTCCCTGGGTCTCCACCCCTTCGGCAATGACATCCAGCGACAGCCCCCGAGCCATGGCCAGCACCGCACTGACGATGGCGGCATCGGCGGGGTCGTCAGGCAGCGAGCGGATGAAGGCCCGGTCCAGCTTGATCTTGTCCAGCGGCAGGCGCTTGAGGTAGCCCAAGGACGAATAGCCGGTACCGAAATCGTCGATGGCAATGCGGTGGCCACGCTCTCGCAGGGCCTCGAGGCGTGGGACGATATCGCCGGCGCGTTCGTCGAGCAGCACCGACTCGGTCAGCTCGAGGCCAAGCTGGCCGGCAGCGATGCCGTGGCGGGCCAGGCCGGAGGAGAGCGCCGACTCCAGCTCGCCCTGAAACATCTGGATGGCCGAGATGTTGATCCATACCGGCAGCTTGGGCATCCCCGTTTCCCGCCAGCGCGCCATCTGCCCCAGGGCCTCGTCGATGACCCAGTTGCCAAGCATGCCCATCAGGCCGTGCCGCTCGGCCAGGGGAATGAAGTCACCCGGCGAAACGAGGCCGTGCTCGGGATGCCGCCAGCGCAGCAGGGCCTCCAGCCCCACCACTAGGCCATCGCTGGTACGATGCTGGCTCTGGTAATAGAGTTCCAGCTGGCCGCCGTTGGCCAATGCGTCACGCAGGCTATAGACGAGCGCCATCTGCGGCGTGTCCTGAACGTCCAGTGCCGGCCGGAAGCGCTGGCTGACGTTGCGGCCGTGACGCTTGGCCGAGTAGAGCGCCGACTCGAGCCGCTGGAAGAGTACTCCGGAGTCGCTGCCGTCTTCGGGGGCTCGGCAGCTGCCGATCGACAGTCCCAGCCGCAGGGAGCGGTGATCGATCTCGAAGGGCTCGCCCAGGTGTTCACGCAGGCCGGCAATCCACTTGTCATGGTCGTCGAAGGTGGTGGTGCGGATCACCAGGAATTCGTCGCCGCCCAGGCGCCCCACCACGCCTCCCGCCACATGCCCCGCCAGGCGCTGCCCGAACCTGGCCAGTAAACGGTCGCCCTGATCGACACCCAGGCTGTCGTTGACCGACTTGAAGCCGTCGATATCGATGATCGCCATATCGAGACTTTCGCCGGCTCTCAGGTGGCGCAGGCGCGATGTCATCAGATCATGCAGTCGACGCCGATTGGGCAAGCCGGTGAGCGGGTCCTCGAAGCCGATGCGCCGCAGGTCCTGCTCGCGGGCCTTGTGAACGGAGATGTCGGTGAAGGTGCCGACAAAGTGGGTGATCCTGCCTTTCCTGCCCACCACTGCCTTGACGCGCAGCCACTCGGGGTACTCGTCGCCCTGCTTGCGCCGATTCCATATCTCACCCTCCCAGCGTCCCTTGCTTTCCAGGGTTTGCCAGAAGCGCTTGAAGAAGCTGGAGTCGTGCCGGGACGCCACCAGGTTGGCCGCATTGACGCCTCGCACCTCCTCCTCGGTGAAGCCGGTGATTCGGGTGAAGGCGGGGTTGACCGCCAGGATACGGTTCTCGGCATCGGTGATCTGCACGCCCTCCTCGGAGAGCATCAGCGCCTGCTGCATCAGGTCGGCATTCTGTCGCTCACGTCGCAGCTGCCGCCATATATGGGAAAGGCCAGCGACCACGATGGTCGCCGCCATCAGGCGCAAGCCAGGACCAGGCAGCCAGACGCATGCCAGCAGCGCAGCCATTGCGGCCCAGGCCAACGGGCGATTGATCGCGAAAGGTGACCACATGTCGTATCCCGGTCTGACGGATGAAGGGGAAGTCGCGCCCGTGCCGTGCATCGAACTAACAGTCGATTATCGACTGCAAACGCATTCACTTTAATCGCTCCGGCACCTCGCGTCATGCCTGACGTGCAATCACCGGCCTCCGCCAGTAGACTAGGCAGGGCCGCCCAGGGCGGGACGGCCCAAGAGCCAATGCCGCGTCCGCTATACTCGCGGGAAGGCCCACAACAACTGCGACTCGGAACGACTCAGTGACCAAGCAACACTCTTTCGTACGCGAAGAACTGCTGGCGTGCAGCCGCGGTGAGCTTTTCGGCCCCGGCAATGCCCAATTGCCGGCCCCCAATATGCTGATGCTCGATCGCATCACGCATATCCACGAAGCGGGAGGCCAGTTCAACAAGGGCGAACTGACCGCCGAACTGGATATACACCCCGACCTCTGGTTCTTCGACTGCCACTTCCCCGGCGACCCTGTCATGCCCGGCTGTCTGGGGCTGGACGCCATGTGGCAGTTGGTGGGCTTCTATCTGGGCTGGCTCGGCCACCCCGGCAGGGGGCGCGCACTCGGCTGTGGTGAGGTGAAGTTCACCGGCCAGATTCTGCCCGATGCCAAGAAGGTCACCTACCAGATCAATATCAAGCGCATCATCACCCGGCGCCTGATACTGGGCATGGCCGATGGCACAGTGACTGTCGACGGCCGCGAGATCTATCAGGCACACGACCTGCGTGTCGGCCTGTTCACTTCTACCGCGAATTTCTGATCAGGAGGCTTCCATGCGACGAGTGGTAGTCACCGGCCTGGGCATCGTATCTTGCCTGGGCAACGACCGGCAGGCGGTCGTCGAGGCGCTAAGGAACGGGCGCTCGGGCATTCGCTTCAAGGAAGAATATGCCGAACGCGGCTTTCGCAGCCAGGTGGCCGGCGCCGTGGATATCGACCTCGATTCCCTCATCGACCGCAAGCTGCGCCGCTTCATGGGCGATGCGGCGGCCTATGCGTATGTCAGCATGGCCCAGGCCGTCGAGGATTCGGGGCTTACGCCGGAACAGGTCTCCCATGAGCGAACCGGCCTGATTGCCGGCTCCGGCGGCGCTTCCAGCGCCAACCAGGTCGAAGCCGCCGATGTCATGCGCGAAAAAGGCCTGCGCCGGGTCGGTCCCTATCGGGTCACCCGCACCATGGGCAGCACCGTTTCCGCCTGCCTGGCCACGCCCTTCCAGATCAAGGGGGTCAACTATTCGATCTCCTCGGCCTGCGCCACCTCGGCCCACTGCATCGGCAACGCCATGGAGCAGATCCAGCTGGGCAAGCAGGACATCGTCTTCGCCGGCGGCGGCGAGGAGGAGCACTGGACCCTCTCCTGCCTGTTCGATGCCATGGGCGCCCTGTCGACGCACTACAACGACACGCCCGAGAAGGCCTCACGGCCCTACGACAAGGCCCGCGACGGCTTCGTCATCGCCGGTGGCGGTGGCATGCTGGTGCTCGAAGAGCTGGAACACGCCCGCGCCCGCGGCGCGAAGATCTACGCGGAGCTGGTCGGCTATGGCGCCACCTCCGACGGCCACGACATGGTGGCCCCGTCGGGTGAAGGCGCGACTCGCTGCATGCGCCAGGCGCTGGCCACGGTGGAAGGCGATATCGACTATATCAACACCCATGGCACCTCGACGCCGGTGGGGGATGTCGCCGAACTCAAGGCCATCCGTGCGGTGTTCGGCGACAGTACGCCGGCCATGAGCTCCACCAAGTCGCTGACCGGTCACTCGCTGGGCGCTACCGGCGTACAGGAAACGATCTACTCGTTGCTGATGATGGAGAACGACTTCATCGCCGCCTCGGCCAACGTCGAGGAACTCGATGACCAGGCCGCCGGTTTCGATATCGTCACCAGCCGTCGCGACGGCGTATCCATCGAACGCGTGCTCTCCAACAGCTTCGGCTTTGGCGGCACCAACGCCTGCCTGGTACTCCAGCGTTATCGCGACTGAGCCGGTCTATTACTGAAATCTGTCGCACCCTCAAAAAAGGCGTCCGCTTCGCGGACGCCTTTTTCGTGCCCCGGTTTTCTCCTGACCGGCACATTTATGACGTGGAGCGGACACGCCTTCCGCGGTCAGGCGCAGGGGCCTCGGGCCGCGGCACTTCGGAAATCTCCGTCAGGCGAGCCTCGATCCACGCCTCCACCTCGATCAGCACCTCTTCGGGCGTGCGGCCCTCGGTGGCAATGGGCTCGCCCACCACGACACTCAGCAGCCCCGGGTTCTTGACCCAGTGTCGACCCGGCCAACGCTCGCCGGCGTTATGCGCCACAGGCAACACCGGCACCCCCGCACGGCAGGCAATCACCGTTCCGCTCTTGTTGTAGCGCCGACGCTCGCCCGGCGCTACCCGGGTACCCTCGGGAAATATCAATACCGACAGACCCTCGTTCAGCCGCTGCACACCCTGGGTCAGGACCTGACGCATGGCCCGCGCCGGCTTCGAGCGGTCCAGTGCAATGGGGTGCAACAGTCGCAGCCCCCAACCGAAGAGGGGAATTCGCAGTAGCTCCTGCTTGAGCACCGTACACACCGGCGGCTTGAGAATCTGGAGATAGATGGTTTCCCATTCACACTGATGATTGGCCAGGATCACGCAGGGGCCTTCGGGCAGGTGCTCCCTGCCGCTGACCCGGTAGCGCACCCCGCAGGTCCAGCGAAACCAGGCGGTAATGAAATGATTATAGAGGTTGAGCAACCGGTATCGGGCCTGCAGTGGCAGAAGCGGCGCCACCGGCAGGAACAGCCCCCCGCATACCAGAATGGCCAGAAAATAGCCCAGATAAAACAACAGGCTGCGAATCACATTCATGGGGGAGCGTCACCCTCCTCGAGTGGTCGCCGCGACTGACACCAGTCATCCAGCAGGCGCCCCACCTCCAGCCGCCAGGGCTTCTGATGCACGCCGAAGGCCTCCAGCACGCGGCGACAGTTGAGCACGCGTCGCAGCGGCTGGTCGTGATGATGCTTGAGCGCCTTGACCTCGCCCAGCGCCACCTGCTCGCCCAACCCCTCGAGGCGAGTCGATAGTTGCGTGCGAACCATGGTGGTGAAGGTATAGGCGCTGACCGGCTCCGTGCCCGCCAGGTGGTAGGCGCCCCAGGCGGTGGAACCGCAGCCAAGCTGATGCAGCATGCCGATCAGTGCCATGGCCACGGCATCGGCCGAGGTGGGGCAGAAGATGACGTCCTGGGCGGCCCGTACATCCTCCCCGCCCATCAGGCTGTCGATCACCCCGCTCAGCCAGGCATGCCCGCCCTCCAGGGCGAACAGCGGACCCAGCCGCACAATCAGGTGACGGGGGTGGCTGCTGCGGATTCGATCCCCGATGGCGATCAGGCGCCGCAGGCTTTCGTCCCGCGGCGCCGGGATCACATGCTCGTCGATCGGGGTATCGAAGCCATCCTGGTAGAGCTGATCGGAGACGCACCAGACCAGTGGCGTATCGGTCTCGCGGCAGGCTTCCAGGACGATATCCACCCCTTCGCCATGGCGCACAACGGCGGCGGGCTGGATCTCCATCGGCGCAGATAGTGGCGGAATGATCACCGCATCCGGCTTCAATTCGCGCAGATAGACGGCATCAATGGCGATACCGGGCTCGATGACCAGTTCGGTATCGCTTCTGCGGTGGGCCACCCGAGCCAGCGCCAGGTTCAGGCAGTGACCGGCATCCAGTATCAACAGCTTCACTCAACGCCTCCGCCAGTCATGGTCTGGACACTCAGAACGGGATCTCGTCGTCGAAATCGTCGAAGCTGCCCGGGTCGGGGGCACCATAGTTGCCGTGCTGCTGGCCACCCTGCTGTTGACCACCCTGCTGTTGACCACCCTGCTGTTGCCCACCTTGCTGATGGCCACCCTGTTGCGGGGGGGCCGCCGGGGCCGGGCGCGGCTGGGGCTGCCCGCCGCCATAACCGCCCTGCTGCTGTGGAGCGTTGCCGTATCCCCCCTGCTGGGGCGCCTGGGCCTGCGCGCCAAAGCCCGCACCCTGGCCGGGGGCATCGCCGCCTCGGCTATCGAGCATCTGCATGTCGTTGACCACGATCTCGGTGGTATAGCGATCCTGACCGTCCTGCCCCTGCCACTTGCGTGTCTGCAGACGACCCTCGAGATAGACCCGGGAGCCCTTCTTCAGGAATTGCTGGGCGATCTCGGCCAGTCGGTTGAAGAGCACCACCGAATGCCACTCGGTGCGCTCCTGCTTCTGGCCGCTCTGCTTGTCGGTCCACGTGTCGGTCGTGGCGACGCGCAGGTTGGCGACGGGACTGCCGGACGGCATGAAGCGGACCTCGGGGTCCTGCCCCAGGTTGCCGATGAGAATGACCTTGTTGACGCCACGGGCCATGCTGGACTCCCTATTGGTTGTATACACTCGTTGTCATGAATTCCCGGCGGAGCCCTGTCGGCACCCGCCGAGCTGCCGGTCAGTTACCGCGGTCCTGGTCCGGCCGAACCAGACGGGCCAGGGCGTCCCTGTCGAGACGCCGCCGGTCCACCTTAAGATAGGCCAGCCGCTCCTCGGGCACGACCAGCACGTCTTCAACGCCGGCCACTTCGGCGAAGCTCGCCATCAGGGTATCCAGCGCATCGTCCTGCTGGTCTTCATCCAGCTCGACCACTTCGCTCGAGAGGTGGGGCGGCGCCGGCATGCCCAGCATCAGCAGCCACCATATGCCGGCCAGCAGGGCGCTGCCAACGAAGACGGCAGGCAACCCCCACTGCTGGGCCAGAAAACCACCCAGCAAGCCACCCAGAAAGGCACCCAGGAACTGGCTGGTGGAGTAGACGCCCATGGCCGTACCCTTGGCCCCAGCCGGGGCCAGCTTGCTGAGCATCGACGGCAGCGTCGCCTCGAGCAGATTGAAGGCCGTGAAGAACAGCAGCAACCAGGCGAACAGCGCCCAGGCGCCGGTACCGATACCGGCCAATCCCGCCAGGCTGACGGCAATGGCCCCGATCGCCAGCAGACACATGTCCTTCATGCGCTGGCGCTTCTCGGCCAGCACCACCAGCGGCACCATGCAGAGGAAGGCCAGCAGCATGATACCCAGATAGGTCAGGCCGTGCCGCTCGGCGCCGATGCCAGCCTCGAGAAGGCGAAAGGGCACCGCGACGAAGATTGCCATCAGTACCAGGTGCAGGGCAAAGATCGACAGGTCGAGACGCCACAGGTCGGCCCGGGTGAGTATGACCTTCAGCTGCTGCCGGTCGATACCCACGTCGCGATGGCGCATGCGGCGAGGCGCCGGCGGCACCAGCTTCCACAGCACCAGGATCCCCACCGCAGCCAGCATGGCGGTAAACCAGAACACCGACGACAGCCCGAAGGACGCCGCCAGCCAGGGGCCGAGCACCATGGCCACTGCGAAGGCCACGCCGATGGAGAGCCCAATGGTGGCCATGGCGGCCGTACGCACCTGCTCCCGGGTCTGGTCCGCCAGCAGCGCCATGATCGCCGCGGCAACGGCACCGCTACCCTGAAGGCAGCGACCCAGGATCACGCCACCGATGGTATCCGCACCGGCAGCCACCACGCTGCCGAGCAGGAACAGCAGCAGTCCGCCGGCGATCACCGGCTTGCGACCGACACGATCGGAGAGCAGGCCGAAGGGAATCTGCAGTATCGCCTGGGTCAGGCCGTAGACCCCCAGGGCCAGCCCTATCAGTAGCGGCGTGGCGCCGGCCAGCTCGTCGGCATAGAGCGCCAGCACCGGCAGTACCATGAACAGCCCCAGCATCCGGGTGGCATACAGGCTCGCCAGGCCGGTGATGGCCCGCCGTTCGGTGGCTAGCAGCAGTCCAGAGACCTTGCGCATAGAGTGACGAGAATCCATGGGTAGGCGGGCTCGAGGCCCTTAGGTGAACCGCCTATTCTATCGGTTCCGGACCATACAGGAAACGCCCTCGCCACAGCCGCTTTGCTGCCCGGTGTGCCGCGGACGTATAATCGAGGTTTTGCCGTGCGTCACGAGGTGGGAATGGACAGAATACTGGTCAGGGGTGCCCGCACTCACAACCTCAAGCAGATCGACGTCGACCTGCCCCGGGACAGCTTGATCGTGGTGACGGGACTTTCGGGCTCCGGCAAGTCTTCGCTGGCGTTCGATACACTCTATGCCGAAGGCCAGCGCCGCTACGTCGAGTCGCTCTCCACCTATGCCCGTCAGTTCCTGTCGATGATGGAAAAACCCGACGTGGACCATATCGAAGGCCTGTCGCCGGCGATCTCCATCGAACAGAAGTCCACCTCGCACAATCCTCGCTCCACCGTGGGCACCATCACCGAAATCTACGACTATCTGCGCCTGCTGTTTGCCCGTGCCGGCACACCGCGCTGCCCTGAGCACGGCGAGGATCTCGAGGCGAGCACTATCTCGCAGATGGTCGACCAGGTGCTTGCGCTGCCAGAAGGCAGCAAGCTGATGCTGCTGGCCCCGGTGGTCAAGGGGCGCAAGGGCGAGCATCTGCAGCTGATTGCCGAGCTCCGTGCCCAGGGCTTCGTGCGCGCCCTGATCGACGGCCAGGTGCTCGAACTCGACGACATCGCCCCGCTGGACAAGAACAAGAAGCATGACATCAGCGTAGTGGTCGACCGCATCAAGGTTCGCGAGGGCCTTCAGCAGCGGCTGGCGGAATCCTTCGAGACGGCGCTGGGCCTCTCCGACGGCATCGCCATGGTTCACTTCATGGACGGCGAAGCCGAAGACATCATCTTCTCGGCGCGCTTCGCCTGCCCGGTGTGCGGCTACGCCATTGCCGAACTCGAGCCCCGGATGTTCTCGTTCAACAACCCGGCCGGCGCCTGCCCTACCTGCGACGGCCTTGGGGTGCAGCAGATCTTCGATCCCCACAAGCTGATCAGCCACCCGGAGCTGTCGCTGGCCGAGGGCGTGATCAAGGGCTGGGACCGGCGCAGCGTCTACTACTTCAGCCAGCTCCAGGCGGTGGCCAGCCACTACCGCTTTGCCCTGGAGACGCCCTGGCAGGAGCTGGCCCGCCATGAACGGGACGTGATCCTGCATGGCAGCGGCAGCGACGATATCGCTTTCAGCTACGTCAACGACCGCGGCCGCAAGGTCACCCGGGAGCACCCCTTCGAGGGGGTGCTCCCCAACATGCAGCGCCGCTACCGCGAGACGGAATCGAGCATGGTCCGCGAGGAGCTGGCGCGCTATATCGCCGACCAACCCTGTCCCAGCTGCCACGGCTCACGCCTGCGCCTCGAGTCGCGCCACGTGTTCATCGACGAACGCACCCTGCCCCAGATCGTCGAGCTTCCCATCGGCGAGGCCTGGGACTACTTCCGCCAGCTCACGCTGCCCGGTCGCCGCGGCGAGATCGCCGAAAAGATCATCAACGAGATCCATGCCCGGCTGGAATTCCTGGTCAACGTCGGCCTCGACTATCTCAACCTGGAGCGCAGCGCCGACACCCTCTCGGGTGGCGAAGCCCAGCGTATCCGCCTGGCAAGCCAGATTGGCGCCGGCCTGGTCGGCGTCATGTACATCCTCGACGAGCCCTCCATCGGCCTGCACCAGCGCGACAACGACCGCCTGCTCAAGACGCTGATTCACCTGCGCGACCTGGGCAACACCGTGATCGTGGTGGAGCACGACGAGGATGCCATCCGCGCCGCCGACCACGTGCTGGACATCGGCCCCGGCGCGGGTGTGCATGGCGGACGGATCGTCGCCCAAGGCACCCCCGAGGATGTCATGGCCAGCCCCGACTCCCTGACCGGCCAGTACCTCTCCGGCAAGCGCCGCATCGAGATACCGCCCTGGCGCATCCCCGGCAACCCCGAGAAGCAGCTGCGACTGACCGGTGCCAGCGGCAACAACCTGCACGATGTGACCCTCACCCTGCCACTGGGGCTGTTCATCTGCGTCACCGGCGTCTCCGGGTCGGGCAAGTCGACGCTGATCAACTCGACGCTGATGCCCATTGCCGCCAGGGAGCTCAATCGCGCCACCACCTTGACGCCTTCCGCCTATGAGACGATCGAGGGGCTCGACCAGCTCGACAAGGTCATCGACATCGACCAGAGCCCCATCGGACGCACCCCGCGCTCCAACCCGGCCACCTACACCGGCATCTTCACGCCGATCCGCGAACTCTTCGCCGGCACCCAGGAGTCTCGCTCACGGGGCTACAAGCCCGGGCGATTCTCGTTCAACGTCAAGGGCGGCCGCTGCGAGGCGTGCCAGGGCGAGGGGATGATCAAGGTCGAGATGCACTTCCTGCCGGACATCTACGTTCCCTGCGATGTCTGCAAGGGCAAGCGCTACAACCGCGAGACCCTGGAGATCCACTACAAGGGCAAGAGCATCCACGAAGTGCTGGAGATGACCGTCGAGGAGGCACTGGAATTCTTCAGCCCGGTGCCGGCCATCGCCCGCCGCCTGCAGACACTGCTCGACGTGGGGCTCTCCTACATACGCCTGGGGCAGAGCGCCACCACCCTCTCCGGCGGTGAAGCCCAGCGCGTCAAACTCGCGAGGGAGCTGGCCAAGCGCGATACCGGCAAGACCCTCTACATCCTCGATGAACCCACCACCGGGCTGCACTTCGAGGATATCCGCCAGCTGCTGACCGTTCTCCACCGCCTACGCGACCACGGCAACACCATCGTGGTCATCGAGCACAACCTCGACGTGATCAAGACCGCCGACTGGATCGTTGACCTCGGGCCCGAGGGCGGCTCCGGCGGCGGGCGCATCATCGCCGAGGGCACCCCGGAGCAGGTGGCGAAGATGGAGGCCTCCCATACCGGGCGCTTCCTCAAGCCCATGCTGGAACGGGCCAAGGCCCAGCAGGCCGAGCCGAAAGCCACGGCGTAGGCTGGAAATATGAGAGTGCGCAAAAAAAGGATCTTCACACTTTGGCGTGAAATGGCAAGGGAAGTCATGGCCACGCTGTAGGAGTATCTTCAGATCACGACTGGAGGCCGAAGGACTCCCGGCGGCGTTACCGATGGTCGCGGTTATTGCCAGCGCGGCAGCCGCCGCCGGGCGCCTATCGGCGCCAGTCGCGATGGGAACCAGCGCTCCAACAAGGAGCGCCTGCGTCGCTGTCGTCGAGCCCCCTTCCGCAATGCAGCCTATGCAGAGCAGGTTCACGCCAAAATGCGATGAACCCAAAAAAACCGGCTCCCAAGGGAGCCGGTTTTTGCATTGCTGCTACAGCGTTGCCGGGCCAGGCCCGAAGCCGAGGATCACTCCTCGACGGCAACCTCTTCCTCGGACTCGACGATCGGACGATCGACCAGCTCGACGAAGGCCATCGGCGCGTTATCGCCGGTGCGGAAACCGCACTTGAGAATACGGACGTATCCGCCCGGACGCTCGGCGTAACGCGGACCCAGCTCATTGAAGAGCTTGCCGACCGCTTCCTTCGAGCGGGTACGGCTGAAGGCCAGACGACGGTTGGCGACGCTGTCCTGCTTGGCCAGGGTGATCAGCGGCTCGATGACGCGACGCAGCTCCTTGGCCTTGGGCAGGGTTGTCTTGATCACTTCATGTTCGACCAGCGAGACGGACATGTTCTTGAACATGGCCTGGCGGTGCGAGCTGGTACGATTCAGGTGACGACCACTCTTACGATGACGCATGGTTGCTATTCCTTACCAAACTGGGACTCGAGTCGACGCTCACGCAGAGGCCTTGTCGTCCTTCAGGCTTGCCGGAGGCCAATTCTCCAAACGCATGCCCAGGGACAGACCGCGTGCTGCCAACACGTCCTTGATTTCGTTCAAAGACTTCTTGCCGAGGTTCGGCGTCTTCAGCAGCTCGACTTCGGTGCGCTGAATCAGATCGCCGATGTAGTAGATATTCTCGGCCTTCAGACAGTTGGCGCTGCGGACGGTCAGCTCGAGATCGTCTACGGGGCGCAGCAGGATGGGATCGATGTGATCCTCTTCCTCCTCGACTTCCTGTTCCTTGTCGGCTTCCAGGTCGACGAACGCTGCCAGCTGCTCCTGCAGGATGGTGGCGCTGCGACGGATGGCCTCTTCCGGATCCAGGGTGCCGTCGGTTTCCAGGTCGATGATCAGCTTGTCGAGGTCGGTACGCTGCTCGACACGCGCGGCATCGACGGCATACGAAACACGGCGCACGGGGCTGAAAGTGGCATCCAGCTGCAGGCGGCCGATGGCACGGGACTCATCGTCGGCGCCGACACGTGCATCCGCCGGCTCGTAGCCACGACCACGGGCAATCTTCAGCTGCATCTTGAGTTCAGCGCCCTCGTTAACGTGGGCGATGACGTGATCCGGATTGACGATCTCGACATCATGATCAAGAACGATGTCACCCGCTGTCACCACGGCCGGGCCCTGCTTGTTCAGCGAGAGCACCGCCTCGTCACGACTGTGCATGCGGATGGCCACGTCCTTGAGGTTCAGGAGGATCTCGATGACATCTTCCTGTACACCCTCGATCGCGCTGTACTCATGCTCGACACCCGAGATCTCGACTTCCACCACGGCACAGCCGGGCATGGACGAGAGCAGAATGCGACGCAGCGCATTCCCCAGGGTGTGACCAAAGCCACGCTCGAAGGGCTCGAGTACGATCTTCGCGTGATGCGCGCTGATCTCTTCGACCTTGATATCGCGCGGACGGAGAAACTCTGTCACTGAACGCTGCATAACTACACCTTTGAGGCTGCCTATCGGTTACTCGGTACTCGTTGCCGGCCCCGAAGGACCGGCACGACGCGATCAGCGACGCTTACTTCGAGTACAGCTCGACGATCAGGTTTTCGTTGATGTCGGCAGACAGGTCGCCGCGTTCCGGGATAGCCTTGAAGGTGCCTTCCATCTTCTTCGCGTCCACCTCGATCCAGACCACCTCACCGCGGTTGGCGGCAATGGAGAGCGCACTCTGGATGCGCGCCTGGTTCTTGGCTTTCTCGCGAATGGAGACCACGTCACCGGGCTTGACCTGGTAGGACGCCACGTTGACGGTGCGGCCGTTGACGGCGATGGCCTTGTGGCTCACCAGCTGACGTGCTTCAGAGCGGGTGGAACCAAAGCCCATACGGTAGACGACGTTGTCCAGTCGGGTTTCGAGCAGCTGCAGAAGGACTTCGCCGGTGGCGCCGGAGCGACGGGCGGCTTCCTTGTAGTAGCTGCGGAACTGCTTTTCGAGTACGCCATACATACGACGCACTTTCTGCTTCTCGCGAAGCTGCAAGCCGTAGTCTGAAAGACGCTGACGGCGCTGGCCGTGTACACCCGGGATCTGCTCGGATTTACACTTCTTCTCGAAGGGAGTCACGCCACTCTTCAGAAAGAGATCGGTGCCTTCACGACGAGACAGTTTGCACTTCGGTCCAATATAACGAGCCATGAATCTGTCTCCTTAAACGCGGCGTTTCTTCGGCGGACGGCAGCCATTGTGGGGAATGGGCGTCGCGTCGGTGATGCTTTGCACGCGGAAGCCGGCAGCGCTCAGAGCGCGAACGGCGGATTCACGGCCAGGACCGGGGCCCTTGACCAGCACGTCGACGTTTTTCACACCATACTCGGCTGCAGCAGTTGCTGCACGTTCGCTTGCCACTTGAGCAGCGAACGGGGTGCTCTTGCGAGAACCACGAAAACCCGAACCACCGGCAGTCGCCCAAGAGAGAGCGTTGCCCTGGCGGTCTGTGATCGTCACGATCGTGTTGTTAAAAGAGGCGTGGATATGCGCGATGGCATCCACTACCTGCTTTTTAACCTTTTTACGGTTGCTACGCGGGTTAGCCATGTTGATGTCGTTTCCTGTCTTTACGCCAGAACGTGCGTGTTACTTGCGAATCGGCTTGCGCGGGCCCTTGCGGGTACGCGCGTTGGTCTTGGTACGCTGACCACGCAGCGGAAGACCGCGACGATGACGCAGACCACGATAGCAACCCAGGTCCATGAGACGCTTGATGTTGAGCGTCACATCACGACGAAGGTCGCCTTCTACGGTGTACTTGCCGACTTCACTACGCAGGGCATCCACTTCTTCAGAGGAAAGCTCCTGAATCTTGGCAGTCGGCGCGATGCCGGTGGCGGCACAAATCTGCTGTGCACGCGTGCGGCCAATCCCGAAGATATAGGTCAGCGAGATCGCCGCATGCTTGTTGTCCGGGATATTGACGCCTGCAATACGGGCCATCAGCTTACTCCGAAATTTGAGCGGCTTGCTCGTTTAGTCACTACAAAAGGCGCAACAGCATACCCCTTTACCCGATGAAGGGCAAGGGGCATGCCGGCACCGCTTTCAACACGCGCCAGAATCAACCCTGGCGCTGCTTGTGCCGCGGTTCGATGCAGATGACGCGAACGGCGCCATTGCGACGAATGATCTTGCAGTTACGGCACATTTTCTTTACGGAAGCTCGAACTTTCATCGTTCCTTACTCCAAAATCGGCTCGCGGCGCAGATGCTCCGGCTCTGCGCTTCAGCGCATGATGCCGCCGCTGCCATAGCCTTTCAGGTTGGACTTCTTCATCACCGAGTCATACTGATGCGACATGAGATGCGACTGCACCTGGGCCATGAAGTCCATGATCACCACGACAATGATCAGCAGCGCGGTTCCGCCGAAGAAGAACGGCACGTTCCAGGCCACGATCAGGAACTGGGGCATCAGGGAAACCGCAGCGATATACAAGGCACCGAACAGGGTCAAACGCGTCATGACCTTGTCGACATAGCGAGCGGTCTGTTCACCAGGGCGTATGCCCGGCAGGAATGCGCCTGACTTCTTGAGATTGTCGGCGACATCCTTGGGGTTGAAGACCAGCGCTGTGTAAAAGAAGCAGAAGAATATCACCGCCGCGCCGAAAAGCAAGATATACAGTGGCTGACCTGGGCCGAGCGCCTGAGATGCACGCTGCAACCACTCCATGCCGTCGCCGGCCCCTACCCACTGTCCCATCGATGCGGGGAACAGCAGAATGCTGGAGGCGAAGATGGCCGGAATGACGCCCGCCATGTTCACCTTCAGCGGCAGGTAGCTGCTCTGGCCGGCATACATCTTGTTGCCGACCTGACGACGCGGATAGTTCACCGTAATCCGGCGCTGCCCGCGCTCGATGAACACCACGAAAGCCACGGTGGCGACACCCAGTACGGAAAGTGCCAGCAGCGGCAGCACGTTCCAGGCACCTTCGTTGCGGGCCAGCTCGAAGGCTTGCCCCACGGCACCCGGAAGCCCGGCGACGATGCCGGCGAAGATCAGCAGCGAGATGCCGTTGCCGATGCCCTTCTCGGTGATCTGCTCGCCCAGCCACATCAGGAACACCGCACCGGTCACGAAACTGACGATGGCGGTGAAGTAGAAGCTGAAGTCGGCCGTATACGCGATGCCCTGGCTGGCCAGGCCCACCGACATACCGGTGCCCTGGACAAGCGCCAGCAACACCGTGCCGTAGCGGGTGTACTGGCTGATCTTGCGGCGGCCGGCCTCACCTTCCTTCTTGAGCTGCTCAAGATGGGGTGAGACCGCGGTCAAGAGCTGCATGATGATCGACGCCGAGATGTACGGCATGATCCCCAGCGCCATGATGCTCATGCGCTCCAGCGCACCACCCGAGAACATGTTGAACATGCCCAGGATGGTACCCTGCTGCTCCCTGAACAAGGCAGCAAGCTGGTCAGGATTGATACCGGGCACGGGAATATGGGCACCGATACGGTACACCACGATGGCGAGGAGCACGAAGCGCAGACGCGCCCACAGTTCACTCAGACCGCTGCCCATCGCCGGCATGTTTCCTGACTTGGCCATTTAGTCCTCTACCTTGCCACCGGCGGCTTCGATTGCAGCACGGGCACCCTTGGTGACCTTGATGCCGCGCACGGTAACCGCCTTGTTGACGTCGCCGGAAAGGATGATTTTCGCGTGTAGCGTGGCATCCTTGAGCACGTTGGCTTCCTTGAGAGTCGCCATGGTGACTTCATCACCCGCCACCTTGGACAGCTCGCCCAGGCGAACTTCTTCGGAGACCAGCGACTTCGCGGAGGTGAAGCCGAACTTGGGCAGGCGCCGCTGCAGCGGCATCTGACCGCCCTCGAAGCCAGGCTTCACGGTGCCGCCACTGCGCGACTTCTGGCCCTTGTGGCCACGGCCGCCGGTCTTGCCCAGACCGGAGCCGATGCCACGACCGACACGCTTTTCGGCGTGCTTGGAACCCGGTGCCGGGCTCAGGCTATTGAGTTTCATGGATTACTCTCCCTCAACACGCACAAGGTAATTTACCTTGTGGATCATGCCGCGAACGGCAGGGGTGTCTTCCAGTTCAACCGTATGACCAATGCGACGCAGACCCAGGCCTTTCATGGTTGCCTTGTGCTTGGGCAGTGTGCCGATGGTGCTGCGGGTCTGGGTAACCTTGAGTGTTGCTGCCATGGTATTCACCCCGTGATCGCGTCGACAGACAGGCCGCGCTTGGCGGCGATGTCGTCCGGCGACTGCATGGAAGCGAGGCCCTTGACGGTTGCCCGCACCACGTTCACCGGATTGGTGGAACCGTAGCACTTGGCCAGGACGTCATGGACGCCTGCCAGCTCGAGCACGGAGCGCATGGCACCGCCAGCGATGATCCCGGTACCTTCGGAAGCCGGCTGCATGTACACCTTGGAGGCACCGTGACGGGCCTTGACCGGGTACTGCAGCGTGTGGCCCTTCAGGCTGACCTTGACCATGTTGCGGCGCGCCTGGTCCATGGCCTTCTGGATCGCGACCGGCACTTCACGCGCCTTGCCACGACCGAAGCCCACACGACCATTGCCGTCGCCGACGACGGTCAGAGCGGTGAAGCCGAATATCCGGCCACCCTTGACCACCTTGGCGACACGGTTGACCTGTACGAGCTTTTCCTGCAGGTCGCCGGTGTTCTGTTCGTTCTTCGCCATCGTAAAACCCTTTAGAATTCCAGGCCGCCTTCACGTGCGGCGTCGGCCAGGGCCTTGACACGGCCGTGGTACTTGAAGCCGGCACGATCGAAGGCTACCTGGGTGATGCCTGCCTGCTTGGCACGTTCGGCAATCAGCGCACCCACCTTGGCAGCGGCGTCCGAATTACCGGTCGCACCCTCGCGCAGATCCTTGTCCAGCGTGGAAGCGCTGGCCAGCACCTTGCCACCATCCGGCGAGATAATCTGCGCATAGATGTGACGCGGGGTACGGTTGACGCACAGGCGATACACGCCCAGCTCGCGGATCTTCGCGCGAGCGCGGCGGGCACGACGGAGACGAGATTCTTTCTTCGCGTTCATAACCCTGCCTTACTTCTTCTTGGCTTCTTTGCGACGCACCTGCTCGTCGGCGTACCGTACACCCTTACCTTTATAGGGTTCCGGGGGACGGAAGGCGCGGATTTCCGCAGCGACCTGGCCGAGCTTCTGCTTGTCCGCGCTTTTCAGCACGATCACGGTGTTCTTGGGCGTTTCCGCCGAGACACCATCAGGCAGTGTGTAGTCGACCGGGTGCGAGAAGCCCAGTGTCAGGTTGAGCGTCTGGCCCTTGGCCTGGGCACGATAGCCGACGCCGATGATTTCCAGGGACTTGGTGAAGCCCTCGGAGACGCCGGTGACCAGGTTCTGGACCAGTGCGCGTGTGGTGCCGGCCATGGCCCAGGACTTGGCGGTCTTGCTCGGGTTGAAGGTCAGCTGACCCTCTTCCTGGGCGACCACCACGTCCGGATGAACGGTCATGGACAGCGTGCCCTGGCTGCCCTTGACGGTCAGCTGGTCGCCATCAAGCTTGATGTCGACGCCGGCAGGCACTTTAACCGGATATTTGGCTACGCGGGACATTCCAAACTCCTAGAATACGGTGCAGATGACTTCGCCACCGACGCCCGCCTGGCGAGCGGCACGGTCGGTCATCACGCCCCGGGAGGTGGTGACGATCGCGACACCCATGCCATCCGCCACCTTGGGCAGTGCAGACTTGCCCTTGTACTGGCGCAGAGACGGCTTGGAAACCCGCTGCAGGTGCTCGATGACCGGCCTTCCCTCGAAGTACTTGAGGGTTACGGTCAGCTCGGGCTTGGTGCCTTCAGCCACCGCGAAGTCGGTGATATAGCCCTCTTCCTTCAATACGCGGGCCACCTCGACCTTCAGCTTCGAAGACGGCATGGTAACCGTCTCCTTGGTGGCCATCTGCGCATTGCGGATACGAGTGAACATATCCGCCAGAGTGTCTTGCATGCTCATTTACGTTGCGCTCCTGATGATTCCGTGGCGGCTTACCAGCTGGACTTCTTCAGCCCAGGGACTTCGCCACGCATAGCGGCTTCGCGCAGCTTGTTGCGGCCCAAGCCGAACTTGTTGTAGTAGCCGTGCGGACGGCCGGTGATACGACAGCGGTTACGCTGGCGTACCGGGCTCGAGTCACGCGGCAACTGCTGCAGCTTGAGCGTTGCGTCGAAGCGCTCTTCTTCAGAAGTGTTCACGTTCTGGATGATCGCCTTGAGCTCGGCGCGGCGGGCCGCATACTTCGCGACCAGCTTGGTGCGCTTGAGCTCACGCTCTACCATGCTCTTCTTTGCCATGATCCAACCCTTATTTCTTGAACGGGAAGTTCAGCGCGCTCAGCAGCGCACGACCTTCCTCGTCGGTGTTGGCAGTGGTGGTGATGGTGACATCCAGACCACGAATCCGGTCGATCTTATCATACTCGATCTCCGGGAAGATGATCTGCTCACGCACACCCATGGAGTAGTTGCCGCGACCGTCAAAGGACTTCGGGTTGAGACCACGGAAGTCACGCACGCGGGGTATCGCGATGTTGACCAGGCGATCGAGGAATTCCCACATACGCTCACTGCGCAGGGTCACCTTGATGCCGATCGGCCAGCCTTCGCGCACCTTGAAGCCCGCAATGGACTTCCGTGCCTTGGTCACCAACGGCTTCTGACCGGAGAGCTTCTCCAGGTCGCCGACGGCATTCTCGATCAGCTTCTTGTCGCTGGTTGCGTCGCCGATGCCCATGTTCAAAGTCACCTTGGTGACCCGCGGCACCTGCATCACATTGGCGTAGCTGAACTGCTCTTTGAGCTGAGCCACCACCTCGTTCTGATAACGTTCTTTCAAGTTCGCCATTTTGCTACCCGACTCGCGTTAGGCGTCGATCTGCGTCTGCGTCGACTTGTAGATACGTACCTTGGTACCGTCTTCCTTAACCTGGAAGCCGACGCGATCCGCCTTACCGGTCTCCGAGTTGAAGATCGCCACGTTGGACGCGTGAATCGGAGCCTCGCGCTCGACGATACCGCCCTGCTTGCCCGCCATAGGATTGGGCTTGGTGTGACGCTTGATCATGTTCACACCGGACACCACAAAACGTTCCTCTCCGAGGACGCGCTTTACCGTGCCACGCTTGCCCTTATCCTTGCCGGCGATGACGACCACTTCATCGTCACGTTTGATCTTTTGCATATCCGCCTCGCTCCTTACAGCACTTCGGGCGCCAGGGAAATGATCTTCATGAACTTCTCGTTGCGAAGCTCACGTGTCACCGGTCCGAAGATACGGGTACCGATCGGCTGCTCGTTGGTGTTGTTCAACAGAACTGCCGCATTTCCATCGAAGCGGATCAGCGAGCCGTCGGGACGACGGACACCGCTGCGGGTGCGAACCACCACCGCCTTGAGGACCTGGCCTTTCTTGACCTTGCCACGCGGAATGGCTTCCTTCACCGTGACCTTGATGATGTCACCCACGCGGGCGTAGCGACGGTGAGAACCGCCAAGCACCTTGATGCACTGCACCCGGCG
This sequence comes from Halomonas sp. ANAO-440, assembly GCF_019915905.1. Lineage (NCBI taxonomy): Bacteria > Pseudomonadati > Pseudomonadota > Gammaproteobacteria > Oceanospirillales > Halomonadaceae > Halomonas > Halomonas sp. ANAO-440. Next base: position 24,585 of record NZ_JAHXBV010000036.1, on the reverse strand, counting down.
CGCTCCGCTGTTGTCGGCGACATCCAGCATTGTCTGAGTCTGAATCATCGGTTTTCTCCAAACCTAATCTGACTGCTCTCGCCGAGCTCAGCCTTTGGCCTGCTCGACCACCTCGACCAGGGACCAGGCTTTCTTCCTGGACAGCGGACGGCATTCCTGAATGGAAACCGTGTCGCCGACCTTCGCCTGGTTTGTCTCGTCGTGGGCGTGCAGCTTGGTGGAGCGCTTGACGTACTTGCCATAGATCGGGTGCCGCTCACGGCGCTCGATCATGACGACGATGGACTTCTCCATCTTGTCGCTCACCACCTTGCCGGTGAGCGTACGAGCTTTCTTTTCTTCGGCCATCTCAGTCACCTGCCTTCTCGTTGAGCACAGTCTTGACGCGGGCGATATCCCGACGGACCTGCTTGAGCAGATGAGTCTGGCTCAGTTGGCCAGTGGCCTTCTGCATGCGCAGGTTGAACTGCTCGCGGAGGAGTTCGAAGAGCTGCTCACGCAGTTCGTCTACTGACTTTTCACGAATTTCCTGGGCTTTCATCACATCACCGTCCGTTTCACAAAGGTGGTGGATATGGGCATCTTCTGGGCCGCCAGGGAGAAGGCTTCACGAGCCAGCTCTTCCGACACCCCTTCGATTTCATACAGGACCCGGCCAGGCTGGATCTGTGCGACCCAGTACTCGACGGAGCCCTTGCCCTTGCCCATACGAACTTCGAGCGGCTTCTTGGAAATCGGCTTGTCAGGGAATATGCGGATCCAGATCTTGCCGCCACGCTTGACGTGACGAGTGATCGCACGACGGCCGGCTTCGATCTGACGCGCCGTGATACGGCCGCGACCGGTTGCCTTCAGGCCATATTCCCCGAAGCTGATCTTGCTTCCGCGATGCGCCAGGCCACGGTTGCGGCCCTTCATCATCTTGCGGAATTTCATGCGCTTGGGTTGTAACATCGACTCGCTCTCCCCTTACCTGGAACCTTTCTTCTTGGAGGGCGCGGCCTGCGGCTGTTTAGCCTTGGCGCGGACCTCTTCGATGCCCCCGAGGATTTCACCCTTGAAGACCCAAACCTTGACACCGATGATGCCGTAGGTGGTTTTTGCTTCGTAGGTGGCGTAGTCGATGTCCGCACGCAGGGTGTGAAGCGGCACGCGGCCTTCGCGGTACCATTCGGTACGAGCGATTTCCGCACCACCGAGGCGACCCGACAGCATCACCTTGATACCACCGGCACCCAGGCGCATGGCGTTCTGCACGGAACGCTTCATGGCGCGACGGAACATGACGCGACGCTCGAGCTGGCCGGCGATGTTCTGCGCGACGAGCTTGGCATCCAGTTCCGGCTTGCGGACTTCTTCGATGTTGACGTGCACGGGCACGCCCATCATCGCCGTGACGTCACGACGCAGACGATCGACGTCTTCACCCTTCTTGCCAATCACGATGCCCGGACGGGCGGTGTGAATGGTAATGCGGGCGTTGTTCGCCGGACGCTCGATGTGGATGCGACTCACGGACGCATTCTTCAGTCGCTCCTCGAGGAAACGACGCACTTCGAGATCATTATTCAGCTTGTCGGCGTAGGCACCGCGCTCGGCATACCACACCGAGGAGTGATCCTTGACGATACCCAGCCGAATACCTGTCGGATGTACTTTCTGACCCATCTGGTCGACTCCTACTTCTCGGCTACCTTGACGGTGATGTGGCAGGTGCGCTTCAAAATGCGATCCGCACGGCCCTTGGCACGCGGCTTGATGCGCTTGAGCGTCATGCCCTCATCGACGCAGATGGTCGAGACACGCAGCTCGTCGATATCCATACCGTTGTTTTCTTCCGCATTCGCGATGGCGGACTGAAGCACTTTCTTGACCAGCTTGGCAGCCTTCTTCGGTGAGAAGGTCAGCAGGTCAATTGCTTCGGCGACCGGTTTACCGCGCACCTGGTCAGCCACCAAACGGGCCTTCTGGGCGGATAAACGAGCGCCACGCAGCTTAGCTGTGACTTCCATCTCTCAATCCTCTCTGGCTTACCGTTTGGCTTTCTTGTCCGCCGCATGCCCGCGATACGTGCGGGTGGCAGCGAATTCGCCCAGCTTGTGGCCAACCATTTCCTCGGAGACGTGCACCGGGACGTGTTGGCGACCGTTATGGACAGCAATGGTGAGCCCGACCATATTCGGCAGGATCATGGAGCGACGCGACCAGGTCTTGATCGGTTTGCGGTCGCTCTTCTCCACTGCAGCCTCAACCTTCTTCAGCAGATGAAGGTCAATGAAGGGACCTTTCTTCAGTGAACGTGGCACAGCCGTTACCTCTTAATGTCTTGGCGTATGGTCTCAGCCCCGTGCCTTGCGGCGACGGATGATGAGCTTGTCGGTGCGCTTGTTCTTGCGCGTCTTGTGGCCCTTGGTGGGAACGCCCCACGGGGACACCGGGTGACGGCCACCGCTGGTGCGGCCTTCGCCACCGCCGTGCGGGTGATCAACCGGGTTCATGGCCACACCGCGAACGGTCGGACGCACGCCTCTCCAGCGCTTCGCACCGGCCTTGCCAAGTTGACGCAGGCTGTGCTCGGAGTTGCTCACTTCCCCCAGGGTCGCGCGGCACTCTGCCAGCACCTTGCGCATCTCGCCGGAGCGCAGACGCAGGGTGGCATAGTTGCCTTCACGAGCGACCAGCTGGGCACTGGTACCGGCGCTGCGCGCGATCTGAGCACCCTTTCCGGGCTTCAGTTCGATGCAGTGCACGGTGGAACCCAGCGGGATGTTACGCAGCGGCAGGGTGTTACCCTTCCTGATCGCCGCGTTGACACCGGACTCGAGACGGTCGCCGGCCTTCACGCCCTTGGGCGCGATGATGTAGCGACGCTCGCCGTCCAGATACTTCAGCAACGCGATGTGGGCGCTGCGGTTCGGGTCGTATTCCAGGCGCTCGACGACGGCGGGAACGCCATCCTTGGTGCGCTTGAAGTCCACGAGCCGATAATGCTGACGGTGACCACCGCCCACATGGCGGGTGGTGATGCGGCCGTTGTTGTTACGTCCACCGGAGCGCGACTGCTTCTCGAGCAGCGGTGCATAGGGCTTGCCCTTGTGCAGATCCTCGCTGACGATCTTGACGACGTGGCGACGACCGGCGGATGTGGGTTTTGTCTTGACGATTGCCATGATCCGTACTCCTGCCCTTATTCGGCGCCAGTGAAGTCTTCGAGCGTCTCACCGGCGGCCAGGGACACATAAGCCTTGCGGTAGCCCTGGCGACGGCCCAGACCATTCGCGGAGCGCTTGGTCTTGCCCTTGACGTTCAATACCTGGACGCGATCGACCTTCTTGCCGAACAGGACCTGAACGGCCTGCTTGATTTCCGGCTTGGTCGCGTCACTGGCCACCTTGAACACGTACTGGTTGTTCTCAGCGGCGAAAGCGGCCTTCTCGGTCACGTGCGGACCAAGCAGAACCTTGAATACGCGTTCCTGGTTCATGCCAGCTTCTCCTCGAATTTACGCAGAGCAGAGACGGTGACCAGCACCTTGTCGAAGGCGATCAGGCTCACCGGGTCGGCAGCAGCCACATCCACCACATCCACGTTGGGAATGTTGCGGGCGGCCAGATAGAGCTTCTCGTCGACTTCCTCGGTGACGATCAGCACTTTCTCGAGGTTCAGCTCCTTGAGCTTGGCCACCAACTCCTTGGTCCGGGGCGCTTCGACGGTAATCTCGTCGATCGCCACCAGACGCTCCTGGCGAACCAGCTCGGAGAGAATCGCGCGCATGGCCGCACGGTACATCTTGCGGTTGACCTTGTGGGAGTGATCCTGCGGGCGAGCCGCAAAGGTCACACCACCGCTACGCCACAGGGGCGAGCGAATGGTACCGGCACGAGCACGACCGGTGCCCTTCTGGCGCCACGGCTTCTTGCCACCGCCACGCACGTCGGAACGGTTCTTCTGGGCACGGGTACCCTGACGACCACCGGCCAGATAGGCGGTGACGACCTGGTGAACCAGCGCCTCGTTGAATTCTTTGCCAAAGGTGGCGTCGGCAACTTCGACAGTGCCCGCGCCTGCAGCTAGATTCAGATTCATCGGTTCTATCCCCTTCAGCCAGCCTTGACGGCGCTGCGCACAATGACATCGCTGCCGGTAGCACCGGGCACGGCGCCCTTGACCAGCAGCAGGTTGCGTTCGGCGTCGACACGGACAATTTCCAGGCTCTGCACGGTGCAGCGGACATTGCCCATCTGGCCGGCCATCTTCTTGCCTTTGAAGACACGACCCGGGGTCTGACACATGCCGATGGAACCCGGCGCGCGGTGCGACAGTGAGTTGCCGTGGGTGGCATCCTGGGTACGGAAGTTCCAGCGCTTGACGGCGCCCTGGAAGCCCTTGCCCTTGGAGGTACCGGTCACATCAACCATCTGACCAGCTTCGAAGAGGGATACGGTGAGTTCGCCGCCCACTGCCGGAGCCTCATCGCCTTCTGCAAGGCGGAACTCCATCAGCGCACGACCGGCCTCGACACCTGCCTTGGCATACTGACCTGCCTGGGCCTTGGTGAGGTGCTTGGCCTTGCGGGAGCCGGTTGTGACCTGAATCGCTGCGTAGCCGTCGGCTTCGACAGACTTGACGCTGGTGACGCGATTCGGCTCAACCTCGATCACGGTTACGGGCACAGAGGCGCCATCTTCGGTAAAGACACGGGTCATACCGGCCTTTCTACCGACTAAACCGATAGTCATTCTCAGTCTCCTTTAGTGTACGGGGCTATCACCCGCTATGGCTGCCCTTTCCAGAGCATTCCACTAGCACGTTGTATGACGCCATCTCGGCGTGGCGGCTGCTGCTCATGTCTCGCCTATGAGCGCTGGGCCGCGGGGTGTCTAGTGTAGTCAGTCGAGCTTGATCTGAACGTCCACGCCAGCGGCGAGGTCGAGCTTCATCAGCGCATCGACAGTCTTCTCGGTCGGCTCGACGATATCGAGCACACGCTTGTGTGTGCGAATCTCATACTGATCGCGCGCGTCCTTGTTGACGTGCGGTGAGATCAGGATGGTGTAACGCTCACGATTGGTCGGCAGCGGGATCGGCCCACGGACCTGAGCACCGGTGCGCTTGGCGGTTTCAACGATCTCCGCGGCGGACTGGTCGATCAGGCGATGGTCGAACGCTTTCAACCGAATGCGAATCTTCTGGTTCTGCATTTGCCCTAAACTCCAATGGATGTCGACGGCGCCTGCCGTCTACCCACGCATTCAAAGGATGCGCATTATAGGCACGTCGCCAGCGAGAGTCAAACACTCTGGCTGCGATGCGCAGAAAGGGGGCTCCAATCGGAGCCCCCTTCGATCATTCCAGCGAAAACCGCTTACTGGATGATCTTGGCCACGACGCCGGCGCCGACGGTACGGCCGCCTTCGCGGATGGCGAAGCGCAGGCCGTCATCCATGGCGATCGGAGCGATCAGGGTGACAACCATCTTGACGTTGTCGCCCGGCATGACCATCTCGACGCCTTCCGGCAGCTCACAGGTACCGGTCACGTCGGTGGTACGGAAGTAGAACTGCGGACGGTAGCCCTTGAAGAACGGCGTGTGACGACCACCCTCTTCCTTGGACAGCACGTAGACTTCGGCTTCGAAGACGGTGTGCGGGTTGATGGAGCCCGGCTTGGCCAGCACCTGGCCACGCTCGACGTCATCACGCTTGGTGCCACGCAGCAGGGCGCCAACGTTCTCACCCGCACGACCTTCGTCGAGCAGCTTGCGGAACATCTCGACGCCGGTCACGACGGTCTTGGTGGTGTCGCGGATACCGACGATCTCGACTTCTTCGCCGGCCTTGACGATGCCACGCTCGATACGACCGGTAACCACGGTGCCGCGACCGGAGATGGAGAATACATCCTCGATCGGCATCAGGAACGGCTGGTCGATGGCACGCTCAGGCTCCGGGATATAGTCGTCCAGGGCCTTGATCAGGTTGGCAACGGCGGTGGTGCCCATGCCGTTGTCGTCCTTGCCTTCCAGCGCCATCAGAGCAGAGCCGGTGATGATCGGGGTATCGTCGCCCGGGAAGTCGTACTCGCTCAGCAGCTCGCGAACTTCCATCTCGACCAGCTCAAGCAGCTCTTCGTCGTCGACCATGTCGGCCTTGTTCAGGAACACGACGATGTAAGGCACGCCGACCTGACGGGAGAGCAGGATGTGCTCGCGAGTCTGCGGCATGGGGCCGTCAGCAGCGGAACAGACCAGGATAGCGCCGTCCATCTGGGCAGCACCGGTGATCATGTTCTTGACGTAGTCAGCGTGTCCCGGGCAGTCGACGTGAGCGTAGTGACGCTGCTCGGACTGATACTCGACGTGAGAGGTGGCGATGGTGATACCGCGCTCACGCTCTTCCGGTGCGTTGTCGATGGTGTCGAATTCGCGCCAATCGCCGCCGAAGACCTCAGCAGAAACACGAGTCAGGGCCGCAGTCAGAGTGGTCTTGCCGTGGTCGACGTGACCGATGGTGCCGACGTTGACGTGCGGTTTGGAACGTTCGAATTTTTCCTTAGCCACTTCGATAACCTCTTTACGTTAGCTAAAACGGTTTAACCTTTCTGGTTGATGACGGCTTCTACGATGCTGGAGGGCGCCTCGTCGTACTTCGAGAACTCCATAGTGTAGCTCGCACGACCCTGGGACTGAGAGCGCAGATCGGTTGCGTAACCGAACATCTCGCCCAGCGGCACCGTCGCGCGGATGATCTTGCCGGAGGAAGAGTCATCCATGCCCTGCACCAGACCGCGACGACGGTTCAGGTCGCCCATGACGTCACCCATGAATTCCTCGGGGGTCACGACCTCGACCTTCATCACCGGTTCCAGCAGCACGGCTTTGGCCTTGCGGGCCCCTTCCTTGACAGCCATGGAAGAGGCAACCTTGAACGCGTTCTCGTTCGAGTCCACGTCATGGTAGGAGCCATCGTACAGCGTGACCTTGACGTCGATCATCGGGTAGCCCGCGATGACGCCGTTCTGCAGCTGCTCAAAGGCCCCTTTCTCGACGGCACCCACGTACTCCTTGGGCACCACACCGCCGACGATCTCGGAAGCGAACTTGAAGTGCATGTCTTCGTCTTCGCCCTTGTCCGCCTCGGTCAGCGGCTCGATACGCAGCCAGACGTGGCCATACTGGCCGCGACCGCCAGACTGGCGCACGAACTTGCCTTCCTGCTCGACGCTGCCGCGAATGGTTTCGCGGTAGGCGACCTGGGGCTTGCCGATGTTGGCCTCGACCTTGAACTCGCGACGCATGCGGTCGACGATGATATCGAGGTGCAGCTCACCCATGCCGGAGATGATGGTCTGCCCGGTTTCCTCGTCGGTCTTGACGCGGAACGACGGGTCTTCCTGGGCCAGCTTGCCCAGCGCGACACCCATCTTCTCCTGGTCGGTCTTGGTTTTCGGCTCCACGGCCACGGAGATTACCGGATCCGGAAACTCCATGCGCTCCAGCACGATCTTTTCATTCAGATCGCACAGGGTATCACCCGTGGTGACGTCCTTCAGGCCGATACAGGCAGCGATGTCACCAGCCAGAACTTCCTTGATCTCTTCGCGGGAGTTGGCGTGCATCTGAACGATACGACCCACCCGCTCCTTCTTCTGCTTGACCGAGTTGTAGACGCTGTCGCCAGAGTTGAGAACCCCGGAATAGACGCGAATGAAGGTCAGCGTGCCGACGAACGGATCGGTGGCGATCTTGAATGCCAGGGCAGCGAAGGGAGCACTGTCATCCGCCTCGCGGGTGGCGATGGTGCCATCCTTGTCGTCCAGCTCACCCTCGATGGCCTTGACCTCGGTGGGTGACGGCATGTACTCGATGACGCCATCGAGAACCGCCTGCACGCCCTTGTTCTTGAACGCAGAGCCGCAGGTGACAAGCACGATTTCGTTGGCCAGGGTGCGGCGACGCAGACCGGCCTTGATCTCTTCGATGGTCAACTCACCACCCTCGAGATACTTCTCCATCAGCTCTTCGGATGCCTCGGCGGCAGCCTCGACCATCTCTTCGCGATACTTCTCCGCGGTCTCCTGGAGCTCGGCCGGGATATCAACGAGGTCATAGCTCATGCCCAGGCTGTCTTCGTCCCAGAGAATGGCCTTCATCTGGATCAGATCGACGACGCCCTTGAACTCTTCCTCGGTGCCCCAGTTGATCTGGATCGGCACCGCGTTGGCTCCCAGCTTTTGCTTCAGCTGGTCAACCACCATGAAGAAGTCGGCGCCGGTGCGGTCCATCTTGTTGACGAACACCATGCGCGGGACTTCGTACTTGTTGGCCTGGCGCCAGACGGTCTCGGTCTGGGGCTGAACGCCGGACGAGCCGCACAGCACCACCACGGCACCGTCGAGCACGCGCAGGGAGCGTTCGACTTCAATGGTGAAGTCGACGTGTCCGGGCGTGTCGATGATGTTGATGCGGTGCTCATCGAACTGCTGATTCATGCCCTTCCAGAAGGTAGTGACAGCAGCCGACGTGATGGTGATGCCACGCTCCTGCTCCTGCTCCATCCAGTCGGTGGTAGCAGCGCCGTCATGCACCTCGCCGACCTTGTGGGACAGGCCGGTATAGAACAGCACGCGCTCGGTCGTGGTGGTCTTGCCGGCATCGACGTGAGCGACGATGCCGATATTACGGTAGCGTTTTAGTGGAGTCTTGCGAGCCACGGTGGAACTCCCCGTTGGTTGGCGATGCGTTTAGAAGCGCACTTAGAAGCGGTAGTGCGAGAACGCCTTGTTGGCTTCGGCCATGCGATGCACGTCTTCACGCTTCTTGACCGCGGAGCCCTTGCCCTCGGCGGCGTCGAGCATCTCGCCAGCGAGACGCTGCACCATGGTCTTCTCGCCGCGCTTGCGCGCCGCGTCCACCAGCCAACGCATGGCCAGCGCCTGACGGCGCGAAGGGCGGACTTCTACCGGAACCTGATAGGTCGCACCGCCAACGCGGCGGGACTTGACCTCGACCATGGGCTGGATGGCTTCCAGCGCCTTGTCGAAGATCTCCAGCGGCTCTTCCTTGCTACGCTCGGCAACCTTGTCCAGCGCACCGTAGACGATGTGCTCGGCCACGGACTTCTTGCCGCTGTACATCAGGTGGTTCATGAACTTCGCCAGGCGCTCACTTCCGAACTTGGGATCCGGCAGGATTTCGCGCTTGGCTACTACTCTTCTTCTAGGCATGACAAGCCCTCTATCGAAGGGTCTTTCAGGCAAACCCGGAACTCTCGCACGCTCTTTTCGAACTCGCGACGCCCGGCCTTACTCTTATCAGACCGAAATTGATTCTGGATGCGTACCGATGTCGATCAGGACTTGGGACGCTTGGTGCCGTACTTGGAACGGCCCTGCTTGCGGTTCTGCACGCCGGAGGTGTCCAGGGCGCCGCGAACGGTGTGATAGCGCACACCCGGCAAATCCTTGACACGGCCGCCGCGGATCAGCACCACAGAGTGCTCCTGGAGGTTGTGACCCTCACCGCCGATGTAGGACGACACTTCGAACCCGTTGGTCAGGCGCACGCGGCAGACCTTACGCAGGGCCGAGTTCGGCTTCTTCGGGGTGGTGGTGTAGACGCGGGTGCAGACACCGCGTTTCTGCGGACAGGCCTGCAGCGCCGGCACGTCGCTCTTGGCGGCGGGGCGCTTGCGCGGCTTGCGCACGAGCTGATTGATCGTTGCCATGTTGTGTAGCTGACTCCAATGGTTGCCTTGCCTTCCAGCGGGCGCGGGCACACCCACCCCACTGTTAAAGGCTGCGCATTCTAATGTCTAGCGGGGTCGGGCGTCAAGCCGGGAGCACTGCTCGCGGCCTGACACCCTTGCACGCCGTCTACAGGTCGTCATCGTCCGAGTCGAGCGCGGTGAGCTGGGCGCCCAGCTCCTGCTCGACATCGAAGGCCGACGGGTGGAGCAAACGCTCGGTGTCTTCACGCTTGCGGCGACGCTCCTGGTGGTGAGCCAGACCGGTTCCTGCCGGAATCAGTCGGCCGACCACCACGTTCTCCTTCAGGCCGCGCAGGTAGTCGCGCTTGCCGGTAACCGCCGCCTCGGTCAGCACCCGCGTGGTCTCCTGGAAGGAGGCCGCAGAGATGAACGACTCGGTGGCCAGGCTGGCCTTGGTGATACCCAGCAGCACCCGCTGGTACTTGGCCGGGAACTTCTCGGCCTTCTCCAGGCGTGCATTCTGCTCCAGCACCCGCACCAGTTCGACCTGGTCGCCCGGGATGAAGTCGGAATCACCAGAATCGGTGATCTCGACCTTGCGCAGCATCTGACGCACGATCACTTCGATGTGCTTGTCGTTGATGCCCACGCCCTGGAGGCGATAGACCTCCTGGATCTCGGCGGTGATGTACTTGGCCAGCTCCGCCACGCCCAGCAGTCGCAGGATGTCGTGCGGGTTGCTCGGGCCGTCGGAGATCACCTCGCCCTTCTCGACGCTCTCGCCTTCGAAGACAGCGATCTGGCGCCACTTCGGAATCAGCGCCTCGAACGGATCGCCACCGTCCTCGGGAGAGATCGTCAGGCGACGCTTGCCCTTGGTCTCCTTGCCGAAGCTGATCACGCCGCTGACTTCGGCGAGGATTGCCGGCTCCTTCGGCTTGCGCGCTTCGAACAGGTCGGCCACGCGGGGCAGACCCCCGGTGATGTCCTTGTTGCCGGACGCTTCCACCGGGATACGGGCGACGATCTCGCCAATGCCGATCTTTGCACCGTTCTCCACCGAGACGATGGACTTGCCCGGCAGCAGGTACTGGACGGGCGTATTGGACCCGGTGACGCTGATCGGCTCGCCGGCTTCGTCGGTGAGCAGGATCATCGGACGCTTCTCGCGACCGGCCTGGGGACGGGCGGCGGACTCGATCACCTCGATGGACGAGAGGCCGGTCATCTCATCCACGCTGCGGTGAATGGTCATGCCCTCGTCCATGTCGGCGTAGTGCACCTTGCCCTCGACCTCGGCAATGATCGGGTGGGTGTGCGGATCCCACTTGGCCACGGCCTGGCCGGCATCCACGGCATCGCCATCCTTGATGGAAAGCTCGGCACCGTAGGGGAGCTTGTAGTACTCGCGCTCGCGGCCATGGTCGTCGGCGACGGCCAGGGCGCTGGAGCGGGAGACCACCACCAGCTTGCCGTCGGCGCGCTCGACGAACTTCATGTTGTGCAGGCGTACGCGACCGCCGTGCTTGACCTGGACGCTGTCCACCGCCGAGGCACGCGATGCCGCGCCACCGATGTGGAATGTCCGCATGGTCAGCTGGGTGCCGGGCTCACCGATCGACTGGGCGGCGATGACACCCACCGACTCGCCGATGTTGACCTGATGGCCACGGGCCAGATCACGGCCGTAGCAGCAGGCACAGACGCCGTGCGCAGACTCGCAGGTGATGGCACTGCGCACCACTATTTCGTCGACACCCATGGTGTCGAGATGCTCGCACCAGGCTTCGTCGAGCAGGGTGCCCTTCTCGATCAGCACCTCGTCGGTGGCCGGATCGATGACGTCCTGGGCCACCACACGGCCAAGCACACGCTGGGCCAGGGAGACGATGATATCGCCGCCCTCGATGACCGGGTGCAGGGTCAGACCGCGCTCGGTGCCGCAGTCGGTCTCGGTGATCACCATGTCCTGGGCCACGTCGACCAGGCGACGGGTCAGGTAACCGGAGTTGGCGGTCTTCAGTGCCGTATCCGCCAGGCCTTTCCGCGCGCCGTGGGTCGAGATGAAGTACTGGAGTACGTTAAGGCCTTCACGGAAGTTGGCGACGATCGGCGTCTCGATGATCGAGCCGTCCGGCTTGGCCATCAGGCCACGCATGCCCGCCAGCTGGCGGATCTGGGCGGCACTACCCCGGGCACCGGAGTCGGCCATGATGAAGACGCTGTTGAAGGAGTCCTGCTCGACCTCGTTGCCGTCACGGTCGATCACGGTCTCCTTCTCGATCCCGCGCATCATCGCCTTGGCCACCTTGTCGTTGGCCTTGGACCAGATATCGATGACCTTGTTGTACTTCTCGCCAGCGGTGACGAGGCCCGAGGAGAACTGATCCTCGATCTCCTTCACTTCGGCCTCGGCCGCATCGACGATCTCGACCTTGGCATCCGGGATGACGAAGTCGTTGACGCCGATGGAGGCGCCGGACCAGGTCGCCATGCGGAAACCGGTGTACATCAGCTGGTCGGCGAAGATAACCGTCGGCTTGAGGCCGGCACGACGATACACCTCGTTGAGCAGCTTGGAGATCGCCTTCTTCTTCATCGGCTGGTCGACCAGCTCGAAGGGCACGCCGTCGGGCAGGATACGGAACAGCAGGGCACGACCGGCGGTGGTGTCGTAAATGGTACGCACCGTGCTCTGTTCGCCGGTCTCCTCGTCGATCACCACCTCGGTGAGACGCACCTTGACCCGGGCATGCAGCGAGACGCTCTGGGTGCCGAAGGCGCGCTCGACCTCGTTGAGACCGGAGAACACCATGCCCTCGCCCTTGGCGTTGATCTTCTCGCGGGTCATGTAGTACAGGCCCAGCACCACGTCCTGGGACGGCACGATGATGGGATCGCCGTTGGCCGGTGACAGCACGTTGTTGGTGGCCATCATCAGCGCCCGCGCCTCGAGCTGGGCTTCCAGCGTCAGCGGCACGTGTACCGCCATCTGGTCACCGTCGAAGTCGGCGTTGTAGGCGGCACACACCAGCGGGTGCAGCTGGATCGCCTTGCCTTCGATCAGCAGCGGCTCGAAGGCCTGGATCCCGAGACGGTGCAGGGTCGGCGCGCGGTTGAGCAGCACCGGGTGCTCGCGGATAACCTCGGCGAGGATATCCCACACCTCGGGCAGCTCGCGCTCGACCATCTTCTTGGCCGCCTTGATCGTCGAGGCATGACCCTGCGACTGCAGCTTTGAATAGATGAACGGCTTGAACAGCTCCAGCGCCATCTTCTTGGGCAGGCCACACTGATGCAGGCGCAGGGTCGGGCCGACGGTAATGACCGAACGGCCGGAGTAGTCGACGCGCTTGCCCAACAGGTTCTGACGGAAACGCCCCTGCTTGCCCTTGATCATGTCGGCCAGGGACTTCAGCGGGCGCTTGTTCGAGCCGGTGATGGCCCGGCCGCGACGGCCGTTGTCCAGCAGGGCGTCGACCGCCTCCTGGAGCATGCGCTTCTCGTTGCGCACGATGATGTCCGGCGCATTGAGGTCGAGCAGACGCTTCAGGCGGTTGTTGCGGTTGATCACCCGGCGATACAGGTCGTTCAGGTCGGAGGTCGCGAAGCGGCCGCCGTCCAGCGGTACCAGCGGACGCAGGTCCGGCGGCAGTACCGGCAGCACCTCCATGACCATCCACGCCGGCGCGTTGCCGGAATTGTGGAAGGCTTCCAGCAGCTTGAGCCGCTTGGAGAGCTTCTTGATCTTGGTCTCGGAGTTGGTCTGCGGGATCTCCTCGCGCAGCCGGTCGATCTCTTCCGGCAGCTCGATGTCCTTGAGCAGCGCCTGGATCGCCTCGGCGCCCATGCGGGCGTCGAAGTCGTCACCGAACTCCTCGAGGGCCTCGAAGTACTGCTCGTCGTTGAGCAGCTGGCCGCGCTCCAGGGTGGTCATGCCCGGATCGATGACCACGAAGCTTTCGAAGTAGAGCACCCGCTCGATGTCGCGCAGGGTCATGTCCAGGAACATGCCGATGCGTGACGGCAGCGACTTCAGGAACCAGATGTGCGCAACCGGCGAGGCCAGCTCGATGTGGCCCATGCGCTCGCGGCGCACCGCGGCCTTGGTCACTTCGACGCCGCACTTCTCGCAGATGATGCCGCGGTGCTTCATGCGCTTGTACTTGCCGCAGAGGCACTCGTAGTCCTTCACCGGGCCAAAGATCTTGGCGCAGAACAGGCCATCCCGCTCCGGCTTGAAGGTACGGTAGTTGATGGTCTCGGGCTTCTTGACCTCACCGAAGGACCAGGAGCGAATCATGTCCGGCGAGGCGAGCGAGATCTTGATCGCATCGAACTCTTCGGACTGTGACTGCGATTTGAGGACTTTCACCAAATCTTTCATGGAGTCGGCTCCTAGCTCTCTAACTCGATATCGATGCCCAGCGAACGGATTTCCTTAACGAGTACGTTGAAGGATTCCGGCATGCCGGCATGCATGGTGTGGTCGCCGTCCACAATGCTCTTGTACATCTTGGTGCGACCTTCCACGTCGTCGGATTTCACCGTCAGCATCTCCTGCAGGGTGTAGGCGGCACCGTAGGCTTCCAGCGCCCAGACCTCCATCTCCCCGAAGCGCTGGCCACCGAACTGCGCCTTGCCGCCCAGCGGCTGCTGGGTGACGAGCGAGTAGGAGCCGGTGGAACGCGCGTGCATCTTGTCGTCGACCAGGTGGTTGAGCTTCAGCATGTACATGTAGCCCACCGTGACCGGCCGGTCGAAGGCGTCGCCGGTACGACCGTCGTAAAGGGCCATCTGGCCAGAGTCCGGCAGATCCGCCAGGCGCAGCAGGTGCTTGATCTCGCTCTCATCGGCGCCGTCGAACACCGGCGAGGCCATCGGCACGCCGCTGCGCAGGTTCTTGGCCAGGGCGATCACCTCGTCGTCGCTGAGGGTGTCGAGGTCCTCGACCCGGGTGCCGGTAGCCGAGTTGTAGACCTTGTCCAGGAACTCGCGGATCTCGGCCACCTGCTGGCCGCGGGCGTCGCGGAGCATGGCATCGATCTTCACGCCCAGCCCCTGAGCCGCCAGGCCCAGGTGAGTCTCGAGGATCTGACCCACGTTCATGCGCGACGGCACGCCCAGCGGGTTGAGGACGACGTCCACCGACACACCGTTGTCGTCGAAAGGCATGTCCTCGACCGGCATGATGGCGGAGATGACACCCTTGTTACCGTGACGGCCGGCCATCTTGTCACCCGGCTGGATGCGACGCTTGACCGCCATGTAGACCTTCACGATCTTCAGTACGCCCGGCGCCAGATCATCGCCCTGGGTGAGCTTGCGCTTCTTGTCCTCGAAGCGCTCCTCCATTTCCTTGCGACGGTTCTCCAACTGCTCGTCAGCCTGGGCCAGCAGCTCGTTGAGGGACTCCTCCTGCAGGCGCAGCTTGAACCACTGCTGGCGCGGCAGCTCCTCCAGGTAGCTCTCGGAGAGCACGTCGCCCTTCTTGAGCTTGGGCCCGCCATGCACCACCTCGCCATTCAGGGTGCGCTTGAGGCGCTCGAAGGTGGCGTCCTCGGCGATGCGGTAAGTCTCCTGCAGGTCCTTGCGCACCTCGTCGAGCTGCATCTGCTCGATGGCCAGTGCGCGGGAATCCTTCTCCACGCCGTCGCGGGTGAAGACCTGGACGTCGATGACCGTACCCTTCATGCCGGTGGGCGCACGCAGCGAAGTGTCCTTCACGTCGGAGGCCTTTTCACCGAAGATCGCCCGCAGCAGCTTCTCTTCCGGTGTCAGCTGAGTCTCGCCCTTGGGCGTGACCTTGCCCACAAGGATGTCACCCGGACCGACTTCGGCACCGATGTAGACCACGCCCGCCTCGTCCAGCTTGGAGAGCGCCGACTCACCCACGTTGGGAATATCGGAGGTGATCTCCTCCGGCCCCAGCTTGGTGTCGCGGGACACACAGGTCAGTTCCTGGATGTGGATGGTGGTGAAACGGTCTTCCTGCACCACCCGCTCCGACAGCAGGATCGAGTCCTCGAAGTTGTAGCCGTTCCAGGGCATGAAGGCGATGCGCATGTTCTGGCCCAGGGCCAGGTCACCCATGTCGACGGACGGGCCGTCGGCCAGGATATCGCCACGCGCCACGGTATCGCCGGGACGCACGATCGGGCGCTGGTTCATGCAGGTGTTCTGGTTGGAACGCACGTACTTGGTGAGGTTGTAGATATCGACGCCGGCCTCGCCACCGATGATCTCGTCCTCGTTGATACGCACCACGATACGCTTGGCGTCGACCGAGTCGATCACACCGCCGCGACGTGCCACGGCGCAGACGCCGGAGTCACGCGCAACGAAGCGCTCCATGCCGGTACCCACCAGCGGCTTCTCGGCACGCAGGGTCGGCACCGCCTGACGCTGCATGTTCGAGCCCATCAGGGCGCGGTTGGCATCGTCGTGCTCGAGGAACGGGATCAGTGCCGCGGCCACGGAGACCACCTGGCGCGGAGAGACGTCCATCAGCGTCACCTGCTCGGGACGCATGAAGGTGGTCTCGCCCTTGTGGCGCACCTGAACCAGGTCGTCGTCCAGCTTGTTGGACTCGTCCACGGCAGCCGAGGCCTGGGCGATGACGTAATCGCCCTCCTCGATGGCCGAGAGGTGCACCACCTCGTCGGTCACCTGGCGATCCACCACCTTGCGGTACGGCGTCTCGAGGAAGCCGTAGCTGTTGGTGTGGCTGTAGGTGGCCAGGGAGTTGATCAGACCGATGTTCGGCCCTTCCGGCGTCTCGATGGGGCAGAGGCGGCCGTAGTGCGTGGCGTGAACGTCGCGCACCTCGAAGCCGGCCCGCTCACGAGTCAGGCCGCCCGGCCCAAGCGCGGAGACGCGGCGCTTGTGGGTGACCTCGGAGAGCGGGTTGTTCTGGTCCATGAACTGCGAGAGCTGGCTGGAACCGAAGAACTCCTTGACCGCCGCGGCGACGGGCTTGGCGTTGATCAGGTCCTGGGGCATCAGGCCCTCGCTCTCGGCCATGGAGAGACGCTCCTTGACCGCACGCTCGACCCGCACCAGGCCGACGCGGAACTGGTTCTCCGCCATCTCGCCGACGCAGCGGATGCGGCGGTTGCCCAGGTGATCGATATCGTCGACTTCGCCGAAGCCGTTACGGATATAGATCAGTTCCTTGAGCACATCGAGAATATCGCGGTTGTCGAGTACCCCGGAGCCGGTATCGGCGTCACGACGCAGGCGACGGTTGAACTTCATCCGACCGACGCCCGACAGGTCGTAGCGGTCCTCGGTGAAGAACAGGTTGTGGAACAGGGTCTCGGCGGCTTCCTTGGTGGGCGGCTCACCGGGACGCATCATGCGGTAGATCTCGACCAGCGCCTCGAGCTGGGAGCCGGTGGTGTCCAGCCGCAGCGTGTCGGAGACGAAGGAGCCACAGTCGAGATCGTTGGTGTAGAGCGTCTCAATGGTGGTGATGCCGGCCTGCCCGAGCCTCTCGAGCAGCTCGGGAGTGATCACCGTGTTGCAGGGGCAGATCAGCTCACCGGTACTGGAATCGACCTGATCCCGCGCCAGAGTCTTGCCGAAGAGGTAGTCCATCGGCACGTCGAGGCGCTCAAGCCCAGCCTTTTCCAGCTGGCGGATATGCTTCTGGGTGATGCGCCGGCCTTCCTCGACGATGAGGTTGCCCTCGCCATCCTTGATATCGAAGGTGGCGGTTTCGCCGCGCAGGCGCGACGGCACCAGCTCCACAGAGAAGCCAGATTTCTCGATGTGGAAGGTGCTGGTCTCGAAGAATTCGTCGAGAACTTCCTCGGCGGTCAGGCCCAGCGCACGCAGCAGCACCGTGGCCGGCAGCTTGCGGCGACGGTCGATACGAACGAAGACGTTATCCTTGGGATCGAACTCGAAGTCGAGCCAGGAGCCGCGGTAAGGGATGACCCGGGCCGAGTAAAGCAGTTTGCCGGATGAATGGCTCTTGCCCTTGTCGTGATCGAAGAACACGCCGGGAGAGCGGTGCAGCTGGGAGACGATGACGCGCTCGGTACCGTTGACTACAAAGGTACCGTTCTCGGTCATCAGGGGGATTTCCCCCATGTAGACTTCCTGCTCCTTGATATCCTTGATGGCCTTGTTCGAGGAGTCCCGATCATAGATGATCAGGCGAACCTTGACCCGCAGGGGCGCCGAGTACGTAACGCCACGCAGCTGGCACTCCTTGACGTCGAAGGCCGGCGTGCCGAAACGGTAGCTGACATACTCGAGCGCGGCGTTGCCGGAGAAGCTCTCGATCGGGAACACGGACTTGAACGCCGCGTGAAGCCCGGTCTCGAGACGCTCATCGGCCGAGCGGTCCTGCTGGAGGAAGTCGTAATAGGAATCAAGCTGGATCGCCAGCAGGTAGGGCACATCCATCACTTGGGGCAGTTTGCCGAAATCCTTGCGGATGCGTTTTTTCTCAGTGTATGAGTAAGCCATCTGTATTCCCCAGCTTGTTCACCATGGTGACCGATGCGTGGTCGGCGCCACCCGACGGGCTCGACCCCGTCAGGCGCTGACGGCAAGCTCCACAAAGGTAGCTCGCCGTCGGGATTCTTCTAGCGACGCTGCGTCAGCAAGGCGCTAGTGCAACAGAAAAAGGCCGGCAGCGGGAGGGCCCGCCACCAGCCGTGGAAGCTTACGCAGCGCGTGAAGCCATGGGCACAAGGATTACTTGAGCTCCACGCTCGCGCCGGCTTCTTCCAGCTTCTTCTTTGCCGCTTCGGCGTCGTCCTTGGACAGACCTTCCTTGATGGTAGCCGGTGCGCCGTCGACGGCACCCTTGGCTTCCTTCAGGCCCAGGCCGGTCAGTTCGCGAACGGCCTTGATCACGTTGACTTTCTTGTCGCCAGCGCTGGTCAGGACCAGGTCGAACTCGGTCTGCTCTTCAGCAACTTCGCCAGCGGCAGCCGGGCCAGCCATGACAGCGGCGGCGGCAGAAACGCCGAACTTCTCTTCCATCGCTTCGATCAGCTCGACAACTTCCATGACGGACATGTCGGAGACGGCGTTGATGATATCTTCTTTGGTCAGTGCCATTTTGGTCTTCCTAACTTTGCGGGAGCCTCGGCGCGCCGAGCGCTCGTCTATTCAGAGTTCGATTCAGGCTGCAGGAGCGAGTTCGCCGATCAGGCGGCCGCTTCCTGCTTCTGGTCGCGCAGGGCGGCCAGGGTACGAACCAGCTTGCCGGCAGATGCTTCCTTCATGACGGACATCAGCTTGGCGATGGCCTCGTCATAAGTCGGCAGCGTTGCCAGTCGATCGATGTCGCTTGCCGGAATCAGCTCACCTTCGTAGGCCAGCGCCTTCACTTCAAAGTTCTGATCCTGCTTGGAAAACTCCTTGAACAGGCGGGCTGCAGCGCCCGGATGCTCGGTGGAGAAAGCCAGCAGTGTCGGACCGATGAAGCTCTCGTTCAGGCATTCCCACTGGGTGCCTGAGAGGGCGCGGCGTGCCAGGGTGTTGCGGACAACACGGATCTGCACGCCATTCTCGCGGGCCTGCTTGCGCAGGTCGGTCATCTTCTCGACCGTGACACCACGAGAATCGGCAACTACGACGGAGAGTGCGCCCTTGGCCGCTTCACTGACCTCGGCAACAATCGCCTTCTTGCCTTCGAGTGCTAGTGGCACAGTGATCACTCCTTCGTGCCGGAACCTCGCCATGCGGGCTCCGGGGGTTACCATCTCTTCCGCAGGCCGCCTCGCGACGGACTTCGGAAGTCCCGGGTGATGGTGCTCACCAGCGATCTGGCGGCCACACCATCTGCGCAGGCACCCCATGCCGGGGACATTAAGCCGCCACTCGAAAGCGGCGGCGCCTGCGGTCTTTGACGGCGCCCCTCGCACCCTGCCTGGCAAGGCGCTCGGGGACCGCAAAGTTCATGCAAACTACACTTGCTTCGCTGCCGGCATTGATGCCCGACAGCAACCTCTCTCGCCCTGCTTACGCCAGGCCGGAGTGGTCCAGGGTCAGCCCCGGGCCCATGGTAGTGGACAGGGTGACCTTCTTCACATAAATACCCTTGGACGTACTCGGCTTGAGACGCTTGAGGTCGGCTACCAGCGCTTCCAGGTTGCCCTGGATGGCGGTCGCATCGAAATCGACCTTGCCCAATGTGGTATGGATGATGCCGTTCTTGTCGGTGCGGAAACGCACCTGGCCCGCCTTGGCGTTTTTCACCGCAGTGGCGACATCAGGCGTTACGGTGCCGACCTTGGGGTTGGGCATCAGGCCACGCGGACCGAGAATCTGGCCCAGCTGGCCGACAACGCGCATGGCGTCCGGCGAGGCAATGACCACGTCGAAGTCGAGCTGGCCCTTCTTGACCCGCTCGGCCAGATCGTCCATGCCGACGATATCGGCACCGGCTTCCTTGGCGGCATCGGCATTGGCACCCTGGGTAAAGACGGCAACGCGCACGTCCTTGCCGGTGCCGTTGGGCATTACGGTGGCACCGCGCACGACCTGATCGGATTTGCGCGGATCTACGCCCAGATTGATGGCGACGTCGAGGGATTCCTTGAACTTGACGGTGGACAGCTCATTGAGCAGTGCCACTGCCTCTTCCAGGGAGTACGCCTTGGCCGGATCGACCTTCTCGCGAATCACCTTGGCACGCTTGGACAGTTTAGCCATGATCAGAGACCCTCCACGTTCAGACCCATGCTGCGGGCGCTACCGGCAATGGTACGCACAGCGGCGTCAAGATCGGCAGCCGTCAGATCCGGCTCCTTGGTCTTGGCGATCTCCTCGAGCTGCTCGCGGGTCACGGTGCCGACCTTCTTCTTGTTCGGCTCGCCGGAGCCGGACTTGATGCCAGCCGCCTTCTTCAGCAGGACAGCCGCAGGGGGCGTCTTGGTGATGAAGGTGAAGCTGCGGTCGGAGTAGACGGTGATAACCACGGGAGTCGGCAGACCCGGCTCGATCTCCTGCGTAGCCGCATTGAAGGCCTTGCAGAATTCCATGATGTTGACACCGTGCTGACCCAGCGCGGGACCCACGGGGGGACTCGGATTGGCTTTACCGGCTGCAACCTGCAGCTTGATGTAAGCCTGTACTTTCTTGGCCATGATGGACTCCAGTTGGGTAATAGCGCCTTTCGGCTCCCCGGGTTATACGGCCGCCTCAGCGGCCAGACAGCAAATACGGGACGAGGAGACTACTCCTTCTCGACCTGGGCAAATTCCAATTCGACTGGCGTCGCCCGACCAAAGATCAGCACGCTGACCTGGAGGCGACTCTTGTCGTAGTTGACTTCCTCGACCACGCCATTGAAGTCGGCAAAGGGGCCGTCAACGACACGCACGGACTGGCCCGGCTCGAAGATGGTCTTGGGCCGCGGCTTGTCGGTACCGTCTTTCACCCGGCGCAGGATGGCATCGGCCTCCTTCTGGGTGATCGGTGCCGGCTTTTCCTTGGTCCCACCGATGAAGCCCATGACACGCGGCGTCTCATTGACCAGGTGCCAGGTGGCGTCATCCATTTCCATCTCGACCAGCACATAGCCGGGATAGAACTTGCGCTCGCTCTTGCGGCGCTTGCCATCTCGCATCTCGACGACTTCTTCGGTCGGCACCAGAATCTCGCCGAAGCGATCTTCCATGCCATACATCTTCACGCGCTCCAACAGGGAGCGCATGACATGCTTCTCGAAGCCGGAGTAGGCGTGAACGACGTACCAACGCTTGGACATGAAAACTCCTAACCGATGACGCCGGACATCGCCCAGCCAAGAAGGGTGTCGATCAACCACAGCATCAGACCGACCACCAGCACGGCGACAAGCACGATAGCCGTGGTCTGCACGGTTTCGGGGCGGGTTGGCCATACCACCCGCTGAATTTCTTTCTTGGCGCTCTTGGCCAGCTCGGCCAGATCGCGTCCTTTGGCAGTAGTCAGCGCTATGACTGCAGCTGCAGCACAGAGAATGACGACACCCAGCACACGGTAGAGGATGGCCTGGTCGGCAAAGTAGGTATTCCCCACGACAGCCACGGCCAGCAACGTGATGACCACCGCCCACTTGAGCCCGTCGTGGCGCGACTCCTGCACCTCGGCGTTATGTTTCATGAAACGTGACTCCTCAGGGTGCGGCAATCGAATCTTTATAACTGATAGATGGGGTGCCAACCTGGGGGAGGCTGGCAGGCCAGGAGGGAATCGAACCCCCAACCTGCGGTTTTGGAGACCGCTGCTCTGCCAATTGAGCTACTGGCCTGTATCTGATGCGCGCCACCCCTTGCAGGCAGCATGCACAACAGCGGGCGCCATGATAGCGAAGGTCTCGCCTGCTGACAACCCCTTCCTGCGCTACTGCGCCGAAAAAGAGAAAGGCGAGCCTTGGCTCGCCTTTCTCAAACTTGGAGCTCATGGACGGATTTGAACCGTCGACCTCACCCTTACCAAGGGTGTGCTCTACCCCTGAGCTACATGAGCAAAACCCTTTGGCACATCTCGCATGCCCTGCACCGACAACCTTCGTCAGCGCTTCCCATACTGGAGCGGGCAGCGGGGATCGAACCCGCATCATCAGCTTGGAAGGCTGAGGTTCTACCATTGAACTATGCCCGCCTACCCACTCTGGCAGCCGAATCGCCAAAGTCGATCTCGGCATGAAACTTGGTGGAGGGGGAAGGATTCGAACCTTCGAAGCTTTCGCGGCAGATTTACAGTCTGCTCCCTTTGGCCACTCGGGAACCCCTCCAGCTGGCGGATCATTCTACCGCCTCCACGCACCGTGTCAAGTCCTTGTTTATCAGCAACTTGCCTGAACTTCCTTTAGCCGGAAGCTCCCTCGACCGTGGAACGCGCTGCATTGTGTCAAAGCAGCATGGAGAAAGCAAGGCCCGCGCGGATTTTTTCCAACCCCGCCGGCTGGGGCACCCGCGGCGCGCCCGACATGCGCCCGCCTCGCTCGGCAGCGGTCAGCGGAAAGCACGCCTCCAACCCTCCGTATACCATGTCGGGCCAGACCGCGTGGGGAGACTGCATGCCGCGCGACACGACGCGCGCATCTCCACCGGTGAGCAACATTGGCAGCGCCACGCCCTCCCGGTCGCAAACTTCCGAGTAGATTCGGTTGATGGCACTGACTGCGGCCATATAGATACCATGGTTAACAGCCTCAACGGTACGCTGCCCGGGCAGCAGCAGCTCTTCGGCTTCGCTGTCCGGATCAATGGCCACGTTGCGGGTGCCCAGCTTGAGGCTCTCCTTCATCAGGCGCAGCCCGGGAATGATATACCCGCCCAGATGCCGCCCACCGGGCAACACGAAATCGACGGTAATCGCACTACCGCAGTCCACGGCGCAACAGCCCCCTGCCAACTGGTAGCCCGCCAACACGCCCATCCAGCGATCCACCCCCAGTCGATGAGGCTCCTCATAGCCGTTGACGACGCCAAGCGCCTCCGGCGTGGAGCGAGCCACATGCACGCCGCGCACTCGACTGTGCAGCAACTCCACGGTCTGCTCCAACACAGCCTCTCGAGCCACACTGGAAATCCTTACCGCCTCGACCACATCCAGGTCAGGAATATCGGAACCAGGCTTCCACTCCTCGCGGGTCCAGACGGCACCGCGTGAACGGATCTCGCTGCTGTCGGCATCCTTGAGGCGCCACTTCGACAGCGTATTACCGATATCCAGGTCAAGGATCATGAGCGTCCACGCACGCTGATTTCGCCCCCAGCCAAGCGCTCGCGCCGCCCTTTCCGTTGAATCCAGAGATTCCCCGACTCGTCGACGTCTTCAGCTGTTGCCGCCAAACGCTGCCCTCCCCGCAGCACATCGATCTCACAGCCGCCAAAGGCATGCCTGACATTCCACTCGTCGCGCCAAGCAGCGAAGCCCTGGCTTTCATAGCCAGCAAGCAGCGGCAGAAGATCATCCAGCAGCTCGTACGCAAGCTGGTTCCGAGATAAGCCCTGGGCCTGATCATGCACCGCCGCGACAGGCTGCTCGATCGTCTTGCGAAAGTCCTGGGGCAGGCTGACGTTGATCCCCATACCGATCACTACCTCGCAGGGGCCAGCCGTATCCCCGCTGATCTCGACCAGGATGCCGGCCAGCTTGCCCAGCCCCCCGTCGTCGCACTCCAGGAGCACATCGTTGGGCCACTTGAGCCTCGGCGCGAGCCCGTGTCGCTCGAGCACCCGGGCCAGCACCACCCCCACGGCCAGGCTGAGTCCTTCCAGAGCCGCGACGCCGGAATCAAACCTCCAGCCAAGCGAAAGCATGAGGGCACGCCCCCAAGGAGTCGTCCAGGCACGGCCACGGCGCCCACGGCCTTCGCTCTGCTGCTCCACCAGGCATACCTCACCATGGCCTGCACCCTGATCAAAGCGCTGGCGGATAAACAGATTGCTTGATGGCAGCGTCTCTTCAATGAACAGGCGGGTAAGATGTTGCCTGCCTTGCCGCGACAGACCGGCCACGATGATCCCACCATCGAGAAGCTCCAGTGGTCCCGATATCCGGTACCCCTGCCCCTTGACAGCTTCCAGAGGAATTCCCAGCGCTTCGAGCTTTTTTAGCTGCTTCCATACCGCCGTACGCGACACGCCCAGCCGCTCGCCCAATTGCTCGCCGGAGTGAAACTCTCCGTCACTCAGCAGGCGGATCAGATCACCGATGGTCATGCCCTGTGCCCCAACCGGGAAAAATCCCATTCTAGCGGAACTGCCGCAGGCACTGCACTGATCACAAAAAGAAAAACCCCAGCTTCTTTCGAAACTGGGGTTTTGGACAGGCACCTGACTATAGTTCGGGCCGGCCATCCGACGAGGAGCCGGCCCGCGGAGCGGCCCCACATATAAAGAGCGGGTCTCCCCATGCC
>NZ_JAHXBV010000035.1:0-10766 GCF_019915905.1 Halomonas sp. ANAO-440 | reverse complement strand
GGGAACAGCGCCAGTCAGGCGCTGCGCGCCATGCCTGGCGCACAAGAAAGAAAGACCCCGGCACAAATACCGGGGTCTGGGGTTTGCCATACCAACCCCTCAGGGTTAGCTTGATCAAGCAACCAGGTCTTGCGCAGTATCTACCTCAGGCATGCCCACCAGAGGCACGGCCTGATAATCGACAGCGTCTTGAATTGCAGTAATGGTAAAGGCATCTGCTTCCGCGTCCGTTGCGAAGTCAAACAATACCTCTTCCTCGGTATAGTTATCCTCATAAGCCACCTGGGCAGCGAACGCTGCCATCACATCATCAATCGAAGCATCAGCATCAGCTTCCACCGTGAAGGTGGCCAAGGCTGCCTCGTCTTCCGTATCGCCATTTTCGGCAAAAATGCTCAGCGTATAGAGATAATCCTCGTCGATTTCACCGCCAAGTTCAAAGGTGGCAGCCCAAGGCTGAGCGCTCGTATCGCCAACTAATTTAGCCGCAGCCTCGATAGTGAAGTCATCGTCGCTCTGGACATGAAGAATGTTGCCTTGCCAATCGAAAGAGTGCGGCGCGACATGTGCATTATCATCGATAAAGTCGCCCCAGGCACCGTCCTCATAAGAAGCAGTAAAGCTGATACCATCAATGACGACACTCACGGTATTGCCTGTCTCCAACTCATCCAGCCCACCAAAATCGACCGTAGCTGCGTAACCTTCGGCCATCGCTTGCTCCTCGGCTTCGCTGATATTGGCCGCGTCGATGGGCTGAGGCTCAGGGCTCGTCGACTCACCTATCAGCCGCGCAGCACCACTGATTTCGAAGTCCTGATCGCTGGTGATAGTCGCCACACCGTTCTCTAATGCAATCGCCTCATTGACAGTTTCACCGTCATCGGTCCAATCGCCCCATGCTTCACCGTCATAACTGGCAGTATAGGCAACACCGCCGATGTTGACAGTGAGTTGATTCCCCTCGGCGGCACCACTCAGGTCGCCAAAGTCGACGGCCCCCTGATACGTGCCATCAATCACGCTTGGCTGTTCGATGTTTTCTTCGCCGATGTCGACGGGGTCAGGCTCGACAGTGGACCCCAGCGTTTTTTCTGCCGCTGCAACGGAGAAATTCTCTTCGGCCACGACAGCAAGTGCAGTCTCGCCATTGTCTTCATCCAGCGAGAAGGTGAAATCGCCGCTATCTGAGCCGTCAGCTGCGAAATCACCCCAAGTCTCACCGTCGTGAGTTGCTATATAGGTTACGCCACCAATAGTGACTGACAACATGCTGCCATCGGTCGCATCTTGGAGGTCACCGAAATTCACCGTGGCTACATACTGAGCCGCCCCCTCGACCGCTTGAGTCTCGCTGATATCTTCAGGATCAATCTCATCCGGTTCTGCCGCAGGCATTGATGGACGAGGTGAATTCTCTGCATGCTCGAAGGTAGGCTGGGCAGGCGCTCCTGGATCACCCGGGTCGCCTGGGTCACCTGGGTCTTCCGGATCGTACAAGTCATCCGGCTCTCTATCCGGATTCGCCACGTCCTCTCTAGCGACACCCTGCACGACGCTGGCTGCCTGCGTCGCATCGTATTCAATGTCGCCAGCCTCGACCTGAGCCAGATACTGAATGGCCGCATCAGCGCGGGCATCTATCAAGGAGGCATCGTTGACATTACCGGTTTCGGCCCGCGCACCGGCCAACAGTACGGCAACCATAGTCTCCGGATCTATGTCGTCATTTTCCAGACGGTCTCGCCAATAATTCATGCCCTCGTTATCAGGCAGACGACCGAAAAGGGTCTGGTAAGCACCCAGCAGAAAACTGTCGATATCTTCATCTTCAAACACGGGGAAGCGTTCCTGGGCCTCCTCACTAGTATAAAGTTCGATAGCCAGATCCTGATAAGTAAAACCAGCTTCCAACTGACTCTGCCAAGCGGCCAACTCACCCGGAGAAGGCGAGCGACCCAAAGTAGCAGCGGCAATATCAATCAGCGAATCTCTCATTCTGCTTGACTCCATTCGTGATGAGCGGCTAAGGACCGCTTATTCCCTGCCAGCCCTAACAGTACGGCTGCGGCAGCAACGCGCAAAGGCGTCATGAACAATGTAGTCATCGTGACATGGCGATTTCAATGAATGACTCGATACGTTTTGAAAGACCAGGTAACCTCACGTTTCCAAAACATAAAGAGATGCAAGAAAAGCAGAAAACCGTAGACAAAAGCCAACAAACCCTGACGAGGAAAAAATAAAATACAAAAATGATAATTTTAGCCGATGGCGAAGAGAAGAGGCATACGAAAAAACTTATGCTTACATACATGCCACAACTAAGGATTAGACAACAATCACTCAACTATCAAAATCAAGGCTCAAGTCTTCGCCACCGATATCCAAGAGCCCCCCAATATCGACATCTGAAGCCTTCTCATGCTTCAAACCGACATGCAGGCGATAAAGTTGGGCCAATACGGGAATTCGGTGTTGGGAAAAAAGCTGAGCGTAAGCAATAGACAGCGCATTGACGGTTTGTAAGGTTACCAACTCTTTTTTCGCCTAATGAACTAAGTGCCTTCTCATTAATTCGGTACACCCTATCAACAGCTCGAGTATGGTCTTCACACTCTTGGGGAACATTGATTTCCCACGGCACGATAAGCGCCTGACCAGCCAACATATCCACCGCCCGCTGGGTAATCTTGCGTTGACGCTCCCTCTGTGTGAGGAAGTCCAAGACCTGCTTGACTAAAGGAGCCAACTCACCTTCAGCATCGAAAAACGGCTCGCCATCACCCACCGACTCATTCAGCAAT
Source organism: Halomonas sp. ANAO-440 (assembly GCF_019915905.1). NCBI lineage: Bacteria > Pseudomonadati > Pseudomonadota > Gammaproteobacteria > Oceanospirillales > Halomonadaceae > Halomonas > Halomonas sp. ANAO-440. The sequence continues at coordinate 7,959 of NZ_JAHXBV010000035.1, read as the reverse complement.
AACCCGCTGGCTTCATCGAAGCACAGCACATAGCGTTCAGTACCAGCCTCGCGTCGTAACTGGAATGGGTAGCCGCGATAGGCAGCGGGCTTGTAGCCACCGACCCAATGGCCTTCTGGATGTACAAACAGGTTGCGCCCCGGCTCCAGTGACATGATGGCGACGAGCTCGAAGCCACCATCGTCCTTCTTATAAAATCCCATCGGCATGTTAGCCAACACGTGAGGCAGCTCTTCACCCACAACTGGCACCAGGGTGTCGTGCTCCGCAAACAGGTAGTCGGCAACTTTCAACCACCGCTTGCCATAATGACGGCTTGGAGATAACGCGACTGACTGGGACATAGTGCATCCTGCTTCTGCTGGAAAAGACGCTAGGCGTTGTACGAAAACTGCCTGCGCTCGCCGACTTTTCGTAGATGGCCTACTTTGAGGCCGAGAATTGCGGTTCGCAACACCTTGTTGCTCACAGCACTCTGCTACCCTTACAACCTGCTGAAATCACATCACGAAGCCACCGAATGATGATTGCAAGATGCGGGGTCTTGATAAAACGCAAAATAGTGCAACACCTCTTCACGACCCATATCACCCTTTTCCACGGCAATCAAATGCGTCCGCGGTACGCTCGTGGATGAAGCCTTTCTGCCGAGACAGATCAGTGCCTAGCCACCCAGTCCTGTGGCTTTTCCAACGAAAAGTGCCACCCGTAAAGACGGCTGGCACTTTTTGCCATGAGACCTTTTCGATCCTTAGCCCATGCCCAGGGCAGCTTCGAATACCGCTTCCCAGTTGGCGACACCCAGCGAATCGAGCAGCTCGATCTTGGCGCTGAACTCGGCGCCGTCGGCACGCGTGATCACTTCGTCGCCTTCATCGACCCACGGCCAGTCGTAACCGAAATGATTCGGAATATCGAAATCGCCATAGAAAAAGGTAGCGGCGTCGAGGTCAACCATCTCTGGCGTGACCAGTTCGCCATTGTATAGTGCCAAGTCGATGAATTCATCGTAACCCACCTCTTGTGCATAACTCCTCATGGGTGAAGACCCAACGAAGTCGATAGTGACCAATTCTAGAACGTCATTGCCGGTAGTAAAGGTCACTATAGAGCCGAAATTAGCCTCAGCCGAGTCCGCCACTATGCCCCAACTGATTGCGTATTCATCGAGTTCTTCTTCGGTGATCACCACCGTAGAGGCGCCATCTGCCACATCGCTGAACTTGTGGATAGTTTTAACTACTTGCCCTTTCTCCAGTTGAACGTCGACTCCTTCGCCCGGTTCGGGGGTCGGTCCGGGTTCGGGGGTCGGTCCGGGTTCGGGGGTCGGTCCGGGTTCGGGGGTCGGTCCGGGTTCGGGGGTCGGTCCGGGTTCGGGGGTCGGCCCCGGGGTGGGCTCAGTAACGCTCTCGCGCGTTATGGCAGATACGAGCTGAGCAGCAGCTTGCGGATCGAAGCTAACAGCACCGCTCTCGAGTTGCGCCACATAGCTCGCTGCCGCATCCAGACGCTGATCGATAACGGCCGCATCGGTGGGATCACCAGTCTCGGCGCGGGCACCAGCAAGCAGCGTGGGCACGAGTTCATCGCGCGAAACCGCCCCGCTGTCCAGCTGTGCCTGCCAGTAGACAAGCCCCTCGGCATCCGGCTCACGCCCGAACAGCGTGGCGTAGGCGCTGCCGATCAGTACGGCATCGCTACCTGCGAAGTTGAAGCGCGACTGTGCTTCGGCTGTCTGTGCCAGCTCCGCTGCCACGGCACCATAGCCATCTGCCCAGCTCCACCAACCGAATAGTTCATCTTCGCTAGGCGCACGACCCAGCAGCGCCACGGCCAGATCCATCAACTTGTTCTTCATTGAATTCCCTTACTGCTAGTTTCTGGTTTTAATTGCATTGGATTCCACTGCGCCACATAGGTTAACAAGATTTAATTCGAGCCATGCTGGCCACCACGCCCCTTGTTGGCATCTCGCCCCAGCCTCTTCACCCTGACCCAGCGCGAACAATCGGTTACAGATTAACCGTTTCCACGGCCGCTTGCCATAGGTGAGGCTGCACACCCTGCACCAGGTTGGCAACAGCCAAGGGGTTATCCGGATTCATTTCCGCCGTTGCCACACGCCGATACGCTTGCTATTTTCCGGGCGCGACAATAACCAGGGATGCTAAAGAAGAATGAAAACCACCAAGACTCTCATCGCCTGCGCGGCCATGGCATTGCTATCGGGATGCATGACGATTACCGGCGAACCTCGACACGAACACACTCTCTACGAAGACCCAGAGCCGGTGGGTGCCGAGCACCCCCTCTACCAAAGCATCAGCGTAAGCCCGGCAGCCGATTTCAAGGGCACCAGCATCATCACTCTCTCAGGACGAGTGAGCCCCAACCTCAGCGACGATAGCTTCACCGAGCTGCTAAACGATACCCTGAAAAGCGCCAACCTGCTGGGAGATGGCTACACGCTCGAAGCCAGGTTGATCGATGGCGGCGGCTGGGGGCTTTTCAAGGGCCGGGTGGTGGCACTTGGCCCTCTCAAGCGTACCGTGGTTATTCACTACGTCGTGACGAACTCCAACGGTGAAGTCGTCTATGACCGGGAAATCACCGCCGTTGGTGAATTTACCAGTTACAACGCGATGCGCTCCTATTACTTGACCGAAAGACGCGTAGCGGAAGCCGGCTACCGGGCCAATCTCGAAGCGCTAGTGGCCGACCTGAAAGCCCTGAAAGGCTGACCGATCAGCATAGTAGGCCGGCGAGAGGGCCGGCCTCATTCGATCTTCATTGTGTCACCAGAAATCGATATCTCAGTGGTCATGCGGCTGGAAACAGGCTATTTTTGTTACAATTCTTAACTGTCAGTCAAGGCAAGGGGAGCTGCATGGCAGATTTTTCGCTCTACGCCAACACATTCCATCTGGGTACGTTTGGCGATGACTACCTCGAGGCTGGCACGGGAGAGCATGTAGTGCTTGGGCTGGGGGGCGACAACACCTTGGTCAGCCACAGGGGGGGCTGGCCACCCAGCCTGGTCACCCTGGCAGGTGGCCAAGGCGACGACACCTATTATGCCTCAGCCGATGTCACTCAGATCGTTGACACTGGAGGTCGAGATACTCTCTACCTGCCTGGCTATCGCGACGATTTCGAAGGGGCCTTCCTGGATGGTCGTGACTTGATCCTGGCCAATGCCTGGACCGGGCAAGTCGTGATCGTGCTGGATTTCAAGAACGCCGGCCGTATCGAGCGCCTCATCGATTACGCCGGCGTGACTTACTCGGCCAACGAGGTCGAGCGCATGGTTTACAGAGATGGGTACGGCGACATCACCTACACGCAAATGCAGATGATAACCGGCGATCACACATTTAACGTCAATGATTTCCACGCTGCGCGCGACATTGATCTGGCAATACCCAAACTGAACTGGCACAACGTTTTTCTGCACCTGGAGGAGCGTGGCAGCCTTGATAATACTGCCATAGCCGATGCCGTGCAGTACGAGATATGGCCGCTACTGAGCCTGCCCGCACGCCAGCTATGGGAGAGTGCCGGCGCCTACCAAGCGCTGTTGGAGAGCACGTTCAACGGGCTCGAGGCGAACGTAACGCTGCCTGTTGCTCCGCCAGTTGCCCGTGGCGTAGTCGAGCAACTCGCTCTGCTATATGAAGCCGCCCTGAACCGCGCCCCCGACATGAACGGGCTCAACTACTGGGTCGACAGAGCCAAGGAGGGGCACGGGGTAATCGATATCGCCGGTTACTTCCTCATTTCCGACGAGTTCCAGTCAGCTCTTGGCGGCGAACGCGGAGATTCTCACTACCTGGACAAGCTGTACCTGAATGTACTGGGCAGGGAGGCCGACACCAGTGGTTCCGACTACTGGATGAATCAACTTCAGAATGGCCTGACACGCCAGGAAGTACTGCTGTATTTTGCCGACTCTGCCGAAAACCGCGATAACGCCGGCTGGCTGGCCGGCCTTGGCGAAACCACCGATGGAGGCTGGGTCTTGGGATGATCAGACGAGCAAACATGGCGTGATGCACGCCCGATCAAGAGTGAAGCGGGCTGGAGGAGCAAAGGGCGCCCTCTGACCGTCACGCCAGCAGGAAGTCAGTCTTCGTTACTGGGCAACTCGGCCGCCAAGGCACGCGCATAGGCAGTACGGGCGGTCTGATAAATCGCCAGCTGTTGCTTCAGCTTCTCGATTTCAGTGTCGGTCACGCGCAAGTTAGCCATCTGCTGCTTGGCATTCTCGGAAAGCGCATCTAGCGAGTACGCCTGCCCATCGATGGTGACGGTTTGCGGCTTCTGATCTGCCACGGAACTCTCCCTAAATTAGATGTGACGAAAACTGGAGACTCGATTCTACCCTCACAAAACCACCATAGCCACTCATGGAACCGGCCATTCCTTCAGCGAAAGACTGACCTGACGACCGGCTCTGCCATAGAGCAGCACTTCGCCAGTGGCTTACCCCAGTAGATACTCTTCAAGCGGCAGAGGTTGTCCGCTCAGACCACCATGATAGTGTTCACCCAGAAAATCGTCGACCTGGCTGCGGCTTGCAGCGACAAACTCGTCTGAGTCGGTGAACGAAAGCGCGAGATCACCAAAGCCAAAACCACCACTCTGCATTTCGGCCAGCCAATAGGCATAGCCCGCATCGTCCGGCGCCCGGTCGAGCACATTTTGATAAAGCGCCTCAATGGCCTCTTCCAGCGTCGGCTCGCTTATACCGGGCAGAAACTCGTCGCTGATAAAGAATTCACTGGCAAGCTGGGCCAGCGACATGCCTTGCTCAAGTTCCTCCTGCCAGTAGTCAAAACCGTCGCGGTCCGGCATGCGATCGAAGATGCCGCTATAAAGCCGCACGACCGACTCAGCTGCATCGCGAGAGCTCTGGAAGGTCGCCATATCGAACCCTACATCGAGAGGGTTCAACCGTTCCAGATTTGGCCCCCATAGCAGCAGCTTCGCCCCCTGAACCAGAGAATAGGAAGATGTCGCGTACTCGGAAGACGCGGTAAAGGCCAGCGCCAGCTCTGCCGGATCAAGGCGACCGCTGCTCAGCTCACCAAGCCAGTAATCACGCCCCAGCTCATCGGGTTCACGGCCCAGCACATGCCGATAGAGCACCTCCACCAGCGCAGCATCCCCACCGCCGTGATGGGCCAGTTGCTGGGTAAGCTCGCCGGAGTTGAGAAATGCCTGTGCCAGATCCACCATTGAATGACCGGCATTGAGCTGACCGACCCAATATTCAGCGCCTTCCCGGTCAGGCGCACGGCCCAGCATGCCAGTGTAGAATCGCACCACCGGGTCGATGACACTCTCCAGGTCGGAATAGACGAAAAACGTGTCCGTCTGGACGATTTCATCCAACACGCCCTGAGGGAACTCCCACCCTTCGGCATCGAGGCGCGCCATGAATGTCATCAGCGCATTATCGATCTCATCCGGAATGCCACTGCTCCTCTCATCGGGGGGCAACAGATGGTCGTTACCGGCAATCCAGGCCTGAAGCGTATCGTATTGTGCCTGCACGCTGACCGCCCACAACGAAGTCGACACGACACCCACCAGCATGGCCTGGCCACCGTTGTCGTACCAAACCGGGCCCCCGCTACTGCCTGGGCTGACATCCAGCGCTTCGATGTTCAGCACCCCATAGCGGGAGTCCTCGCCGACCCAGCCGCTATCCCGAGTCAGGCGCGGTCCGCTGGCATCGGCATAGCGACCAGGATAGCCGGCGAGCTGATACGCCTCACCGTCCACATAAGGGCCCAGAGTAAACCAGCCGGTCTCCAGCCCCAGCGCCGTATCGAACCCCAGCAGTGCCAGATCGTCCTGGCTTTCCTGAATCGTCACGCTGCCTGGCCGTGTCGGCTCCAACTGATAATACTGAGCATAACTAGACGAATAGCCATCCGCCGGGTCAATCCAGCCATCATGCCCGGGGTAGACCGTCACCCGCTCGGCCATGCCTCCATTTTCGGGGCTGTAGATCACATGCGCCGCCGTCAACACGTCGTTGATTCCAACCACGGCACCGGACCCCGATACCCGAGTTCCATCGGGAAAGGTCGCCTCGATGTAAGTAACCGCACTATAAGGAAAATTTACAACATCGCCCGCAGTTGCCGTTGCCATTCAAGCCCCCTCTCACATATTGCTTGGTATCTTTGACGACTGATGAAACCTGATATAGGCAGAACAGCATATGGGCCGGGGCAGCCACAAGGGCTGCCCAGTTCAAACGTAGGATGCAACGGTACGCAATGTGGGTACCGATGGAAGGACATCGAGGCGTGCTCGCCTCGGTCAGTGGCGGGTCTCCGTCTTCTTCTTGGCAGTTGCAGCCTTCTTCTTGCCGGCGGCCTTCGTAGCGGCCCCTGCCTTGGCTTCGCTGCTGGGCAACGCCTCATTCAGTGCCTTGGCATAGGCACCCCGGGCGGTCTGGTAGATCGCCATCTGCTGCCTAACCCTCTCTATCTCCTGATCGAGCACCCGTAGATTGTTAACCTGGGCCTTGGCTTCATCGGAAAGCTCGTCCAGTTTGTACTTGGTGTCGTTGATGGTCACGGTTTGCGGCTCTTCTGCCATGGGTCTAGCTCCTTTTCAGTCAGTGAACTATCAACATTGATGTTGAACTCATCATCCCCTTACCAGACGGCAGGTCCAGGTTCTCGGGGCTTCCATCGTGGATGTCCCCCATGGGCCGGGGGCGTTCCGCCATAAAATGTCAAGCTTGCAGCAAGCCCTCAGGTGGCAACCCTGAAGCGCAGGTATTGTACAGTGGCGGCCATCATCCGGGGAACCTGAACCGCCACGGCCAGTCGCACGCTTCTCATGAGCGGCAGTCGAACAATACACCTGGTGGTTCAGCGTCTCCTCTCCAGAACGCCGACAATACCAAATGGGGCCGTCAATCCAGCACTGTTTGGGATCAGGTCTCACTTGACCGGGTCTGCCCTCATAAGCTGATCTGGGCCCCTCACGCCACTCGGCTGCCATACGCTGGCCCTGGGCCACCTGTGCCGGAGTCAGTTCCGACAAAATTTGGTCACGATTTGACAAGCCTTTCTCGTTGCCTCGACTCGCAGCAAGATTGTAAAGCGCATAAGCCAACACGCGATCCTGAGCGACACCGTGCCCCTGGTCGTGAAGATGCCCAAGATTATTGAGAGCTGCAGCATTGCCCTGCTCTGCCGATCGCCGATACCACTGGGCCGCTTGCTCGAAGTCGCGCTCCATCCCCTTTCCGTTCCGATACATCCAGCCCATCCAGAATTGGGCTAGCGCATCGCCCTGCTCGGCAGCGACAGGCAGGTGACGAGCCGCCGTCGCATAGTCTTCGCTATGCACGGCTATCATCCCCAAGCTGTTGCTGCTGCGCTTCGGCAGACTGCACCGTCAGCCAGAACTGCTTGTCCAGGTAACTCATGGTCATCTGGAAGCTGAGGTGCGGTGCGGTGCGGTGCGGTGCGGTGCGGTGCGGTGCGGTGCGGTGCCTCCAATAGTATTTCCGTGTCGGATTCGACTAGCCGATCCGATTTGTTACCCACGAAAGGAGGTGATGACAAGTCGCCGCCTACCATAGCGGTGCGCAGAGTCTGGCAAACTGCTACGACGTCGAAGCTCACCCAGGTATCGCGGGATTGGTGATGGAGAAAAAAACGCGAAAGTAACGATCGATACTCGAGTCGGAGACACGATTGCTTGCCTGAGGACTCTCAGTCTTCAATCACCAGCCGGCCATCACCTCTCGAGAGAGTGTTCGATATCCGCATAGAACGCCGCTGCCGCCGCTGCCATCAAAGTGGCGCCGATAAGTTCAACCGACTCTTCGACCAGAAAATCCATCAGCCAGAAGCCGTGCGTGAAGCCATAGTGGATACCTGTCGGGTCCCGTGTGATTGACCACCCGCTTAGTAAATAACTCAGGCC
>NZ_JAHXBV010000034.1:0-47070 GCF_019915905.1 Halomonas sp. ANAO-440 | reverse complement strand
CCCCAAGTCATCCCGAGGCACCACCCTCGGGAACAGCGCCAGTCAGGCGACAGGGGCGAGAAAATGGCTTATGAACTCCGGAACCTGGCTGATGCCGTCCGATCAGAAGCGGAAGCGTACACCGACACTTGCCGCATCGAAGGTGTAGTCGGACTTGTCCAGGTAGCGCATGTAGTCGGCACCCACCGCCAGGTTCGGTGCCACATCGAACTCGGCGCCGGCTCCATAGGAGAAACCGTTCTCACGGTCCATATCGAAATCGACTTCGGTCATGCCCACCAGGCCGTAAAGCCGAAACTCTTCTGAAATAGGCGCGATGCCCTTTGCATAAGCACCCACCAGGTAGTCCAGCTCGACATCACCGTCGGAGCCACCGATACCCACGTGAGCCTCTGCGGCGAAGAACTCGTTGAACTGGGCGCCACCTCTGATGCGCAGCCCCGTCGAGTTGGCGGACGAAGCGCCATCGGGATTGAGATCCCAGAACATGGCATCACCACCAACATAGCCTTGAGGGTACATCGGTACCTGATACTGGGCCTGGGCTGCGGTTGCGAAGGCGCCGGTGATCAATAGGGCAGCGGGAATGGCTAGCAGTTTCATGATGCACCTCCATTAAGAAACAGCGTTTCCTTACACGCAGGGGAAGTCTGGTACAACTGCGGCAATCACGCAAGTGAATTTACCGACTGAAAAAACTTCCTCCTTGTCAGGGACGCCGTGAAAGACTCAACAGCACGATGCCCCCCAGCACGATCCCCCCGCCGATCAGTTGTATGCCGCTCAACATCTGCCCCAGCACCAGATAGCCCAGCACCAGCGAGGCCACCGGTTCAACGTTCATCACCGGCGCATTGCGGGCCATCTCCAGCCGCGGCACGCTGATGAAGAGTACCGAAAACGCCACGCTGTAGAGTACGGCCAGTGACACCAGCCCCGCCCAGCCGGTGGCACTCGCCGGCAGCGCCATTCCACCGGGCACCAGGCTCATCGCACCGGCCAGCAGCATGGCGACAAGCACCGTCAGCATGGTGAGCAGGCTGCGCAGGGTACTGCCCACCTCGGCAAGGCGATGCTCGGTGATCCACAGCGCAAAGGAGAAGGCGGTAGCGGCGCCGAGACCGAAGGCCACACCCGTCAGCCACTCCTCTCCCAGGGCCTGGGGCGAAGCCACCAAGGTCGGCACGTCGAGTACCACCACCAGCCCCGCCAGGATCACGGCCATGATCAACGCCGCCCGCAGGGTCGGACGCGGCCCTCCCAACGCCCAGGTCAGCAGTGCCAGTTGTATGGGAAAGGTGTTCATCAGCAGCAGCGCCACCACCACCGGTATGCGGGCCACCGCCGAGTAGAGGCAGAGGCTCTGTACCGCCACCATCAACCCCGCCAGCAGCTGCCATCGTCGTGCCCCCGCCGGCAACACCAGGCGCTTGCCCTGGGCCATGAACAGGATGACAAGCACAGCAAGCGCAACGGCGGAGCGGACAAGTACGGCCAGCAGTAGCCCGGTACCCTCGTCGAAGGCCAGGCGAGCCGCCACATGATTGCCGGCAAACAGCGTGGCGACACCGGCCAGAAGCAAGACGGCAACATGGCGGGGCAGCAAGACGGGGACGGCCATCGCCGATGGCGGTGACGACATGAGTGGTTTTCCCGTGTTTGAAGGATGGCGGTCAGCATGCCAGCGTTTTCAACAGAAGCCCATTCTCCCCTGATCATGCACAATGGGCGCGTCGAATGATAGCCTGCAAAGCATCTCATGGTAGACTAAGGTCTAACGTCTATGCTACCCCCCAAGGAAGCGCTGAATAAATCGTCGAGCGGGATGAAGCACAAGGCGCCCGGAGCACAGAAACCGGAGCCTATGGGGTATAGGTGAGGATTTCGAGCACCGCGCAACGCAGTGATTCGCACGCGCAGACATTTATGCAGTGTTTCCCTAACTCATACCACCGGGAGAACCGATGAACGCTTCGGTACTGGTCATCAACTGTGGCTCGTCCTCGATCAAGTACGCGCTGATACCCGCCGCAGCGGACCAGCCGCGCCTCGCTGGCATTGCCGAACGCCTGGGCAGCAGCGACGCCTTCCTGAAGGGTATCGACAGCCGCAGCGAGCGTTTCGAGAAGGCCCTGCCCGGCGCCGATCATACCCGGGCGCTAGAGGCCATCCTGGAGCATCTCGAGGGCCACCGGCCCGCCGCCGTTGGCCATCGCATCGTTCACGGCGGCGAGCGCTTCACGCGGGCCGCGCGGCTCGACGATGAAGTGATAGCAGCCATCGAGGCCACCGCCGCCCTGGCCCCGCTGCACAACCCCGCCAACCTGGAAGGGGTGGCGGCCACATGCAAGCTGTTTCCCGATCTCCCGCAAGTGGCCGTGTTCGATACGGCCTTTCACCAGTCATTGCCACCCCAAGCCTTCCGCTACGCTCTGCCGGAAGCGCTCTACCGTGATCACGGCATCCGTCGCTACGGCTTCCATGGCACCAGCCACGCTTACGTCAGCGAGCGTGCCGATGCCCTGAGCGGCATCGAGGGTGGCTGGTTGACCGCACACCTGGGAAATGGCTGCTCCACCTGTGCCGTCTGGGAGGGCCGCAGTCTCGACACCAGCATGGGCCTGACCCCGCTCGAAGGCTTGGTGATGGGCACCCGCAGCGGCGACGTGGATCCCGGCCTTCACGCCCACCTGGCACGCCAGCTCGGCTGGAGCCTGGAGCGCATCGATGAGGCCCTCAACCGCGGCAGCGGCCTGCTGGGACTCTCCGGGCTGACCAACGACATGCGCGAGCTGGAAATCGCCGCCAGCGAAGGGCACGAGAACGCCCGGCTGGCCATCGAGGTCTTCTGCTATCGCATCGCCAAATCACTGGCAGCGCTCTCCTGCGCCCTGCCCCGCCTCGACGGCATTGTCTTTACCGGCGGCATCGGCGAGAACTCGCCGCTGGTCCGCGAAAAGGTCGTCAGCCATCTGCCCCACTTCGGCCTGGGCCTGGATCGTGCCGTCAACGCCCAGACGGTGCGTGGACGCGAAGGCCGCATCGACGGGGGGCATCCGGCGGCACCTCGCCTCTGGGTCATCCCCACCGATGAAGAGGGCCGCATCGCCAAAGAAACCCGCCAGCTACTGGACGAGACCACCCCATGACACCACGCAATGCCCGCCCGCAACCCCAGGTCCTGCTGATGGTGCCGACCAGCGTGGGTGTCGGGCTGACATCGGCCAGCCTGGGCCTGATGCAGGCCCTCGACACCATCGGCCTCAAGGCCGGCTTCCTGAAGCCGTTTCGCCAGGACGAACTCAACGGCCCCGGACCCGACCGTTCCACCGCCCTGGTCAGCAGTACCCTGGGGCTGGAGGCGCCGCCACCCATGCCCCAGGCCGAGATGGAGCGGCTGCTGCGCCAGGACCGACTCGATGTGCTCATGGAGCAGGTGATCGAACTGCATGACCAGGCCATCGAGCGCCAGGCGGGAACAGCACCGGAACTGATCGTGGTGGAAGGGGTGGTGCCGACGGCTCATGGCACCTACGCCACACAGCTCAACACCCACTTGGCCCACGCCCTCAATGCCCGCATCATCCTGGTGGGCAGCGGTGACACGGTCGAACCCCGGGTCCTGGCCGAGCAGCTGGACATGCATGCCCAGGCCTTCGGCGGCATCGGCTCCGCTCGCACCCTGGGCTGCATCCTCATGCGCATGCCCAACCCGCCCGGCAGCGAAGCGCCGCCCTTGCTCGCTCCCGGCGGCCGCATGCAGGTCGATGAGCGCCTGCTGGCCGAGCTGCGCCGTTATTCGCCAGCCCTGGCCACCGACCGCTTCCACCTGATCGGCGTGGTGCCCTATAACGCCGCCCTGATCGCCCCGCGGGTCGTCGACGTGGCCCGTGCCCTGAACGCGCGCTTTCTCAGTGAGGGCGATGCGGCCAACCGCCGGGTGCTCTCCACCAGTCTCTGCGCCCGTAGCGCCGCCAACGCCCTCCATGCCTTCCGTCCCGGCAACCTCATCGTCACCTCGGGCGATCGTGACGACATCGTGCTCGCCTCGGCGCTGGCCACCATGAACGGTGTGCCCATGGCCGGGGTCCTGCTGACCAACGGCTACATGCCCAACGACAACATGATCGAGATGTGCCGTCCCGCCCTGAAGACAGGCATGCCCGTGCTGGCCGTGGATACCGACAGCTTCACCACGGCCAAGGACCTGGGGCGGATGGGCAATGACATTCCCATGGACGACCTGGAACGCGCCGAACAGGTGACGCGCTTCGTGGCCGAACACATCGACCTGCAGTGGCTGAAGGACCACCTGAGCCGAGGCTATGCCAGCCGGCTCTCGCCCTCGGCCTTCCGCTACCAGCTGGTCAAGCTCGCCCAGCAGGCGGACCGACGCATCGTCCTGCCCGAAGGCAGCGAACCGCGCACCGTGGAAGCCGCCGCCATCTGCCAACAGCGAGGGATCGCCCGCTGCGTGCTGCTGGCACGTCGAGAAGAGGTCGAGGAGGTGGCGCGAAACCGCGGCATCGAGCTGCCGGAAGGGCTGGAGATCATCGACCCGGAATCGATACGGGTCCGCTACATCGCGCCCATGGTCGAACGGCGCGGCGGCAAGGTTAACGCGCTGACCGCCGAGGATCAGCTCCAGGACAATGTGGTACTGGGCACCATGATGCTGCAGCTCGACGAGGTCGATGGCCTGGTTTCGGGGGCGATCCATACCACCGCCAATACGGTGCGCCCGGCCTTCCAGCTGATCAAGACCGCCCCCGACTACCGCCAGGTATCGTCGATCTTCTTCATGCTGCTGCCCGAGCAGGTGGTGGTCTATGGCGACTGCGCGGTCAATCCCGACCCCGACGCCGAGGCGCTGGCCGAGATTGCCATCCAGAGCGCCCGCTCCGCCCAGGCCTTCGGTATCGAGCCCCGGGTCGCCATGATCAGCTACTCCACCGGCGAGTCGGGCAGCGGCGTCGACGTGGAGAAGGTGCGCGAGGCCACCCGGCTGGCCCGCCAGCAGGCGCCGGACCTGCTGATCGACGGGCCGCTGCAGTACGATGCCGCCGCCATCGAGAGCGTCGGCCGCCAGAAGGCGCCCGATTCACCGGTGGCCGGGCGCGCCACGGTGTTCGTCTTCCCCGACCTCAACACCGGCAACACCACCTACAAGGCGGTACAGCGCAGCGCCCGGGTGGTCAGCGTCGGCCCCATGCTGCAGGGCCTCAACAAGCCGGTGAACGATCTCTCCCGCGGCGCCCTGGTGGACGACATCGTCTATACCATCGCCTTGACGGCGATCCAGGCAGCGCAGCGGATGAACCCCTAGAGCAAGAAAGTCTCGCCATCCTCTGTTTCGCTACAACCCCGCTCCCGGAGGCGCTTCGAGGGCTGGTAGGGCGCGGGGTCGATCCGGGTGGGTCGACCCAACAGCTGGTCGACCAGCAGCCGTGTCGCCGCCGGCGCCAGCACCAGACCGTTGCGATAGTGCCCGGCATTGACATGGAGTCCCTCGATGCCGGGCACCGCGCCGATGAACGGAATGCCATCCGGCGCCGCGGGCCGGAGCCCGGCCCAGTGGTGCTCGATCTCGCACTCGGCCAGTGCCGGCAACATGGCAATGGCGCTCTGTCGCAGCGAGTCCCGCGCCGCCTCGGTGGGGCGTTTGTCGAAATCCACCTGCTCCAGGGTCGAGCCGACAAGCACACGGCCGTCGGCTCGCGGAATCAGATAGCGTCCATCGGCGAGCACCACGCGCTCCAGCAGCTGCCTGCCTCCGGGCATCGGCGGCGTGCGGAACAGCATCATCTGGCCCTTCACGGGGCGCACAGGTAGCGCGACCCCGATGCTACCCAGCAGGACCCCGCTCCAGGCACCGCCGCACACAATCACCTGCCCTCCCGTGATACGTCCCTGGGAGGTAACCGCCCCTGTGACACGCCCTTCTTCCATGCACAGTGCTTCGACCGATGCCCCCTCATGCAGGGTAACGCCGGGCAACGTCATGAGATGGGCTCGCAGTGCCTGACAGAGCCGTGGGTTGCGGACACTGCCCAGGGTCGGCATCCAAAGGCCACTGGGCAGGCCTGCCGCCAACCAGGGCTCCTTCCGGTAGATGAATGCCGCATCGACAGCCTCAAGCGGCTTGTTGGCACGTTTCGCCCACTCGAATGCCCTGTCGCCATCGTCGACCCGCAGGTAGAGCAGCCCCTTCTGGCGATACTCGGCATCGATACCCGTCGCCTCCAACAGCTGTGCCGTCAGCGCGGCGTACTCGTCCCCGGCCTGCTGCGCCAGGTTGGAGACCGGCTCGCTGTAGCGCCAGGGGTAGAGGGGCGAGACGATACCTCCCCCGGACCATGACGCTTCCTGCCCGCACTTTCCTCGCTCCACCAGGGTGACGGTATGCCCGGCAGCAGCCAGCTGCCAGGCGGTCATCATGCCGATGACGCCTCCACCGATAATCAGAAAGTCTTTCACCATGACCCCTTAAGTCGTGAAGCCGAGAATCCAACCAGCGGCCCGGCCGGCATCGCCAGTCCACCTGCCGCCATAGCTTACCTTGCCAGCTTCCCTGTCGTCTTCAGTACATGCGTCGCTGCACATAGGCTCCAAACGCGATACGCCCCGCGAAGGCGGGGCGCAGAGGTGCCACAACAAAATTATAGGCGCGCTGTTCAGATTGCCCCTTTCAACCGCTCGCTGCGCCGTCTCAGCAGTTCCATGGTCACCAGCAGCAGGGTCGACATCAGGATCAGGATGGTGGCCATGGCGGCGATGGCCGGGCTGATGTTCTCGCGAATACCAGAGAACATCTGGATCGGCAGCGTGCGCTCGGTGGGGCTGGCGATGAACAGCGCCACCACTACCTCATCGAACGAGGTGGCAAAGGCGAACAGGCCGCCGGAGACCACCCCGGGGACGATCTGCGGCAGGATGATGGTGAAGAAGACCCGCAGCGGGTTGGCACCGAGACTGGCGCCGGCCCGCACCTGATTGAAGTCGAATCCCTGCAGGGTGGCGTTCACGGTAATCACGACGAAGGGCACCCCCAACACGGTATGGGCCAGGACCAGGCCGGCATAGGAGTTGAGCAGGCCCACCTGGGCGAAGAAGAAGTACATGCCCACGGCGACGATCACCAGCGGCACCACCATGGGCGAGATCAACAGCGCAATGATCAGCCCCTTGCCGGGAAAATCGGCCCGATTGAGCCCTACCGCGGCCAGGGTGCCGAAGGTCATCGCCAGCAGGGTCGCCAGTGGCGCCACGATCAGGCTGTTCTTCAGCGCCCCCATCCATGGGCCGGATGTATCGAAGATGGCCGCATACCAGCGCAGCGAGAACCCCGGCAGTGGATAGGTCAGAAAAGAGCTGCTGCTGAACGATAGCGGAATGATCACCAGCACCGGGGTGATCAGAAACAGCAGGACCAGACCGCAGAATCCGCGGAAGACCCAGAACCAGACCTTTTCTATCGGCGATGCATAGGGAGGCAGAGCCATTATTCTTCTCCTGAGCGGTCAGTGCCGGATCATCTGCTTGCGGTTCACCAAGCGGTGGTAAACCAGGTAGAGCATCAGCGTTACCACCAGCAGGATGCTGCCAAGTGCCGCTGCCATACCCCAGTTATTGGTGCTGTTGGTGTAGTAGGCCACGTAGTAGCTGACCATCTGGTCTGCCGGTCCGCCTACCAGGGCCGGAGTGATGTAGTAGCCCAGCGCCATGATGAAGACCAGGATCGTGCCTGCCGCGATGCCGGAAATCGTCTGGGGAACATAGACCTGCCAGAAGGCGGCAAAGGGATGCGCGCCCAGCGACACCGCGGCGCGCTGGTAGCTCGGCGAGATGCCCTTCATCACGCTGTAGAGCGGCAGCACCATGAACGGCAGCAGGATATGCACCATGGCGAAGAAAACGCCGATGCGGTTGAACACCAGCTGTAGCGGAGAGTCGATTACGCCCGTGGCCATCAGTGACTGGTTCACCAGGCCATTGGACTGCAACAGGATGATCCAGGCCGCTGTGCGCACCAGCAGCGATGTCCAGAATGGCAATAGCACCAGTATCATCAGCAGGTTACTGGTTTTCGCCGGCAGCGTGGCCAGCAGGTACGCCAGCGGAAAACCCAGTGCGAGGCAGATCAGCGTGACGCCTCCGGCGATCACCAGGGTACGCTGGAATACCGCCTGATAGAGACGGTCGCCTTCACCGATGCGTTGAATCTGGCCGGTGTCGCCGCGCTCGAGATCCACCGACGCCAGCAGATAGCGGTCCGTGGTCGGCGGTGCTGCGCGCTGGATACCCAGCCAGGTGGCAGTTTCGCCCCAGGCCTCATCGATCTCGATAAGAGTGGAGGTCCAATCGGCATCGGCCTCCAGGCTCGCAGGCAGGCCGCGCAAGGTGCGCATCAGCAGGCTGCGGTACTGGGTATCCTCATAGTTGAGGCGGCGCCCGATGCGCCCCAGCCCGCCCCCCTGGCGCGAGTCGCGCAGCTCTGCGGCGAAGGATGCCATGGTGGACTCATCGGGGAGCCCGGTACCGTCCCATCGCTGCAAACCGGCCGTGGTGAGCGGCATGACGGATTCCAGCTCGGTGTTGTCGACGCTGCGCCACAGCATGCTGCCGATGGGCATGACGAAGACGACAATCAGAAACAGCGCCAGCGGTGCGACCAGCCCGAAGGCCTTCCACTTACGCAGCCGCTCGGCGCGACGTAGCTGGGCCTTGAGCGTACCCGCCGGCCTGGATGGCGGCTGCGAAGCCGCAATGGTCGTGGTCATGGCCTTCTCCCACTGATGAAGACCGGCGTGACCCAGCGGGTCGGGACACGCCGCAGGAAACGAGGCAGCGGCCGGTAAGCCGCTGCCGACGTCGTGGGATCAGCGCGCCGCCCAGGCGTTGAAGCGCTGCTCCAGCTCCTCGCCGTAGTCGACCCAGAAAGCGGTATCCACGGCCAGCGCGCCTTCCATGTTCTCTTCATGGGTTGGCATGCGCCGCGCCTGCTCTTCATCGAGCTGGGCAATGGCATCCGGATGCACCGGGCCATAGGGAATCAGGCTGGAGTAGGCAGCCTGGTTCTCGGGCTGGCTGGCGAAGATGATGAAGTCGTAGGCTTCGTCGACATACTCGCTGCCCGCCACGATGGCCCAGTAATCCAGGTCGTAGATGCTTTCGTTCCAGACGATCTCCAGGTTGCTGCCTTCTTCCTGGGCGGCGGCGATGCGGCCGTTGTAGGAAGAGGTCATGACCACGTCACCGGCAACCAGCCACTGGGGCGGCTGAGCACCCGCCTCCCACCACTGGATGTGCTCCTTGATCTCGTCGAGCTTGGCAAAGGCGCGGTCGACGCCTTCCGGCGACTCGAGCACCTCATAGACCTCATCGGCCGGCACGCCATCGGCCATGAGCGCGAACTCCAGCGTGTACTTGGCGCCACGACGCAGGCCACGGGTACCGGGGAACTGCTCCACATCCCAGAAATCGGCCCAGGATGTCGGCGGCGTATCCAGGGCGTCGGCATCGTAGGCCAGCACCGTGGACCAGACGAAGGTGCCGACACCGCACTCATCGAATGCCGAGTCGATCAGCTCATTGCCCAGGCCAAGCCGGCCCCAGTCGATGGGCTCGAACAGCCCCTCGAAACAGCCGCGGACCAGCTCGGGTGACTCCATCTCCACGAGATCCCAGCTGACATTGCCGGTCTCGACCATGGCCCGGATGCGCGACAGCTCACCGTTGTAGTCGCCCGGCGTGAGATTGACGCCCGTGCTCTCCTGGAAGGGGCCGTAGTAGGCCTGCTGCATGGCGTCACCGGACGCACCGCCAAAGGAGATGACGGTCAGTGCCTGGGCGCCAGCGGAAACGGCCAGCCCCGTCGTCAGCAGGCTGCCGATGGCAACGCTGCGACCAAGACGCGAAAGTGGGAAACGGCTGTGAGTCATATCTTTCTCCCGGTCATTGAGACCTTTGTTGTTGATAAGGAACGTTATTGAAACGCTGTTGGTACAGAACCTTGTTATTGATGAAACGCTGTTGATGAAACGCACTTACCGCGCACCTCGCCAATCCGGGCTGCACCTGGATATGTGCATGGCCAATGGAGGCGATCAGGGCGCATCCAGTGCGCGAACGTCCTCGTCTCGCCAGCCGAGCTCCACCACATCGCCCGACCGCATGCTGCTGGTGAACTCATCCACGGGGACGCGGGCGACGAAGTCGTCGTTGCCGGCGAGTTCACAGCGCACCCGCATGTGATCCCCGAGGTAGATGAACTCCCGCACACGCGCCTGCATGCGATTGGGCAACTCTCGTGATGCGCCATTGAGCTTGATACGCTCTGGGCGAATCGAGAGCCGTGTGGTGTCGCCCACCTCCAGGCTCGGGCCGAGCAGTGCTCCGGTGTTCAAGCCATCGCCAAAGCTGACCCGGCATTGGCGCCCTTCCACGGACTCGATGCGGCCGGGCAGAGTATTGTTTTCGCCAATGAACTGGGCAACAAAGGCGTTGGCCGGGTACTCGTAGAGATTGCTGGGGGTGTCGATCTGCTGGATGATTCCGTCGTCAAAGACCGCCACGCGATCCGACATGGTCAGTGCTTCGCTCTGGTCATGGGTGACAAAGACGACAGTCAATCCCAACTGCTCATGAAGCTGCTTGATCTCCAGCTGCATGTGCTCGCGCAGCTGTTTGTCGAGCGCACCGAGAGGCTCATCCATCAGGATCAACTGCGGCTCGAAGACCAGGGCGCGGGCCAGGGCGACACGCTGCTGCTGTCCGCCCGATAGCTGCGTAGGGCGACGCCGAGCGAACTCACCCAGCTTGATCATATCCAGTATCTCGGCCACCTTGCGGTCAGCTTCAGCCGCCGGCACCTTGCGCGTCTTGAGCGGATAACGAATGTTCTCCTCCACCGTCATATGGGGGAAGAGCGCATAATTCTGGAAGACCATGCCGAAATTGCGCTTGTGAGGAGGCACGCTGTTCAAGCGCTGGGTGCCCAGGTAGATGTCGCCGTTGGTAGGTACCTCGAAGCCGGCCAGCATCATCAGGCAGGTTGTCTTGCCGGAACCGGAAGGACCCAAGAGGGTCACGAATTCGCCTTGATGGATGGTGAGGTTGAGGTCCTTCACCACCAGGTTCTCGCCATCGAAGGTCTTCTGTACCGCATCGAAGCGAACCAAGGGTGGCGCCGAGTGGGAAGGTTCGCTGGTCTTGTTGTTTGGCATGGTATCACCCGCAGCTGGAAAGGGTGCTCAGACGTCAACAATTACAGACGTTCATATAAAATATCCACATTCCAAGCTATGCCTCCGCCAGCCCTCCGTCAAGTATATTTCACATACTCTTTAGCCGCAGGGGGTTTTTGGCCCGCGGCGCCGGGCATGCAACAATCCAGAATACCCGCTGCCGCAACCTGCCGGAGGGGTTACGAAACAAAGTGCCCTTTCCTGCACGAGCCCGCTAGCCTAGAGTGGAGTCATGTTACGCTATAAATCAGGAGGCTAGCCCATGACGGCTCAAGACCGACCCTCGGTCATGGCAGGAACCGAGCGACGCGCCCAACTGTCACTCTTCGCCCGTAATTTCTTCAAGCATCCTCGGATGCTGGGTTCCATTATCCCCAGTTCACCCTATCTGGTACGCCGGCTGCTCGAGCCGGTCGACTGGGAACGCGCGCGCGTCATCGTCGAGTATGGCCCCGGTGTCGGCACAATCACACGAGAGATTCTGAAACATCTGCATCCGGAAGCGACGCTGGTGGTCATAGAGACCAACGAGGAGTTCGTCGACTTCCTGCAACGCTCTTTACTCGATCCACGCCTTCAGGTCATCAGTGGCTCCGCCGAGACCATCCAGGCCGAACTCGATCGCCTTGGTCTGCCCGCCGCCGACTATGTCGTCGCGGGCATTCCCTTCAGCACCATGCCCGCGGAGATTCGCGAACGCATCCTCAAAGGCAGCCGGGAAGCGCTGCTGCCGGAGGGTTCCATGCTGATCTATCAGTTTTCACCCAAGGTCCTGACCGACCTGCGTCAGGTCTTCTCCGCCGTGGAGTGCGGCTTCGAGCCCATCAACATCCCCCCGGCAAAAGTCTATTTCTGCAGGCCCTGAGCCGCCATCCACCGGGGCCGCATGCGAATGCGTGTCCCGGCCAGTTCACCACCTCCCTTGCAAGACGACCCACCCCTTGGCGCCGAAACTGGTTCATGACCGCCAATCAGAATATCCTCTAGGCATTGCTTACCCCGAACTGTATACAGGGAGAAATAAATGCCCGGCCTGCTGCCCGATGTCGACCCCGATGGCCTGCTGGAATATTCGGTGGTCTATACCGATCGTTCATTGAATCACATGTCCCAGCGCTTCCAGAGCGTGATGCAGGACATTTCTACCACTCTCAAGCAGGTCTACCAGGCACATAGTGCCGTGATCGTGCCTGGCAGCGGCACTTTCGGCATGGAGGCTGCGGCACGCCAGTTCGCCACCGGCAAACACTGCCTGGTGATCCGCAACGGCCAGTTCAGCTTTCGCTGGTCCCAGATACTCGAGATGGGGGCCATTCCGGACTCCATCACAGTGCTCAAGGCGCGCCGCGAGGACCCGGCCGACCCGCTGTCAGCCTTCGCCCCGGCGCCCATCGAAGAGGTGGAACGCACCATTCACGACGAGCGGCCTGCGGTTGTCTTCGCGCCCCATGTCGAGACCTCCGCCGGTATCCTGCTACCCGATGATTACCTCAAGCGCGTCGCAGCCGCCGTTCATGCGGTGGGCGGGCTCTTCGTCCTTGACTGCATCGCCTCCGGTACGCTCTGGGTGGACATGCGCATGATCGGCGTCGACGTGCTGCTGAGCGCGCCGCAGAAGGGATGGAGCGGCCTGCCCTGCTGCGGCATGGTCATGCTCTCCGAGCTGGCCCGAGAACGGATCGAGGAGACCACCAGCACCAGCTTTGCCTGTGACCTGCGCAAATGGCTTACCATCATGGAGACCTACGAAAACGGCGGCCACGCCTACCACGCCACCATGCCCACCGACGGCCTGGCACGGCTACGCGACATCATGGTGGAGACGGCTGCCTACGGCTTCGACAAGGTCCGCGAGGAACAGTGGGCGCTGGGCGAGGGTGTGCGCTCGTTGATGGCCAAGTACGGCTACCGCAGCGTGGCGGCTCCCGGATTCGAAGCGCCCGGTGTCGTGGTCTACTACACCCGTGATCCGGGTATCGTCGGCAAGTTTGCCGCCGCCGGCGTCCAGGTAGCGGGCGGGGTACCGCTGATGTGCGACGAGGGCGAGGGCTATCAAGCCTTTCGCATCGGCCTGTTCGGGCTGGACAAGCTGCACCATCTCGAGCGCAGCCTGGGTAATCTGGAGGCTGCCCTCCAGCAGATCCGCTGACGCACTATCAGTAGGGCGGCCGGTCGGCCGCCCTACTGACATGCACTCGTCATACTTTCCTGCGTCCTGTCGCTCCGGGGCCTCAGGCTCCCCCCATACCCCGCGGCAACATCCCTACGTTGTTTTCTACCGACTTCACCCCGGGGGTGTTTTCAATGGCTACCTGAACAGCTTGCCACTCTTCCTGATTCTCCACCAGGCCCCAGGCCTGAACAGCACCATCGGCGACGATGACGTTGATACGGTCGACCCAGACCCCGGTGTTATCGTCGATCTCCTTGAGAATGGCGTCGCGAATGTCTCGATCATCAACGCTGACCGCCTCGACGTCCGTCTTCTTGGCGGCAAAGCCGCGCAGCAGGTTGGCCCGGCTGACAATTCCCACCAGACGGCCATCGCGCACCACCGGCACCCGCTTGATATGGTGGCGCTCAAGCAGCTTGGCGATACGTCGCAGCGACTCATCCTCGCTGACGGTCACCGGGTCGCGAGTCATGATTTCGTGCGCCTTGCGTGCATGGGTCTTGATGTACTCGCTGGGATTATTGCCCTCAAGCAGCTGCAGCCACCAGGACTTGCGACGCTGCGTGCCAGTCTCGACCCGTCGCATCAGGTCTCCTTCACTGACGATGCCCAACACCTTATGCTCCGTATCCACCACCGGCAGCGCACTGATGTTGTTGTCGAGCAGCAGGCGAGCGATCTCCTGAACATCCGCGTCGGGCGAAACAGTAATGACATTGGGCGTCATGACATCTGCAGCTTGCATGGTGGTATCTCCGGATAATGAAAGCGGGAAGGCATGGCTATGAATCTAGTCCCAGATGAGGGGTCTCACAAACCGCACCTTCACCGTTACATTAGCAGACAACCATTTTCAACAGCTTGACATGAAGCAAACCTACCTCTCAAACCTTCGCCAGCCGGGACCCATTTCCCTCTTCCGACTCTCCACCCTCCTGGTAGACCTGCTCAACATCGACGATACGTGAACGGCTCATGACGATCTTCCAGCGCTGAATGACTGGCCGGGTATTGATGCCCTCCTCGCGGATGACCAGATTCAGAAGATGGCGCTTCTCCACCGACTCCTGAGATACCTGGCCATCCTTCAACCGGTAGACATGGTGCTCGCCCTTGTCCATCAGTCGTGCCAGTACCGAGAGGTCAAGCGACAGGGTTTCACGCGTCGTCTCGTAGCCGCTGAGGAAACGGGTAGGCGACATACGTGAACTCGAGCGATAGTGGAGTACCACTTCTTCTCGCTGAGCCACATTCCGCTTCCTCACCCTTTGAATATCTTCATCGAGCTTGCTGAATCGCTTGTAGTCGAACCACTCCAGCTGGCGACCCACCAGCGCACCGCTGGTGGCATCCAGATACTGGCGACGCCACTTCGGGCGGCCCTTGCGCAGCCAGCGCCACAGCGTATTGCGTAGATCATCCTTGAATACCTCCCGCATGGCATAGAGTACGGCCATCGCGAGCACGAAGAGAGCCGTGATGTCACCCAGGGAGTCGCGGGCCTGGAGCAGCCCCAGTGAGACGAAGATCATGACCACCGCCGTGGCCAGCCCCTTGACCGCCTTCTGCTCCCCACTGCCCAGCTCCTGGCTCTGCTGCTTCAGTGTTACCGGGTGTTCGATCAGTCGCCGCAGCAGCCGCATCTTGTTGGACATCCGGGTGGGATCATGGGTGACTCGACGGGAGTTGTACTCCGCCTGCTCGCGATGATCGCTCTCAGCAGTACAGATCGTCAGTAACCGTTTCCGCACCGAACGGAACCCCCTGCCTCGCGGCAGGTTTGCCACCAGCGCCAGCAGCTGCTGCTCGGTGAACCATGAAAGGTAGTTGTCGATATTGGCATAGTACTTGTGAAGCTTTTCGCTGCCGGGCTGGTTGCGCCGCAGGCGTCGCAGTATGCCTTGGGCAAGCTCGCACAATTCCTCGAGCTGTTCGCTCAGGCGCACCGCTGGGGTCATCTCCTCCTCGGTACGCTCACCCTCCGCGGGAGGCAGCTCGCCTTCGGCGTTCGACTCATCCCGACCGTCCTGGCGCCGCTCCTCCTCTTTCACCTGTCTGGCAGTGTCCAGCAGGGTCTGGGTCGAGCGCTCCAGTGCAACCACATACTGGTAAGCGTAGAGGCTGAGGCTCAGCCGGTACTGGTCGCTGGTCAGCTTGCCGCGGCTGGCCAGCCGGCTCAGCACCAGCGGCAGATGGTGCTTGTCACTGTAGTAGGTGCGCTTGCTGTGAATGACGCTGTGATAGAAGGCGTCCTCGGAGATGACGTGATCGTTCAACCCCAGCTCACCGGGTACGAACAGAAACACGTCCAACCGGTGCGAGGTCTCCTCCTGCAGGACGCGGGAAATCTTGAGATGAAAGCTATCCTTGCGCTCGACGGTGATCACGTCGCCGCTGCTCCTGATCCTGGGACCGATGGCCGGTAGTAACCAGCTTCATGGTACGGCGGAACACGGGCCGCTTGCCACGGGGTCGCCGCACCCCATGCGCTGCCCGGCCCACTGGCTGTCAACGCAGGGCTAGCACTATTCAGGCGACGCCTTCTGCGGATTGGTGTCTCCGTGCGGGTCGGCAATACCCGCTTCTCCCGGCTCCCGCCCCTTGGCGTCACGGAACTGTCCCTGATGATTGTCTGACGCCGTTCCTGTGGACATATCATCGCCGGGCTGACCTTCCATGCTGACGCTGAGCCGCGGCATGCCCAGATCGATCTCCTTGGCTTCCATGCGTTGCTTCAGCAGCAGGTTGAAGGCACGGGCCACATCCCACTGCATTACCGGTGCAGTGCGGAAGCGCATGCGTAGCACCGCAGCCCCTTCATCAAAGCGGTCGACGCCCTGCATTTCCAGGGGCGACCAGATATGGTGGCGCATCATCGGGTCCTGGCGCAGTTCCTGGGCCGTTTCCTGCATCAGGGTGATGGCATCGTCTATCTTCATGGTGTGCGGTATGCGGATGCGCATCAGCGCAATACCGAAATGACGTGACATGTTGTGGATCGACTGGATGGCGCTGAAGGTGATGATGTGCAGGATGCCGTCCAGGTCGCGCAATCTGACGGTGCGCAGGGTCAGGCCCTCGACGGTGCCCATATGCCCATTGATTTGAACGAAGTCGTCCACCGCCAGTGAATCCTCGATGATGATGAAGATGCCGGTGATCAGGTCCTGCACCAGAGTCTGGGCCCCGAAGCCCACCGCCAGGCCGATGACCCCGGCACCGGCCAGCAGGGGTGTAACGTTAACCCCCAGGTTGGCCAGGCCCACGATACCGGTGATGATTACGATGGTGGCGAAGATCACGTTGCGGATCATCGGAGTAATGGTCTGGGCCCGTGCCTGGTTGACCCGGCGGCCCCGGGAGCGCCCCGAGGTGATCAGCGCCCGCTGAATCGCGGTATCAGCAAATATCCACACCAGCCACGCCAGCAGCACGGTGAAGCCCAGCGCCAGCAGTGCCTGGCCGATACGCATGCCGGCCACGCCCTCCCTACCCAGGCCGAACAGCGAGCCGCCCCATACCTGCAGCGACAGTTCGGCGAAGACGATCCAGGCAACCACATGCGAGAGTGCATAGCCGAAGCGCTCGAGACGGCGCCGGTATTCGCTGATCCGACGGCGCTTGGCGCGCCGCTCGATGTGACGCTGGATCAGGCCGGTAACGACCAGGGTCAGCACCAGCAAGGCAGCAGAGATGATCGAGCGAGCCAACGCCGCGCCGACATCCCCCACGGTGACAAAGATCGCCAGCAGCGAGCCCACCACGATCAGCAGCGCCGGGACGTGCCACAGCCCACCGACGATACGCGCCAATTCGATAGTGGTGCCACCGTCAGAGCGAACACGCCAGGAGCGGTTGCGGATCAGATGCTTGATTGGCCGCTTGAACCTGAGAATGAAGCGAATACTGAGAATGGCTGCAAGCATATTGGCCAGCACCGAGCCCAGCGCCGCCAGTTCTTCCCCTATCATCAGAGACAAGCGTTCCGAATTTAGCGCATCGCCAAGCGCGATCA
Organism: Halomonas sp. ANAO-440; assembly: GCF_019915905.1. Lineage (NCBI taxonomy): Bacteria > Pseudomonadati > Pseudomonadota > Gammaproteobacteria > Oceanospirillales > Halomonadaceae > Halomonas > Halomonas sp. ANAO-440. The sequence goes on along the minus strand of NZ_JAHXBV010000034.1, from coordinate 29,636 downwards.
GTGCGCCAATGACGAACAGCTTACGCAGAGCCCGCTGCTGCAGGATGAGCACTGCTATGAAGCGATGGCCTCGGGTAAAGACCGAAATCACACATTCCACTATCACTGACAGGGCGCGCCCGCACAGCGCCAGATAGGCGATGATCAGCGCCAGGGTTCGTCCGGGGCTGGCGGGCAAGGCCTGGGCCAGGCCCATGACAAGGACGAAGGCGAGGGCCCAGGGCAACATGCGCCGGAGGAAATGCAGCGCCAGCAGCCAGCCCCGCGGCTCCCGCGGCAAGTCAAGGGGCAACCCTCGCCTCACGAACAGCTGCCTGCCCAAGGCAATCAGGATCACCAGCAGCCCCGCCCAGATCGCCAGCAGTACGGCACTCTCGATGGTGAATCGTGCGATCTCGGCGGAGTCTGTGCCAACTATCAAGTCACCGAGATCCTCCCATCCCTGCTCCAGCTGGCGCTGCCAGTCATCGATCGGCGACTCACCCGCTTCGGCCTGCTCACCCAGTTCGCTGAACGTCTCCGCCAGGGCGCCGAGCAGCCCCTGCCGCTGCCCCATTCCCTCTTCGGCACGCTCGGCATGCACCTGCTGCAATTCGCGCAGGCTTTCGAGCAGCGCCTCGCGCTGCTGGGTATCCTCCAGGGTGCCAATCACCTCGTTCAGCGACTGCTGGAACGCCGCGGGGTCATGACCGGCATCATCCTCGCCGGCCCCCAGCCCGCCGATAGGCAGGGACTGAGCGCTCAGTGGACCACCGGAAACCAGCAACAGGACAACAAGCAGGATCGGCAGCCAGGCCCAGTCCTTGCGCCATCGCCTGCTGCCCCTCAACGCCTGAAAGAAACCACCTGGCATTACGTGACTACTCCTTTACATGTTCGCTGCCTCGCCCTGTGACAGCAGCCAGCAATTATCGATTCCTCCGAGCCTGCTCAGCACTGTGCTAGGCTGGCGGCGAAGACTGCACGACTCGCACAGGATGCCTCCATGTTGCCTCAATCACCACCCACGCCACTGAGCTACCAGGGTAGACCTCGTAGAGTGGGTGTCGAAATCGAATTTGCCGGCCTGCCCCCCTTGGGTACCGCCGAGCTGGTGCATAGCCTCTTCGGTGGCGAGATCAGCGTGGTGAGCCCCCATCGATTCAAGGTGGAGGAGACACGCTGGGGCACCTTCGTCATCGAGCTCGACACACAGTATGCGCATCCCGATGCCAAGCTGCTCCAAGAGGTGCCGCGCAAGGAGAGCGAGTGGGAGCGCCAGCGACGTCAGATGCGGGTGGAGTTGCATAACCGAACGCGTCAACTGATCGGTGACGTGGTAACCGGTCTGGTGCCAACTGAAGTGGTCTGTCCCCCCGTGCCCTGGGACGAACTCACCGAGCTGGACGCCCTGTTCATGGCGCTCTACAGCCATGGCGCCAAGGGCACCGACGCCAGCCTGCTCTACGGCTTTGGCCTGCATCTCAACCCCGAAGTCGCCAGCCTGGACGTCGCTTACATTCTCAAGCAGCTGCGAGCCTATCTGCTCATGGCGGAGTGGCTGCGACAGGAGATCGATATCGACATCACCCGCGAGGTGCTGCCTCACGCCAATCCCTTTCCCAAACCCTACGCCCTCAAGGTGCTGGCTCCGGACTATGCACCGGATCTCGATGGCCTGATCGCCGACTACATCGCGTTCAACCCGACCCGCAATCGGGAGCTGGACCTCTACCCCCTGTTTGCCTTTCTCCGGCCGGATTACCCGCACGAACTGTTCCACGACACACTGGTCAAGGCGCGTCCCACCTTCCACTACCGCCTGCCCAATGCTCAGCTTTCACAGCTAGGCTGGGGTGCCGTGGTGGAATGGAACCGCTGGGTGGAGGTCGAGCGACTCGCTGCCGATGACGAAGCGCTCACCAAACGTTCCGCCGACTACATCAGCTATCACACTCTGCCGCGCCTGACTCGCTGGGTCGGAAAGCTGCGCGACTGGATCCGGGAGGCCCGCACCCCCTCATGACCCGCCCTCTCATCGGAATCACGACCTCTGATTACAAGAGCCGTATCGCCTGGTGGTTCGACTGGTTCGCCGTATGGCGTCACGGCGGACGCCCACTGCGACTCTCCCCCTCGCGCCCGCAGCCCGATCACCTCGACGGTCTCGTCATCGGTGGTGGCGACGATATCCAGGCCCACCTCTACGGCGGCGAGGTCCAGCTCGATGTCCGGGTTGACCCGCAGCGGGACGAGCTGGAGCTGGAGCTCATCGAACGCTTCGTCCCCCTGGGGAAGCCGGTATTGGGGATCTGCCGTGGCGCTCAACTGCTCAATGTCCACCTGGGTGGCACCCTAGACCCGGACATCTACACCACCCATGAGGGACTGAAGCGGCGCCGTACCGTGCTGCCACGCAAGACGGTGGATATCGTCGCCGACAGCCAGCTGCACCGCATTCTCAAGGTCAACTGGTGCCGCATCAACAGCCTGCACCATCAGGCCGTTCAGCAGACAGGGCCGGGCATCGAAATCGTGGCCCGCGACCGGGACGGCCTGGTCCAGGGCATCGAATCCCGGGAGCACGAGTTCCTGATCGGTGTGCAATGGCATCCGGAGTGGCTGATCTTCAATCGCCCCCAGCAGCGGCTGATCCACGCCCTGGTCGAAGCGGCCCGTCGCGGCATGTCCTCTGAGTGAAGGCCGAACGACAGCGGCCGCCCGAAGGTGGCCGCTGGCAGTCGTGATTGTCAGGGAGGTATCAATTTTCCAGCTTGGCATCCAGCGTGATCTCGGCATTCAGCAGCTTGGAGACCGGACAGCCCGCCTTGGCCTTGTCCGCGGCATCCTGAAAGGCGGCCTGGTCGGCGCCCGGGCTACGCACCCGTGTCTTGAGATGCACGGCGCTGATGCTGAAACCGCCGTCATCCTGGCTCAGCGTGACCGTTGCCTCGGTCTCGATCTTCTCGGGTTCGAGGCCTGCTTCCCCCATGATCATCGACAGCGCCATGGAGTAGCAGCTGGCATGGGCCGCACCGACCAGCTCCTCCGGGTTGGACCCCGGCTTGCCCTCGAAGCGCTGGCCGAAATTGTAGGCCACCTCCTTGAGCGCACCGCTCTCGGTCGAAACCTGACCGCGCCCCTCTTTCAGACTACCCTGCCAGACAGCGCTAGCGGATTTCTTCATGCTCATGTCGACTCCTTGCGATGATGGGAACTGGTCAAAAAGGAATGGCGAGAACGGCAGATCTTGCCGCCACCCATCCCTCACCATAGCGCATGGGCTTGTCTTCGCCATCCCTTTTACGCAATTATATGGAAATTATTTCCAATAAATGCTTCGCAAGAGCGCCTGATTGCCATGAAACACTCCCGCACTCCGCGTATCCCGCTTCCCGCCACGTCAAACGCCCCCATCATCTCGCTCCCAGCCATCGGTCAGGGCACCTGGTACATGGGCGAAGGGCAGGCCCCGCGCCGCGACGAGGTCCGCGCCCTGCAGCAAGGCCTGGAGCTTGGCATGACCGTGATCGATACCGCCGAGATGTATGGCGACGGAGGTGCCGAGGAGGTCGTAGGCGAAGCCTTGGCCGGACGCCGCGACCGGGCCTTCCTGGTCTCCAAGGTCTACCCCTGGAATGCCGGTCGCCAAAGCGCCATCGAGGCCTGCGAACGCAGCCTTGCCCGCCTGAAAACCGACCATCTCGACCTCTACCTGCTGCACTGGCCGGGCAGCATACCCCTGGAGGAGACCCTGGAAGCCTTCGAGCGTCTGCGCGAGCAGGGCAAGATTCGCCGCTTCGGCGTTTCCAACTTCGACGTCGACGAGCTCGATGCGCTCCATGCCCTGCCAGGCAGCGATGACTGCGCGATGAATCAGGTGCTCTACCACCTCGGCTCACGGGGCATCGAAACAGCGCTGCGGCCTTGGGCAAGCCGTCATGACCTGCCGCTGATGGCGTATTGCCCGCTGGCCCAGGCCGGCCAACTGCGCCACGACCTGTTCGGGCACCCAGTGGTTCGTGAACTTGCCGACGGGCTGGGCATCACCCCCGCCCAACTGCTGCTGGCCTGGGTCATCCGCCCGTTCGAGGGACGTCGCGACGTCATCGCCATTCCCAAGGCGGTGCAGCCGTCACATGTCGAAGAGAATGCCGCCGCGCTGACGATTGAGCTCGATGACGAAACCGTGGCACGGCTCGACGATGCCTTTCCGGCGCCGAGAGGCAAGGTGCCGCTGGATATCGTCTAGGCGGGTGGTTACCGCTCAGTAAGCGTTCTTGTCCCGCAGCTTGGCCAGGTTGGCGGCCAGGTGCCCCGCGCCCAGGCGACGCATCACATCGATGTTGCGCTCGGGAATGGCCTCGGGGTCGGCATAGTGCGCCAGGACCTGTTCCAGGCTCGCCTCCCGCAGCAGATGCAACATGGGCCAGGGGGAGCGATTGGTATAGTTGGCGGGATCGTCCGGCTCGGCATCCTCGAAGCAGTAGTCGGGATGGAAGCTGGCCAACTGGTAGATGCCCTCATAGCCCTGGTCGGCCATCAGCGCCTCGGCGACGGCCAGGAAATCGAGGTAGTCGTCGAAATCCCCCAGGCCATGGCGCAGCACCAGCAGGGTGGTCTCGATCGCCGGCGTCTCGTCGAGGCGATGGCACTCCTCGATCAGCGTCAGCAGGGCCGGCTCCCACTCGCTGGCCTCCACTTCCGTATAGCGAATGGTGTCGCGGGCAAGCTCCCGACCGGCGAAGGGGCAGACATCGTGGGCGACCACGAAGCTCTCGACCCAGGTACGGGTCGCGGCGAGGGCGGGGCTGATAGAAGCAGACATGGCAGGGCTCGGCAGGTGACGGAACCCCATGGTCGAACGCGGCGGCAAGGAATGCAAAGCCCAAGACAACCATCAGCGACTTTTCTCGTCCCGCCGCGAGGCCAAGCGGTCGGCCAACCGCGTCGGTTCGGGCAGCTTGGTGCGTCCCAGGCAGCGTACCACCCAGTCGAGCGAGGTCGGAAGCGATATACGATGGCCGAGCGAGATATAGAGCGGTTTCACGGCCTGCCGGGAGCGCAGCACCGCGCCAATGGTCTCGCCGCGATGCCGCAGCGGGGTCCACTCCCCCTTCGCTGCGGGCACCTCGCCGTGGCTGCCGCAGAGCCGCGACTTGGCCACGCCAATAGTCGGCAGGTCGAGCCACAGCCCCAGGTGCGAGGCCACCCCCAGGCGGCGCGGATGGGCGATGCCCTGACCATCGACCATGACCAGTTCGGGCCGGGTGGTGAGCAGGGCGAAGGCCGCCAGCGCCGCCGGGATCTCACGGAACGACAGCAGGCCAGGCACGTAGGGCATGCGGGTCGGCTCGCGGTGGACCACCTGTTCCACCGGCGCAAGGGTCGGCCAGCTCAGCACCACCACCGCGGCCCGGGTCACCTCCCCACCCTCTTCGAAGCCGATGTCGACCCCGGCGATATGCCGCACGGGGTCGATCCGATCCTGCCGTTCAATGCTGCCGGCCAGGCGCTTCTGCAGCGCGATGGCCTCCTCCGGGGTCAGGTTCCAGTCATGCAGCGCTGCGACGGGCATGCTCGAGCCTCCTGATTCGTCCTTGTGTCTCGCGTAGACTATCGCTTCCATGTCGCTGGTCACCATAGCAGGGAAGAGGCTCGATGAAACTGATCCACACCGCCGACTGGCACCTGGGCCAGACCTTCCACGGCCAGGAGCGCCATGTCGAGCATGGTGCCTTCCTCGACTGGCTGCTCCAGACCCTGGAGGCGCGACAGCCTGACGCCCTGCTGATCGCCGGCGATGTGTTCGACGTGGTCAACCCCTCCCTGCGCGCCCAGGAGCAGCTCTACGGCTTCATCGTCGAGGCGCATCGTCGCCTGCCACGGCTCGACATCGTGATGATCGCCGGCAACCACGACAGCGGCAGCCGCATCGAACTGCCCGGCCCGCTGATGCGCCGCCTCAATGCCCATGCCCTCGGCCGGGTGAGCTGGTGCGACGACGGCAGCCTTGAGGCCGAGCGCCTGCTGGTGCCACTGACCGACGCCGCTGGCGAGACCCGCGCCTGGTGCCTGGCGCTGCCCTTCCTGCGCCCCGCCGAGGTCACCGGCAACCGCCGCGAGAGCGCGGCCGACGGCGAACACGACGGCGGCTACATCGCCGGCATCCAGCGCGTCCATCGGGAGCTGATCGACGCCGCCCGCCGGCAGCGCCGGCCCGGGCAGGCACTGGTGGCCATGAGCCACGCCCACCTGCGTGGCGCCCAGGTCTCCGAGCACAGCGAGCGGCCCATCGTGATCGGCGGCGAGGAGTCGATCTCGGCGGCGCTGTTTCCCGACGACATCGCCTACGTGGCACTGGGCCACCTGCACCGTCCGCAGCAGGTCGGCGAGCCGCGCATCCGCTACAGCGGCAGCCCCCTGCCGATGGATTTCAGCGAGGTGAACTATCCACACCAGGTGGTGGAAGTCACCCTCGAGGGCGAGGCCCTGGTCGGCAGCGAGTCGATTGCCATTCCCCGGGCGGTGGAGCTCCTGCGTGTCGGCCCCGCTCCACTGGATCAGGTATTGACCGAGCTGGAGGCCCTGCCACGCGAGGGCCAGGAAGCGACGCCGGAGCAGGAAGCCTCGGCCGGGGGCACCCTTCCCCGCGAGCGCTGGCCCTGGCTCGAGGTGCGCGTCGAGCTCGACGCCCCCCGCCCCGACCTGCGCCACCGTATCGAGACGGCGCTGGCCGAGTGCCCGGTGCGCCTGCTTCGCATTCACACCCGCTTTCCCGCCGCCACCGGCACCGGCCATGACCCACGGGTAACGCTGGAGAGCCTGGGCCCCCGCGCCCTGTTCGAACGTGCCTGGCAGGAGAGCTACGGCGCGACGCCGGACGCCGAGACCCTGCGCGACTTCGACGCCCTGTGCCAGGAGGTGCTGCATCACGCGTCACCCAGCGAGGAAGGCAACCCATGAAGATCCTTGCCATTCGCCTCGAGAACCTCGCCTCCCTGGCCGGCAACCACGAACTGGATTTTACCCAGCCGCCGCTGGCCGACGCCGGCCTCTTCGCCATCACCGGCCCCACCGGCGCCGGCAAGAGCACCCTGCTCGACGCCCTCTGTCTGGCGCTCTACGGCAACACCCCGCGGCTGCGCGGGGCACGCCAGGACCAGGCGCGCCTGCCCGACGTCGGCGACAGCGACGTGACCAGCTTCGATCCGCGGACATTGCTGCGCCGCGGTGCGGCTGGCGGCTACGCCGAGGTCGATTTCCTCGGCCGGGATGGGCATCGCTACCGGGCACGCTGGGCGGTGCGGCGGGCACGCGACAAGGCCGAAGGCCGCCTGCAGGCGGCGGAGCAATCGCTCACCGACCTCGAGGACGGGCGTCTTCTCACCGCCCAGAAGCGGGAGTTCGACCGCCTCCTGCCCGAGGTGCTGGGGCTCAGCTTCGAGCAGTTCACCCGTGCCGTGCTGCTGGCCCAAAGCGAGTTTTCCGCCTTCCTCAAGGCCGACGACAATGACCGCAGCGACCTGCTGGAGCGCCTGACCGGCACCACCGAATACTCCGCCATCTCCATCGCCGCCTATCGTCGCGCCAAGGAGGCGAAGGGCGTCGTCGATTCCCTGCAGGCCAGGCTGGCCGACGATCTGCCCGCGGCCCCTGACGTAAGAGCCGAGCTGGAACGCGACTCCGAGACCACCCAGCAAGCCCTCACTCACCTGCAAAGGCAGGAGGAGTCGCTCAAGGCACAGCAGCGCTGGCACAGCGACGATGCCCACCTCAAGGCGGCCCATGTGGAGGGAGTGGACCAGCAGCAGGCAGCCGACATCCAGTGGCAAGCGCTGGCTGAGCAGCGTGCCGACCGCCAGTGGCGCCGCCTGATGGCTCCCCGCCGCCAGGACCTCTCCCGTCAGGCCCGCCTGCCCGGGCTGATCGCCGAGGCAGAGCATGCCCGCGACACCACCCGCCAGGCGCTGGCTCGGGCCCAGCAGGAGGCGCAGGACGCTACCAGCCTCCACCGCCAGGCCGCCCTGGCCCTTGAGGCGGCCAACGAAGCGCGCCGCAAGGCCGAGCCCGACCTGAACCAAGCGCGTGAACAGCACCACGCCCTGACCCAGCGGCGGCGCGAACTGGCTGAGCTGACTGCCGAATGCGAGCGTGCTCGGGAGCAGGCCGCTCGGCACCGCGAGCAGCACCGCCAGGAGCATGAAAGGCAGCAGCAGCGGCTCGAGCAGCAGCGCCAGTGGCAGGCCACCCTGGCCGAACTGATGGGGGGGCACACCTACCAGCCTGCCGCCCGCCAGGCCATTCAGCAGGCCCACGACAGTGCCGCCAGCCGCCAGCTGGCCCTGGGCGAACTGCAGGGTGTCTGGCGCGAGTATCACGAGGCCAAGCGCACTCATCGGCAGCGCGAAACGCGTCTTGCCGAAGCCCATGAACGCCTGGAGGCGCTGACCCGGGAGGGCCAGGCCGCCCGCCAGCGCCTGGAAGAGCGAAAGTCACACCACGACAACCTGAGCGCCTTTATCGAACGGGCCCGGGCCGCCAGGAGCGCCAGTGTGGTGATGCTCCGCGAAGGCCTGCAGGAAGGCGAGCCCTGTCCGGTATGCGGCGGGCGCGACCATCCCTGGCGCCAGCATGCCCCGGCCACCCCCGAGGCGGCCCAGCTCGCCGCCCAACAGGCCGCAGAGGAGCGCGAGCTCGATGACGCCCGGCAGGCCCACGAGCAGGCACTGAATACCCATCAGGAGCTGCAGGCGCAGTACAAGGTGGTGCGGGATACCATGCAGCAGCACCAGAACGAGCAGCCGGCAGGCCAGGCGCGTCTGCAGGCGGCTCGCCAGGCACTCGATGCCCACCCGTTGACGGAGGAACTGCCCCCCGTGGCGGCGGACGAGCGCGACGCCTGGCTGAGCCGGCAGCGCCAGAGCAGCAGCAACGAGCGCAATACCCACCAGGCCACCCTAGAACGGCTCCACCGCGCCGAGGCCGAACTGGCACCGCTGGAGGAGTCGCTGCGCCAGGGTGAGCTGACGCTGACGCGCCTGACGACCGAGAAGACCAACGCCGAGGCACGGCTGGCCGAACTGGACGCACGCCGCCCCGCCCTGCAGCGCCAGCATGACGAGACCGCCGCCGCCCTGCGCACCCTGCTCGGCGACTACGCCACGCCGGAGGCCTGGCAGCAACGACTCGACCACACCGAGGCCCAGGCCCGTCAGGCCCTGGATGCCGCCTTAAGCCGCCAACATGCTGCTGAACGAGAGCTGCAGCGCCTGACTCAGCGACTCGACCACCAGGAGCAGCAGCTCGGCGCCTTGCAGCAGGAGAGCGACCAGCTCGCCCACTCACTCGGCGAGTGGCGCCAGGCGCACCCCGAGCTGGACGATGCCACCCTCGCCCGCCTGCTGGCCCAGCCTCAGGAGGAAGCCGACCGCGACGAAGCCCGGCTGCAGGCGGCAGACGAAGCCAGCCAGCGCGCTGCCGCCACCCTGGCCGAACGCCGCACCGCCCTGCTTCGCCACCGCCGCGCCCAGGGGCTGGCCGATGACGAAAGCGACGATGAACTACTGGGCGAAGCGTGCGAAGCGAGGATCGCCAGCCGCCGGGAAGCCCTGGCAGCCGAACGACAAGCCCTTGAACCCGGACTGCAGGAGGCCCAACGAGCTCGGGATGACGCGGTTCATGCCCTGCGCGACGATGACCGCCGCCGGGCACGCCAACAGGCCGGCCAGGCCGAACTGGAAGCGGCGCGCACCGAGCATCACCGCTGGGGGCGCATCAGCGAACTGATCGGTTCCGCCGACGGCAAGGCCTTCCGCCGCATCGCCCAGGCCTACAACCTGGAACTGCTGCTCGACCACGCCAACGCCCACCTGGCCAACCTCACCCCACGCTATCGCCTGGCGCGGGGCGGCAGCCCGCTGGGCATGCTGGTCATCGATCATGACATGGGCGACGAGCAGCGCTCCGCGCACTCCCTCTCCGGCGGCGAAACCTTCCTCGTCTCCCTGGCACTGGCCCTGGGCCTGGCGTCGATGGCCTCGGGCAACCTGGTGATCGAGTCGCTGTTCATCGACGAAGGCTTCGGCAGCCTCGACCCGCAGTCGCTGGCACTGGCCATGGACGCTCTCGACGGCCTGCAGGCCCAGGGACGGCGCGTCGGCGTGATCTCGCATATCCAGGAGATGCATGAACGCATACCGGTGCAGATCAAGGTGGAGCCGCTGGGCAACGGCGCCAGCCGGGCGAGGCTGGTGGGTCTTTAGCCGATCGCAAGTTTCGCGAAACGACGCGGCTGGCTCGGCTATGCTGGATGAGTCAGCGAAAACCTACGGGAGGCGTCATGAGGGGATTTACATTGTACGGCGTGCGTTACCTGGGCCTGGTGCTGCTGTTGGCGCTTGCCAGTCCGGCGCTGGCAGACGAAGTCAACTGGCCGCGGATGGTCGATTCGGCAGACGGCGTACCGATTGCCTACGAGGTGCAGGGACGCGGCGAACCGACGCTCGTCTTCATTCATGGCTGGAGCTGCGACGGGCGGTACTGGCGCGGGCAGCTGCCGTACTTCTCTCAGACGCATCGCGTCGTAACGATCGACCTCGCAGGGCACGGTCATTCTGGCCTGGGGCGTGAGTCCTACACCATGCCGGCCTTCGGCGAGGACGTGAAGGCGGTGCTGGATGACCTGGAAGTGGAGCAGGCGATCCTTATCGGACACTCCATGGGCGGGCCGGTCAGCGTGGAAGCGGCACGCCTGATGCCGGAGCGCGTGATCGGGATCGTCGGCGTCGACACCTTCCACAACATAGCCTCGGAGATCAGCCAGGAGCAGCGCGACGGGATGCTGGAACCGCTCCAGGAGGACTTTGCACCGGCCGCACGCCAGTTCGTGGCGTCGATGTTCATCGATAGCACCGACCCTGAGCTGCGCGGCTGGGTCATGCATGACATGGCGGCCGCGCCGCCAGAGGTGGCCATCAGCGCCATGGAGGACATGCTGTCGCGGCATGCCGATGGCGAAGCAGCACGACAGTTCGAGGCACTGACGATACCCGTGGTGGCTATCAACGCCGACCTGTGGCCGACCGACGTCGAAGCCAACCGGCAACTGCTGCCCGAGTTCGATGCCGTTATCATGGAAGATACCGACCACTTCCTGCACATGGCCAGGCCGGAGGCCTTCAACCGTGAGCTGGAGCGGATGATCGGCACGCCGCCATGACAGCCGAGGGTGGCAGGTAAGATCTGGCGCCAGGAACTGGATTACTGGAAAGGTCTGAACTGGACGGCAGGCAGAATGGCATTGCGCCGCCCCCAGCAGGTACAATATCCTGTACGTACCGATTTATGTACAGGAGATAGCGAGTGGAAGCCATCAGCTACACCGCCGCCCGCACCCATCTGGCCAAGACCATGCAGCAGGTCTGCGAGGACCATGCGCCGGTGATCATCACTCGCAGCAGAGCCGACTCCGTGGTGATGATGTCGCTGGAGGACTACGAAGCCCTTCAGGAAACCGCTTACCTGCTGCGCTCGCCAAAGAACGCCCGCCGCCTGCTCGAATCCATCGCCCAACTGGAAGATGACAAGGGTCAGGAGCGGGAGCTTATCGAGGAATGAAGCTGACATTCTCCGAGCACGCCTGGGAGGAGTATCTCTACTGGCAGAAGACCGACAAGAAGGTGCTCCGCAGAATCAATCAGCTCATCAAGGAGATCCGGCGCACCCCCTTCGAGGGCATCGGCAAGCCGGAACCGTTGAAACACGGCCTGGCAGGCTACTGGTCTCGCAGAATCAACGACGAGCACCGTATCGTCTACAAGGTCACGGAGGATGCGCTGCTAATCGCGCAGCTGCGCTATCACTACTGACCCGCGAGACGACCTCAGAGTGCTTCATCGTTCTCAATGGGAGTGCCGGCCGGTGCGGGTTAATGAAGTGCCGATCGGTTCAGCATTGACTCAAAAATCCCGTAGATTTTCGAGCTCTTCCACAGTTTCACTACGCAGCTTCTTCAATAGTGTTGCGCTTGGAACTTGAGACCGCCATGTCATTCTGGGTCATGGGGGGGTCCTGTCAGTGGCGCCACGCCGGCCTTATTTCAATTTGGTGCCGAAAATAAAATAAGCGGTGGCACTATTTTAGGTACGGGACGATCTCATTGCTGTCCTCGGTCATCAGCCTGACCAACTTGGGATGTACGAAGAGTTTCTTCGATGCCGTCGACATATCCAGAAGGCGTGTCGAAAAAACGCGTTTCGTGAACATGTCACGCCGACATGTTGACGCCACGAACACGTCAGCTCGCTTCCCAGAGGGCGTCGTTGAGGGCAATGAGCACTTCATCAAGGTAGTTGCCCAGCACGGCATCGAGCTGCTTCAAGCCACCATGATCGGAAAACACTGGTTGATGAAGATCCGATCGAGCGCCACTTCATGAGTGAGCTGTCTGGCCAGGCGGTCGAGCCACTTGCACTGGCTGGGGGTCCAGGGGTGCAAGGCATAGAGGCATGTTAGGCTATGAACAATTACTTTCAGGAGTGCACCATGACCGCCGTCGAGTTGCTCGAACGTCTGATAGGGTTTCCCACCGTTTCCCGCGAATCCAATCTCGACTTGATCGGTTTCGTTGAAACCTATCTCGACGAATACGGTATCGAGCACTGGCGGATCGTTAACGATGACGGCAGCAAGGCAAACCTGCTGGCGCGCATCGGTCCGGCAGTGGAAGGCGGTGTGGTGCTATCGGGGCATACCGACGTGGTGCCGGTGGACGGGCAACCGTGGTCTACCGATCCGTTCGAACTCGTCGACAAGGGGGACGGCCGGCTCTATGGACGTGGCACCTGCGACATGAAGGGGTTCATTGCCTGCGCACTGGCCGAGGTACCGAACTGGGTACGGCAGGACCTCACGAAGCCGATCTACCTGGCCTTCTCCTATGACGAGGAGGTCGGTTGTATTGGCGCCCCGCGCATGATCGAACGCCTGATGGCCGACCACCCACGCCCCTCAGCGGTAATCGTCGGCGAGCCGACCCTGATGCAGCCGGTGGTAGCCCACAAGGGAGCCACCAACCTGCGCACCACCGTGACCGGCCGTGCCTCTCACTCCAGCCAGGTCAACCAGGGTGTCTCGGCAATCCATGTGGCTGCCCGGCTGGTGACGAAGATAGAGGACGTGATGGCCGAGCTGCGTGCAGAGGGGCGCGTGGACGAGGCCTTCAACGTCGTACACTCCAGCCTGCACGTGGGCAAAATCGCTGGCGGCACCGCAATCAACATCATGGCCCGCGAATGTACCTTCGAGTGGGAAATCCGCCACCTGCCGCAGGACCGCTTCGAGGAACTGGTCGGGCGCGTGAACGACTACGCCGCCGAGCTAGAAGCCGAAATGCAGGCCAGGGCTCCCGAGACGCGCATTGTCACAGAGGCGCTCAACGTCACGGTGCCGGCGCTGGCCGACGACAACAACGCCGAGGTACTCGCCCTGTGCTGCGAACTGCTCGGGGAACGGCCCAGCGGCGCCGTGGCCTACGCCACCGAGGCTGGTCAGTTCCAGCGCGTGGGACTGCCTACCGTGATCTGCGGTCCCGGCAGCATCGCCCAGGCCCACCAGCCCGACGAGTATATCGAAAGCGAACAACTCGAAGCAGGCAGCGAGTTCATGCGGGCATTAGGGCAGCGACTGGCAAGCGGTTAGGCTTTGAACTCCGGCTCGGAAAGCCCCGTGACCTCAGTCTTCATCTGCAACAGGCTGCCTGCCAGGGGCCAGCGCGCCTTGCCCTCGGCATCCAGGTGCTGGGTCGCGGTGGTGATGTAGAGTGTACGCAGGTCAGGCCCACCGAAGGCCACCATGGTGGGTTGCGGACAAGGTACCTCATGCTCCGCCAGCAGTTCGCCTTCGGGCGAGAAGCGCACGATGCGACCACCGTCGTAGAGCGCACTCCAGTAGCACCCTTCGCTGTCCACTGCCGCACCATCGGGCACGCCGGGCAACCCCAGCGCTTCCAGGTCGACCCAAGTCTCTCCCTCCCCCAGCGTGCCGGTGTCGACATCGAAGGGGTAGCGCAGGATTCGCCGAGTCAGCGAGTCGGTATGGTAGAGCCAGCGCCGGTCGGAGCTGAAGGCCAGACCGTTGGATATGCCGATACCCGTCAGTCGCCGCGTCAGTTCACCGCGTTCGAGGCAGTAGAGCGCCGCGGTGGGGCTCGCCTCAACGACATCTATGGTGCCTACCCACAGGCGTCCTGCGGCATCGCAGCGGCCGTCATTGAAGCGGTTGCCCCGTCCTGCCTGCCCCCCTTTTTCCGGACCTTTCTTCCACTCGGGATTGTCGGCCAGTCGCTGGGGCTCGCCATCCTCGGCCAGGCGCAGGATGCCCGACGTGGTGGCAGCCACCAGCCCCGAACCGGCAATCGCCACGCAGCCCACTTTCTCGCCAAGCTCGGTGCGAGTCGGTACAGCCCCATCCTGGGGTCGCCAAGCGTAGACATGGCCGTTGTTGATGTCGACCCAGTAGAGGGTCTGGCGTGCCACCGACCACACCGGGCTCTCGCCCAGGCTCATGTCGAGCTCCACCGCTACCGTCATCGCGTTATCCTGCATGCCGTCATCCCTTGTGTCATTTGCGGTCTCATCGACCGAGCCATCATCGAGTCGCTTCAGACAGGCAGAAGCGCCACTGCTGCCTCAGGCTCTGGCCTCGCTGCAGCTCCACCAACCCCTGGGCCGTGGGGTCTGGGAAGTGATGGGCATCGACGTCGTGACTTACCGGCTCGAAGCAGAAGAAGTCGGCGTTCTCCCCCGGCGAGAAGAGGAGGTAGCGCGACAGGTTGGGCAGCGTAGTGACGTCGAGGGCTATGCCGCGCTCGGGCCAGCTGAGCAGCGCTTGCCCGTTCCAGCCGGTAAAGAGGTTATCGATCCGGCCTGCGGGGAGCGAAGCTGCCACTGCGAAATTCCAGGAATCGTCCGCCTCCATGCGGCGCCAGCGCGTCGGCAACTGCTCGGCATCCACCTCCCAGACGCCGTCGGCCGGCGCCTCGAGGCGCACGTCAGCGCTGCGTGGAAACCAGGGATGCAAGCCCAGGCCATAAGGGGCGGGGACATCACCAAGATGAGTCAGCATCAGTTCAACCGTCAGGCCTCCCTCCTCAAGGCGATACGTGAGTACCGCACGATAGTCGAAGGGTGGCTGCCAGGACGAGCAGAGGCCTAGTCGCAGCTCGGTCTGTCCCTGGTGCTCGACTTGCCAGGCCTGCTGCCAGCCATCACCGTGAATCGGCAACGGCTCCCCCGCCAGATTGGCTGCGAGTGAATAGTGTCGCCCCCGCCAGTCGAATCCACCGTCGGAGATACGATTGGACCAGGGCAGCAGCGGGTAGAGGCCCATCTTGTTGGGATCGTGTTCCGCCTCGCTGCCGGGGCGGAACAGCGGCAATGGGCCGGCCGCTGTCAGGGCGTCGAAACGCACCACGCACCCTCCCAGCTCAGGCGCCACTACCAGCCGCAGTTGGCCATTGTCGAGCCGAATGGCCATCCTAGAAGTCCACCCAGGCGCCCCCTGCCGAGGAAGACTCCAGCGCACGGGTGATGAACACCAGCCCGTCGACACCGTCGGCCACCCCCGGAGTACCGGTTGCCAGCGCCTCCGGTTCCCGACCGCTCGCGCGCGCCCGAATCTGCTCGGCGAAGTCACTGTAGATCTGTGCGAACGCCTCCAGGTAGCCCTCGGGATGCCCCGGTGGAATGCGTGCCGCCCCCAGCGCCGCGGCCCCCAGATCGGGACCGTTTCGGGTCAGTGTTCGCGGCGGCTCGCCCAGCGGCGAATGCACCAGCCGATTGGGCTCCTCCTGGCACCACTCAAGCCCCCCGCGACTGCCGTAGACGCGCAGCCGCAGACCGTTCTCATTGCCCGGGGAGACTTGGCTCGACCACAGCATGCCTCGGGCGCCGCCCTTGAAGCGCAGCATCATGTGGACGTTGTCGTCCAGCGCGCGCCCCTCCACGAAAGTATGCAGATCAGCGGCCAGGGCCTGGGGTTCCAGCCCAGTGACGAAGCGCACCAGATTATAGGCATGGGTACCGATATCCCCCAGACACCCGGCCGGACCACTGCGCTTGGGATCCGTTCGCCACTCGGCCTGCTTGACGCCGCTATCCTCAAGGCGCGTGGAGAGCCAGTCCTGGGGGTATTCGACCTGAATCACGCGCAGCTCGCCCAGCTCGCCTTTGGCCACCATCTCACGGGCCTGGCGCACCAGCGAGTAGCCGGTGTAGTTGTGGGTCAGGCCAAAGAAACGACCGCTGCGTTCGACCAGTTCCGCCAGCGCCCGGGCTTCCTCCAGGGTCGTGGTCATCGGCTTGTCACAGATGACGTGTATCCCTGCCTCCAGAAAGGTCTTGGCCACCTCGAAATGCACATGATTGGGCGTGACGATGGCCACGACATCGATGCCATCGTCACGCTGGCTTTCCGCCTCGGCCATGGCGCGGTAGTCCGGATAGGCGCGATCCGGCGCCACGTGCAGCTCCGCTGCAGAGGCTCGGCTGCGATCGGGATCGGAGGCGAAGGCACCGGCGACCAGCTCGTAGTGGTCATCGAGCCTTGCCGCCATGCGGTGTACGCCGCCAATGAAGGCGCCCTGGCCGCCACCGACCATGCCCAGGCGCAGCCGGCGGGACGTATCCTGTTGTTGGCTCATGTCGTTGTATCCTTCAGTCGAGGCCCAGCAGGCGGCGGTTGGTCGCCTCGTCGACGCCGGCGTCGGCGAAGTCGTCGAAGGCCCGCTCGGTTACCTGGATGATATGGTCGCGAATGAAGGTGGCTCCTTCGCGGGCGCCGACCTCCGGATGCTTGAGGCAACACTCCCACTCCAGCACCGCCCAGCCGTGGTAATCGTTGGCGGCCATCCACGAGAACATCGACTTGAAGTCGACCTGGCCGTCGCCCAGCGAACGGAAGCGCCCGGCGCGCTCGGTCCAGGACTGGTAGCCGGAGTAGACGCCCTGCTTGGGGCTGGGATTGAACTCGGCGTCCTTGACGTGAAACATCTGGATGTGGTCGCGGTAAACGTCGAGAAAGCCCAGATAGTCGAGCTGCTGCAGGATCAGGTGGCTGGGATCGTAGAGAATATGGCAGCGCGGGTGATGGCCGACCCGCTCGAGAAACATCTCGAAGGTAACACCGTCGTGCAGGTCCTCGCCGGGATGGATCTCGTAGCAGAGGTTGACGCCGGCCTCATCGAAGGCGTCGAGGATCGGCCGCCAGCGCTTGGCCAGCTCGTCGAAGGCGGCGTCGATCAGTCCCGCCGGACGCTGCGGCCACGGATAGACATAGGGCCAAGCCAGCGCGCCGGAGAAGGTGCCGTGATCCGTCAGGCCCAGGTTCTTCGAGGCCCTGGCGGCCAGCATCAGCTGCTCCACCGCCCACGCCTGGCGGGCCTTGGGGTTGCCTCTCACCTCGGGTACGGCGAAGCCGTCGAACATCTCGTCGTAGGCGGGGTGCACGGCCACCAGCTGGCCCTGGAGGTGGGTCGAGAGTTCGGTCAGTGCCAGGCCGTGCTCGGCCAGGGTGCCCTTGATCTCATCGCAGTAGGTCTGGCTCTCGGCGGCGCGTTTCAGATCGATCAGGCGCGCGTCCCAGCTGGGAATCTGCACGCCTTCGTAGCCTACCCCCGCCGCCCAGCGGGCGATGCTGTCCAGGCTATTGAAGGGGGCGTCGTCACCGGCAAACTGAGCGAGGAAGATCGCCGGCCCTTTGATGGTTTGCATAGTGGGCTCTCCGATGGGTTCTCGGGCAGATAGACGCGGGCGAGCGCTGCGGCGCCCGCCCGCTGGGATCGATCAGAACGGTGAATCGGGGAAGTAGTACTGCTCGGCGTTCTCCTGGGTGATCAGCGGGGAGCCGAGAATGTACTGACCGGTCACCGGGCCGTTGGAGGTGAAGTGCTGGACGGTGAGGTCCATGGCGGTGGCGATCATCGCCGGCGGATAGAGCACGTCCACCGGCACCAGCTCGTCGCCCTCCATGACGCGCTTGATGATGTCCTTCATGCCGGCCCCGCCGACGATGAACAGCTCGTCCTCGCGCTCGGCCTGACGCACCGCCTCGATCACCCCGAGGGCGATATCGTCATCCTGGGCCCACACCGCATCGATGCGGTCGAAGCGAGCCAGGTAGTCCTGCATCACCTCGAAGCCATCGTCGCGGTTCCAGTTGGCGTGCTGCATGTCGAGGATATTGATCTCGGAGCCTTCGATGGCTTCCTGGAAGCCTTGCACGCGTTCGTCGTCGATCACCGTGGGAATCCCGCGCAGCACCACGATATCGCCCTGGCCGTCGAGCCGGTCACGAATGTACTCGCCGGAGACGCGGCCCATCTCGTGGTTGTTGCCGGCAACGTAGAGGTCTTCGATGCCCTCCTGCTCGAGGCCGCGGTCGACCACGGTGACGAACACCCCGGCATCCTTGACCCGCCGCACCGGGTCGGTCAGCGGCCCGGACTCGAAGGGCAGCACCACCAGCGCATCGATATTTCGCTGCGAGACCAGATCCTCCAGGTCGTTGGCCTGCTCGCCCGGATTGCTGGCGGTGGAGATGGTAATGGCAATGTTGGGATGTGCCGCCTCCAGGCGCTGCTTGGCCTGTTCGGCGTGGAAGTTCACCCCACCGGTCCAGCCGTGGGTGGCAGCCGGTATCGACACCCCGATGGTGTAGTCCGCGGCGATGGCGACGGTCGGTGTTGCCATCACGGCAGCGGTGGCTAACGCAGCGAATGTTGTCTTTATGGTTCGCATGGTGACGCTCCTTTCCTACCTTGGTTGTTATTGGTTAGTGCTTGACGCGTTATTGGTTAATGCATGTGTAGACCTGTTCAGGTCCCCGTCTTCCTCCACGAAGCGCGCTGCAGGTACACCGCGACGATAATGATGATCCCCTGCACCGTGCCGTTGAGATAATTGGAAATGGCATCCGTCAGATTGAGAATGTTGCCGATCATGGTGAGCATGATCGCCCCCACCACCGTTCCCCAGATGCGTCCATGGCCGCCCTTGAGCATGGTGCCGCCGATGATCACCGCGGCAATCGCCTCGAGTTCCCAGAGCACCCCGGTGGCCCCCGACGCCGAGCCCAACCGCGGCACGTAGATGATGGTCGCCAGCGCCACGCATACGCCTTGCAGCATGTAGGTCATGGTCTTGATGCGATCGACATGGATGGCGCTGTACTCGGCCACCTTCTCGTTGGAGCCGATGGCGAAGCAGTAGCGGCCGAAACGGGTATGGTTGAGCAGGATATAGCCGGCCACCGCCACCAGCAGGAACACCAGCACCGGAATCGGGATGCCCATCAGGTGGCCGTAATAGACCGGCCGGTAGATGTCGCGCACGCCCCAGTCCAGCGACAGGGTGCCGCCGTCGGCGAGGTAGGTCACCAGCGAGCGATAGATGCCCATGGTGCCAAGGGTGACGATAAAGGCCTCGATCTTGCCCTTGGTGGTCACCATCCCGTTGATGAAGCCGGCGCACAGGCCCAGGATCAGCGAGGCCCCCACGCCCAGCAGCACGGTGGTGAGGCCGGGGCCGAACTGCTCCACCAGGCTGTTCATCAGGATGATCATCACCCCGGCGATGAAGGCCGCCATCGACCCCACCGAGAGATCGAGCCCCCCGGCGGTAATGACGAAGGTGGCACCGATCGCGATGATGCCGATGAAGGCACTGCGCGTCAGCATGTTCGAGAGATTATCCAACCCCAGAAAGGCGGGATTGATCAGGGCGCCCAGCAATGCCAGCGCGATCAGCGCCACGAAGGGGCCCCACGTCTTCAGGTCCAGGGGGATGCTTCCCCGCTTGATCGGTTTGCTATCAGGCACGACGATGCTCATCCACCCCTACCCCCTTGATTCCGGATGCGTACTGCATGATTTCCTGCTCGTTGATCTGCTCGCCCTCGAGGATGCCGGTGAGGACACCGGCACACATCACTGCCACACGATGCGACAGGCCGATCAGCTCACCCATCTCCGAGGAGATGAGAATGACGGAGCGACCGGCATCGGTGAGTTCGCGGATGAAGTGATAGATCTGGTGCTTGGTCCCGACATCGATGCCCCGCGTCGGCTCGTTGATGATGACGATCTCGGGGTCGACGGACATGACCTTGGCCAGCAGCAGCTTCTGCTGGTTGCCACCGGACAGTTCCGCTGCCGTAAGCGCCTGGGTGCGCAGACGGATATCGAAGCGGCTCGTCGCCTCCTCGAAGGCCTGGGCTTCCTGCTTGCGGTCGATCAGCGGATGACAGTAGGCACGCAGGTTGAGCAGGGTCAGATTGGGGCGTAGCCCCATGTTGAGCACCAGCCCCTTGGCCTTGCGATCCTCCGTGAGATAGGCAATGCGGTGTCGCACCGCGTCGCGCAGGTGCCGCAGCGTCACCGGTTCGCCGTGTCGTAGAACCTGCCCCGCACTGCGCGGACGCAATCCCAGCAGTGATTCGATCAGCGCCGTGCGCCCCGCACCCACGACGCCGCCGAAGCCGAGCACTTCGCCTTTGCGCAAGGCAAAGCTGGCCCAGTGCACCGCACCGGGCACGACGATGTCGCGAGCCTCGAAAACGTAGGGAGCATCGTCGGGAACAGGGGTGCGAGCCGGGTACATCTCGGTGATTTCACGGCCCACCATGAGCCGGGCCAGCTCCTCCTTGCTACGCCTTTTCATGGGTCCAGAGTCGATCAACCGGCCGTCGCGCAGCACCGTGACCCGGTCTGCAATCTGCTCGATTTCGCGGAGCTTGTGAGAGATATAGAGAATCGCCACCCCGCGCTTGCGGAGGCGAGACACTAGGGCAAACAACACCTGCACCTCATGCTCGGTCAAGGTGGCGGTGGGCTCGTCCATGATCAACACGCGCACGTCGCGTGTTACCGCCTTGGCGATCTCCACCATCTGCTGGTCCGAGGTACTGAGGTCCTTGACCCGTGCAGTGGGCTCGACCTTCGTCTCGAGTTCCGCCAGCGCTTTACGGCAGTGGCTACGCATCGCCTTGCGATCCAGGAAAGGGCCGCGCCGAATCTCTCGCCCGAGGAAGATGTTCTCCTCGACCGTCAAAAGCTCCGCCAACGCCAGCTCCTGGTGGATCATTACCACGCCATCGGCCTCCGCCTCCCCGCTGGAGCGGTAACGCCTCGGCTCGCCTGACATCTCGACCTCGCCAGACGTCGGAGACAGATAGCCGGCGAGGATACGCACCAGCGTCGACTTGCCGGCGCCGTTCTCACCCAGCAGCGCATGGACCTCACCCGCCCGCAGCATCAGATCAACATCGAACAGCACCTGATTGCCGCCGAAGGAACGAGAAATCTGCCGCCCCTCGAGCAGCACCTCGTTATCTGTATCCATCAGCCCCACCCCGCATCGACCGGAAATTCCTGGCCCGTCAGCTGAGCGCTATCATCCGCTGCCAGGAACAGTACCGTTGGTGCCACATGCTCCGGCGCCAGGCGCACTTTCAGGCTCTGATGCTCCAGAATGCGCAACTCATCCTCGGGGCTGATCCACTTGTCGAGCTGCCGCCGGGTCAGGATGCAGCCTGGCACCACCGTGTTGACACGAATGTCCTTCTCGCCGAGGTCACGTGCCAGGCTGCGTGTCAGACCGTGAACGGCCGCCTTGGCCGTGACGTAGGCGGCAAGACCACCCAATGCAAGGCGTACACTGATCGAGCCGAAATTGATGATCGAACCACCGCCAGCCACCGCCATCTGATCGGCGACCGCCTGAGTAGAGAAGAACATGGGGCGCAGGTTGAGCGACATTCGCTCATCCCAATACTCGACGCTGACATCGCGCCAGTCATGGCGATCATCGTTGGCGGCGTTATTCACCAGCGTGCGGATGGGACCCAGCGTCTCGCCTACCTCATGAATCACTGTCTGAAGTGCAGCGATATCGCGGATATCACAGTGGCGATAGAGGAGTGCCCTGCCCGTTTCCGCTTCGAGTTCGTGACACAGCCTCTGGCTGGCCTCATCATCGATATCGACGAAGGCAACCCGAGCGCCCTGGCGATGAAAAGCGCGGGTCAAGGCGGCACCAATCCCGCCACCGCCTCCGGTCACGAAGACGACGCGCCCATCAAGGCTGGGATAGCGGGCAGTAGGGAGTAGCATGGAGGTCACCTTTTATTGTTATTCAGAGCACAAGGCACGTGATCTGCATTTACTTTAGGCGATAAAATAAAGGTCTGCACATGCCACTTAAGTCGTATTTTAACGCCTTTTTTTATGGGTCTCCCTGACATTCCTTGGCGTAAACAAGGCCAGAACAGGCGTGAATGAGGCAAAGTGCGGCGTCAAGACGGTGACTTCAGGGCTGCGACGTTGATATACTTTTTCTATTAAACTAAACAGACCGGCAGCCTTCATGGCCACTCAGATTATTGAAACTACCAGGCAGGACAATACGTTAGCCGTTATCCACTCGTTGCGGACGAAGGGGCCTATGGCTCGGGTGGATCTGGGTCCAATGAACGGTATCAGCTCGGCAACCGTCACCTCGGTTACCGCGGAATTGCTGGGCCAGGGACTGATCAGCGAACTGCCTCCCGAGACGATCCGCAGCGGCGGCAGGGGGCGACCCAAGACCCTGATCCAGCTCAACCCCGATGCTGCCTTCGTCATTTGCGTGAAGGTGTCGATCAACGAGATTCAGATCGTGGTGGGGGACTTCACCGGCCAGATACGCCACAGCATGCACCACCCTCTCACGACACTGACCCTGACCCTTGAAGACTTGTACGCTGTTCTGGAAGAGAAGATCGAAGCGATACGGGCGGATGTTTGTCATACCTTCCAACATCTTGCAGGCATCTGCCTGGCCGTACAGGGGGTGGTATCTCCCAATAGTGGACTCATCATCTGGTCGCCGGCCCTGAGCTTTCGCAATGCCCCCATCTCGGAGCGCCTCGCCACCGCATTTTGCTGCCCGGTACTGCTCGAGAACGACGCCAACTGCATCGCCAGGGCACTGACCAGCCACCCGGAATATGCCGCCTATCCCAATCTGATCGTCATCATGCTGGGCTATGGGATCGGCATGTCCGTGCTCATCGACGGCAAGCCCTTTCTGGGCACCAACGGCTCGGCAGCCGAGTTCGGCCACACCAAGTATGAACCCGGCGGGGCACTTTGTGCCTGCGGCCGGCGCGGCTGTATCGAGGCCTATGCCAGTGACTACGCCCTGTATCGTGAAGCCCGCGCCATGCTGACCTTGCCACCCGGCGATAGCGCCCACCCATCGGACGCACAGATGCAGGCGCTGAATCAGTTGGCGATAGCGGGTGACCCTGTCGCCAGCAAGATCTATAGCAAGGCTGGTCGCGCATTGGGGTATGGGATTGCCAACGTTCTCGCCCTGTTCAACCCCGATCTGGTCTTGATCACCGGCTCCGGAGTGCGTGGCTTCGAGGCCATGCGTCCATCAATGGAAGAGGCTATCGACGAAGCCCTGGTCGAGGAGCTCATCGGCCCGAGCCGCCTGATCGCGAGCCCATGGGACCGGGACATGACCTTCCTCGGCGGCATTGCCATGACCCTCCATGCCACCGACCTGCAGACCCTGTCCGGCTGCCAGGTGAGCGCCTGATCGGCTGCAGCATGCGGTCAGGCGGTGCAGACAGGCATCCACAGCATCAGTGCGAATGCCTGGGTACCTCGGCACCACGACAACCGACCAGGAAGTCGAAGTCGCAGCCCTCGTCGGCCTGCAATACGTGCTCGATGTACAGCTGCCGGTAACCGCCGTCGCTGGCGATACGCCGCGAGGCAGCGGTGGGGTCGCTTTGCGCCAGGCGCGCTTCCAGTTCGGCATCGTCGATCTCCAGGTGCAGGCGTCCAGAGGCGCAGTCGAGTTCGACCCAGTCGCCGTCGCGAACCGCCGCCAATGGGCCGCCCGCCGCCGACTCAGGCGCCACGTGGAGCACAACGGTGCCGTAGGCAGTGCCACTCATGCGCGCATCCGATATTCGCACCATGTCGGTGACGCCCTGCTCGAGCAGCTTGGCGGGGAGCCCCATGTTGCCGACTTCAGCCATGCCGTGATAGCCACGCGGGCCACAGTTCTTCATCACCAGTACGCTGTCGGCGTCGACCGCCAGGTCGGGCGCATTGATGCGCGCCTTGTAGTCATCGAAGTCTTCGAATACCACCGCCCGACCGCGATGCTGCATCAACTCTGGGCTGGCGGCCGAAGGCTTGAGCACCGCCCCGTTGGGTGCCAGGTTGCCCCGCAGCACGCATATTCCGCCATCGGCAACCAGGGGTTTGTCCAGTGGCCGGATCACTTCATCGTTGTAGAGCGGCGCGTCCTTGACGTTGTCCCACAGGCTCTGGCCATTGACGGTGAGGGCCTCCTTGTGTGGCAAGCGGTCGGCTTCACCGAGTCGACGCAGCACCGCCGGCAGCCCACCGGCGTAGTAGAACTCTTCCATCAGGAAGCGACCGGAGGGCTGCAGGTCGACGATGGTGGGCGTGCCACGACCCACGTGACTCCAGTCGTCCAGCGCCAGTTCGACGCCGATGCGCCCGGCGATCGCCTTGAGGTGGACCACGGCGTTGGTCGAGCCGCCGATGGCGGCGTTGGTGCGGATGGCGTTCTCAAAGGACTGGCGGGTCAGTACCTTCGACAGCCGCAGGTCCTCGTCGACCATCTCGACGATGCGGTTACCGGAGAGATGCGCCAGCACATAGCGGCGCGAGTCCACCGCCGGAATCGCCGCGTTGTGCGGCAGCGAGGTGCCCAGGGATTCCGCCATGCAGGCCATGGTCGAGGCGGTGCCCATGGTGTTGCAGGTGCCCGCCGAGCGCGACATGCCGGCCTCGGCGGCCATGAAGTCATGCAGCGAGATCTTGCCGGCCTTGACCTGCTCCGAAAGCTGCCAGACCACGGTGCCGGAGCCGATGTCCTTGCCCTCATGCTTGCCATTGAGCATCGGCCCGCCGCTGACCACGATCGTCGGGATATCGCAGCTGGCCGCGCCCATAAGCAGTGCCGGGGTGGTCTTGTCGCACCCCACCAGCAACACCACCGCATCCAGTGGGTTGCCGCGAATCGCCTCCTCGACGTCCATGCTTGCCAGGTTGCGGGTGAACATCGCCGTGGGCCGCAGCAGTGACTCCCCGTTGGAAAAGACGGGGAACTCCAACGGGTAGCCACCGGCCTCCAGAACGCCCTGCTTGACGTGGTCGGCGAGCTTGCGGAAATGAGCATTGCAGGGCGTGAGCTCCGACCAGGTGTTGCAGATACCGATGATCGGCTTGCCCTGGAACTCGTGGTCGGGGATGCCCTGGTTCTTCATCCAGCTGCGGTACATGAAGCCGTTCTTGTCGGCGGTGCCGAACCATTGAGCGGAACGCAACGAACGCTGGCGATCAGTCATGAAAAATCTCCAATATCGGGGGTCAGGTTCAAGCGCCCGGTTTCGGTCTCGGCGTGGCTATCCCAGGCCTGGGACCGGTCTGGCCAAGGTATTAATTCAGACGCTCAGGGCAACTCGAAGCCACGGCCCAGCGAACTGGCGCCGGGTTCGAGTCCCAGGGCCTCTGCGGTGCCGGCAAGCACCGCCTGGGCGGCCAGGAAAGCCTCCTCAGGACGCCGCATGCGGATGCTTTCCATCACTTGGCGATGCCGCTCGAGGCTCTCCTCGGGGTCGCTGGCATGCTCGTTGGACATGGTCACCAGCAGGTGGATCGACGGCCTGAGGATGTGCGACAGCTGCGCCCAGACGATATTGTGGGTAGCCTTGAAGATCGCCACGTGGAAGGCCACGTCACACTCGCTGTGCAGGCGCCGCTCCTCGGCGCAGCTGGCATTGCGCAGGTTCTGCCCCAGGCCCTCGAAGGCCTCCTCGATGGCGACCAGGTCGCGGGCCGTGGCACGCCGCGCCGCGGTCATCGCCACATAGGGCTCGACGTCGAGGCGAAAGGCCAGTATCTCGCGCTGGATCTCCGGGTTGGGCGCCGCATAGCGGGACATCCACTCGGTCACCTGGGGATCGAGGATATGCCACTCGGCATACTCGCGGACCTTGGAACCATGACCGGAGATACGCTCGATGATGCCGACATCGACCAACTGACGCAGGTCGCTGCGCACCGCCGAGCGGTTGATGGCGAAGCGCTCGCAGAGGTCGAGTTCACGGGGCACGAAGTCGCCCGGCTGGTAGCGGCCGGCGAAGATCGCCTCGGCCAGATATTCGGCGATACTGGCACGGGCCGGTGGCTTGCGTAGAGATGACGTCACGGCGATGAGATCCTGTTGCGATTCCTGAATATCATAACGCACTCGACTGGTCTGCCGGCGCCCGCAGCGCCGGGTCCACACCCGCTCGCAGCCTCAACTCCAGCCGGCGCTCATAGAGCCCCTTGGCGAACAGGGTGCCAAGCACCAGGACACCGCCGACCATTGCCATCGGCGCCGGCTGCTCGGCGAGAATCCACCAGGCCAGCAAGGTGCCCACGACCACTTCCAGCAATAGCAGCAGGCCCACTTCGGCCGCGGGCAGATAGAGCGGCCCGCGCTGCAGCAGGGTCACTCCACAGGGCACGATGACCAGGCACAGCAGGATCACCACGGCGAGCTGGTTCGTCGCCGGCAGCGACGGCTCGCTGCCGGCAAGCCAGAACAGCCCGGCAACGCTGCCGACGATCAGGCCGTTGAACACCAGCATCGGACTCATGTCGATACCCGGTCTGGTGCGGCACAGCGTGAAGTTGATGGCCAGGGTGGTGGCCGCCATCAGCGCAAAGGCGTTGCCCACCCAGGAGCCGGCGCCCGCGTCGTCAAGGGCGATCATGGCGATGCCCGCCATGCACAGCCAGATGGCCATCCAGGTTCGCCGTGGCAACCGCTCCTTGAGGATCACCCAGGAAAGCGCCGCGGCGATCAGCGGTGCGCCGGCCAGGATCATCAGCACGTTGCCTGCCTTGGTGTACTGGTTACCGAGGACGAAGCCACAGGTGGTCAGGCTGAACAGCAGCGCCACGGCGATACCCGTCCAACCGCAGCGGCGATAGGCCGCCAGGGTGCCGCGGCCATAGCGCACCAGGGCGATCAGCAGGAAGCCCAGTGCCGAAAGGAAACCGCGCCACATCAGGATCTCCGCATCGGGAAGATCGGCAACCTTGATCAGCAGCGCATCGGGCGCCATGATCAGCGCCCCGCCGCCGGTCAGCAACAGCCCCTGCTGGCGATGAGACAACGCGCTCAAGCGGCTCATGTCAGTGATTGTCCCGCGGCGGGTGTCGACGGGCCACGTCACGATACTTGGTCGCCGGCTCCAGTGTCATGCCACGATCCAGCGGTTCCACCATGCTGCGCTGGATCTCCTGCCAGGGGGTCTGGTGGTCCGGATAGATATAGCCGCCGCGGGCCTCGAGCCGCTGGCGGCGCGCCGCGAGTTCGGCATTATCCACCATCAGCCGTACCTCACCGCGCTTGAGGTCGACGCGCAGCCGATCGCCATTCTCGAGCAGCGACAGCCCCCCGCCGGTGGCCGCTTCCGGCGCCGCGTTGAGAATCGACGGCGAGCCGGAGGTTCCCGACTGGCGTCCATCGCCCAGACACGGCAATGAATCGATGCCGCGCTGCAGCAGAGCCGCCGGCGGCTGCATGTTGACCACCTCGGCACCACCGGGATGGCCGACCGGGCCGGCTCCACGCATCACCAGGATGGTGCGCTCGTCGATGCCGAGCTGCGGGTCGTCGATGCGCGCATGGTAGTCCTCGGAACCGTCGAACACCGCCACCTTGCCTTCAAAGGCGTCGGGGTCGTCAGGATCGCTGAGAAAGCGCGCACGGAAGTCTGGCGAGATCACACTGGTCTTCATCAACGCCGAGTCGAACAGGTTGCCCTTCAGGTTGAGGAATCCGGCGTGAGCCACCAGCGGGTTGGCGTAGCGGCGTATCACCTCGGCATCCCGGGTCTCTTGACCTTCCAGGTTGGCCGCAAGCGTCCGGCCATTGACGGTCAGCACGTCGCCATGGAGCTTGCCGGCCTGCAGCAGCTCATGCAGCACCGCCGGCACGCCGCCGGCACGGTAGAACTCTTCACACAGATAGGCCCCGGCGGGCATCACGTTGGCCAGCAGTGGCACCTCATGGCCGAGGCGCTGCCAGTCGTCATTGGTGAGTTCAACGCCTGCATGCCGGGCAATGGCGTTGACATGTACCGGGGCATTGCTTGAACCGCCCAACCCCGAGCAGGTGACGATGGCATTCTCGAATGCCTCGCGGGTCAGGATATCCAGCGGCCGCAGGTCCTCCCAGACCATCTCGACGATGCGTGTGCCGGTATCGAAAGCGACCATGGCGCGCTCCTTGTAAGGCGCCGGGATGACAGCAGAGCCGGGCAGGCTCATTCCCAGCGCCTCGGCCATGGAGTTCATGGTCGAGGCGGTGCCCATGGTGTTGCAGTGGCCAATGGAAGGTGCCGAATCGCTGGCACGTGACAGGAATTCGGCATAGTCGATATCGCCGGCAGCCAGCCGCTTGCGTAGCTCCCAGATGATGGTGCCCGAACCGACCCGTTCGGCTCCACGCCAGCCGTTGAGCATCGGGCCACCGGACAGCACGATGGCCGGGATATTGACCGTGGCCGCCGCCATCAGCGCCGCCGGTGTGGTCTTGTCGCATCCGGTAGTAAGCACCACACCATCCAATGGATAGCCGTGCAATACCTCAACCAGCCCCAGGTAGGCCAGGTTGCGGTCGAGCGCCGCGGTGGGTCGACGCACGTTCTCGTGGATCGGGTGCATCGGGAACTCGAACGGCACCCCGCCGGCGGCGCGAATGCCATCCTTGACCCGTTTCACCAGCTCGATGTGGTGGCGATTGCAGGGTGTCAGGTCCGAACCGGACTGGCTGATGCCGATGATCGGCTTGCCGCTGGTCAACTCCTCCAGGGTCAGGCCGTAGTTGAGGTAGCGCTCGACGCACAGTGCCGTGGTCCCCGGATGCTCGGGGTTGTCGAACCAATAGCGCGAGCGCAACTGGTCGGGGCTGATCCGGTGTGGCTTGGCCATTGTCTAGCTCCACGCCTGGGCGGGTATAAGGATAAGGTTGACTCAGATTATCTTTCATGTTCTCGACCTTACGCCCTCCACCCCGGGAAAGTCGATACATACAAAAGTATATGTTGAACAAATAGAGAATAAGTACGAAAGTCTAACCAGACATGGTGATCATGTCACCATGTCGCTAATCGCTCTGTTGGACAACAATAACGCAATGTGCGGTCGCTGGCGGAAGGGCGCAACACCCAAGCGGCGCTGCACATGGAGGCTCGCATCATGCACTACCCCTTGAAGCTCACCTTGGCAATGGCTGGCATCACATTCCTTGGTACAAGCATTGCCTATGCCGCGACGCCCGACCTATCCGAACCACCCGCCATCGACGGTGACGTGCTCGAAGACCACGGCAGCCATACCATCCGCATGGGGCTCGGCCTGTCCGAGACCTCACCGCAGTACCTCTCCAGCCGCTACTTCGCCGACATCCTTGCCCAGCGCACCGACGGCCGCATCACCGTCAATATCTTCCCCAACAGCCAACTGGGCGACGACGTGCAGATGATGGAGATGCTGCAGACCGGCACCCTGG
>NZ_JAHXBV010000033.1:1532-39093 GCF_019915905.1 Halomonas sp. ANAO-440 | reverse complement strand
CCCGGTGGTGTGAGAGGACGGGGGAGGCGACTCCCCCTCCTACTCGATGCTCTGGATTTATACCGTTATCATCAAAATGCGTTCGACGCTGCCAGGCGAAGGCCATGGCGGCTGAGTGACACGCTAAGTGTTATCATATAACATTATGGACCGATTGAGTTTTCATGGAGGCGTGCGATGACCGACACACCGCTTGAATCGATACCCGTGCATCTGGTGACAGGCTTCCTCGGTAGCGGCAAGAGCACGCTGATCCGTGGCCTGATCGACCAGAAGCCGGCGGATGAGACCTGGGCGATTCTGATCAACGAGTTCGGCCAGGTAGGTATCGACCAGGCGATGTTCGAGTCGAGGGAAGACCTGGTGGTGAAAGGGCTGCCCGGAGGCTGTCTCTGCTGCCAGCTTGCCTTCGTGCTGCAGGCGACGCTGGTCAACCTGCTTCACCGCCATCGACCGGATCGCTTGATCGTCGAACCGTCGGGCCTGGGGCATCCGGCCGGGCTTCTCGATGTGCTGCGAGGTGAGGCCTTCCACGGCATTCTCGATGTGCGCGACATCATCGTGGTACTCGACCCGGGGCGTCTCGATGAGCCACGGGTGCGGGAGCACGAGACCTTTCGCGACCAGCTGGCCATGGCCGATGCCGTGGTGTTGACCAAGACCGACCTGGCTTCGTCCGGGCAGGTGGAGGCGGCGCACCGTCATGCGGCCGATCACTGGCCGGCGAGGAAATGGATCCTCGAGGCGCCGAATGGGCAGCTGCCGATATCACGGCTGCTTCAGAGTGAAGGACATGCCGCCATGGCGGAGGTGCCACTCGCAAGCGATGCCCACGACCGGCTGCGGGTCGCGGCCGAAAGCGAGCGGGTGGTGCGGCTCGATGACGATGCGCTGTCGCGCCCCGAGCGGGGGCAGCCCATGCACGAGACGGCAACGGCGCTGGGCTATACCACGCTGGGATGGCGCTGGCACCCGGATACGCGCTTCGACCTGGATCGCCTGACCGGTGTGCTCGATCGGCTGTCACCGGAGCTGCGGGTCAAGGGAGTCCTGAAGACCGATGCCGGCTGGAAGCTTTATAACCGTGGTGATGGCGCTGCCAGGCTGGAACCCAGCGTGTGGCGGCTGGATTCCCGGCTGGAGGTGATCGGGGAGACGGGGAGTCTACCCGATCCCGCGGCGCTGCAGGCCGAGCTGGCGGCCTGCACGGAATGATTCTCGGTGCCAGAAGGCAGTGAATACATCAGATATCGATCTGCTGTAGTGTCGGGCGAGCGTCATTGCCGATGGCCACTTCCCAGCCTATGCCGGGCTGCCAGTCACCCAGCACGATGCGCCGGGCTGGGGTGCCGTCGATGTCGAGCTCATGGACCGCCGGGCGATGGGTGTGGCCGTGGATGAGGGTCGTGACGCCATGGTCGCGCATCACCCGAACGACTTCGTCTGGGGTCACGTCCATGATGTCATCGGCCTTGTTGGAGGTGGCTTCGCCGGACTGCTGGCGCAGCGAAGCCGCCAGGGCAATTCGGTCCGCAATCGGCATGGCCAGTACCTGCTGCTGCCATTCGGGCCGGCGAGCCTGGCTGCGGAAGGCCATATAGGCTTCGTCCCGGGTACAGAGGCTATCGCCGTGCATCATCAGGACCGGCTCGTCATGGAACATGACCAGGGCCGGGTCGGACAACAGCTTGGCGCCGGCAGCGGCAGCAAAGCGTTGGCCGAGCAGGAAATCACGATTGCCATGCATCAGGTAGATGGCTGTGCCATCGTCAGCGAGCCGGCGCAGTGCGGTGGCGATATCCGCGGCGAGGGCGGCATTGCCGCTGGCATCGGCATCGACCATGTCGAGCAGGTCGTCACCGATCCAGGCCTCGAAGAAGTCGCCGAGTATGTAGAGGGCATCCACTCCGCTGGCTCGTTCCCGGAGCCAGCCGAGAAAGCCATCGGTTACCTCGGGCGCTTCAGGATGCAGGTGGAGGTCGGAAACTATCAGGGTGCTCATGGGCCACATCTCGCTGGGCTGGGTCATGAAGGAGCTGCACAACACGCCCGGGCAGGCGGTCGTGTTGCGCTTCGATCCTGTCAGGCTTCGGCAGAGTCATCCTTCATGTAGGCCCGCTGGATGACCACGTCCTCGGCCGGGACGTCGGCGTGCATGCCACGACGGGTGGTAGCCACGGCGGTGATCTTCTCGACCACGCCCATGCCGTCGACTACCTCGCCGAAGACGCAGTAGCCCCAGCCCTGGATGTTCTTGCCGCTGTGGTTGAGGAAATCGTTGTCGGCCACGTTGATGAAGAATTGCGCCGTGGCAGAGTGGGGGTCCTGGGTGCGCGCCATGGCAAGGGTCCCGAGGGTGTTCTTGAGGCCGTTGTCGGCTTCGTTCTCGATGGGGTCGCGGGTTGGTTTCTGGTTGAACTCCTGATCGAAGCCGCCACCCTGTACCATGAAGCCAGGGATCACCCGATGAAACAGCGTACCGTCGAAATGACCATCGCGTACGTACTGCTCGAAATTGGCGGCGGTTTTCGGGGCTTTCTCGTGATTCACGGCAACCGTGATATCACCGAAGTTGGTCTCTAGAACGATCATCGCTTTTTCCTGTGCGCTTTGGCTTTGGCAATAGCAGGCGCGCCTTGGCGCCGTGCAGGGGCGTGACGCTATAATAGCGGTTTTGTATCGATGCGCGAAGCGCGTCGGGTTGTTCCTTACTCTACGACAGCCCACGACACGGGCTTCGCGCCCATAGGGAAGTTTCCATAGGCCGCGATTCAACCAGAGGTTTACCGCATCAACATGTCCACCGATACCGCCAGCGCGCCGAATTTCATCCGCAACCAGATCCGCGACGAGATAGAAGCCGGCAAGGCCGACAGGATCGTCACTCGCTTCCCGCCGGAGCCCAACGGCTTCCTGCACGTGGGACATGCGAAGTCGATCTGTCTCAATTTCGGCCTGGCCGAGCAGTTCGGTGGGGACTGTCATCTGCGCTTCGACGATACCAATCCCGCCAAGGAGGAGCAGGCCTATATCGATGCCATCAAGGAGGATGTGGCCTGGCTGGGCTTTCAGTGGGCGGGCGAAGTGCGCTTTGCCTCCGACTACTTCGACCAGCTCTATGCCTGGGCGCAGCATCTGATCCGGGAGGGCAAGGCCTACGTGGACGACCTCTCTCCCGAAGAGATTCGCGAGTATCGCGGCAGCCTCACAGAGCCCGGCAGGCCGAGCCCCTACAGCACACGCAGTGCGGAAGAGAACCTCGATCTGCTCGAGCGCATGCGCATCGGCGAGTTCGCCGAGGGCGAGAAGGTGCTGCGGGCCAGGATCGACATGGCCGCACCGAACATCAACCTGCGCGACCCGATCCTCTATCGTATTCGCCACGCTCATCACCATCAGACCGGTGACAAGTGGAAGATCTATCCCTCCTACGACTTCACCCACGGCCAGTCGGATGCCCTGGAAGGCGTCACGCACTCCATCTGTACCCTGGAGTTCGAGGATCACCGGCCGCTCTACGAGTGGTTCCTGGAGAACCTGCCGGTGCCGGCCAAGCCGCGCCAGATCGAGTTTGCCCGGCTCAATCTCAACTACACCCTGACCTCCAAGCGCAAGCTCAAGCTGCTGGTGGACGAGGGTATCGTCGACGGCTGGGACGACCCGCGAATGCCGACCATCTCCGGCATGCGTCGCCGCGGCTATACGCCGGGGTCGATCCGCAAGTTCTGCGACATGATCGGCGTGACCCGCGCCGATGGCGGCCTGGTGGACATCGCCATGCTCTATCACGCCATTCGCTCCGATCTCGAGGACAACGCGCCGCGGGCCATGTGCGTGCTCAAGCCGCTCAAGGTGGTGCTGACCAACGTCGCCGACGATCACGAAGAGGTCTTTGATGTGCCGGGCCACCCCGCCCGCGAGGACATGCCCGTGCGCCGGGTGCCGTTCACCCGCGAGCTGTACATCGACCAGGACGACTTCCTGGAGGAACCGCCGAAGAAGTTCTTCCGCCTGGCGCCGGGCCAGGAGGTACGACTGCGCAACGCCTACGTGATTCGTTGTGACGAGGTGGTGAAGGACAGCTCCGGCGAGATCGCCGAGCTGCGCTGCTCGGTGGATTTCGACACCCTGGGCAAGAACCCCGAGGGGCGCAAGGTCAAGGGCGTGATTCACTGGGTCAGCGCGGCCCATGCCGTGCCGATGGAAGTTCGCCTCTACGACAATCTGTTCCTGGTCGAACAGCCGGACAAGGACAAGGACGCCGACTTCCTCGAGCACCTCAACCCCGAGTCGCTGCAGGTCTGCCAGGCCATGGGCGAGCCGAGCCTGGCCGATGCCACACCCGAGTCGCGCTTCCAGTTCGAGCGCGTGGGCTACTTCTGTGCCGACCGCCACGCCTGTCGCGACGGCAAGCGGGTGTTCAACCGCACCGTCGGGTTGAAGGACAGTTGGGCCAAGATCCAGAACAAAGACGCTCAGAAGAAGGGCTGACATGCAGATCTACAATACGCTGACGCGCCGCAAGGAAACGTTCGTACCCATCGAGCCGGGCAGGGTGCGCATGTACGTCTGCGGCATGACCGTCTACGACTACTGCCACCTGGGCCATGCCCGGGTGATGGTGGCGTTCGATGTGGTGACCCGCTACCTGCGCTGGCGCGGTCTTGACGTCACCTACGTGCGCAACATCACCGATATCGACGACAAGATCCTCAAGCGTGCCGACGAGAACGGCGAGAGCATCGGCGCGTTGACCGAGCGCATGATCGCCGCCATGCACGAGGACGAGGCGCGCCTCTTCGTGCTGCGTCCGGATCATGAGCCGCGTGCCACCGGGCATGTGGCCGAGATCATCGCCATGATCGAGACCCTGATCGACAAGGGCTACGCCTACGCGGCGAGCAACGGCGACGTCTACTACCGGGTGCGCAAGTTCGAGGGCTACGGCAAGCTCAACAACCGCGACCTGGACGAGATGCGCTCCGGGGCCAGGGTCGAGGTCGACGAGCACAAGGAGGACCCGCTCGATTTCGTGCTGTGGAAAGCGGCCAAGCCCGGCGAGGCGAGCTGGTCGTCGCCCTGGGGCGAGGGGAGGCCGGGTTGGCATATCGAGTGCTCGGCGATGTCGACCTGCTGCCTGGGGGAGACCTTCGACATTCATGGCGGCGGGCCGGACCTGACGTTCCCGCACCATGAGAACGAGATCGCCCAGAGCGAGGCGGCTACCGGCAAGCCCTACGTCAACACCTGGATGCATGCGGGCGCGGTGAGGGTGGACCAGGAGAAGATGTCCAAGTCCCTGGGCAACTTCTTCACCATTCGCGAGGTGCTCGAATCGCATGACCCGGAGGTGGTGCGCTACCTGCTGGTGGCCAGCCACTA
This sequence comes from Halomonas sp. ANAO-440, assembly GCF_019915905.1. Classification (NCBI taxonomy): domain Bacteria; kingdom Pseudomonadati; phylum Pseudomonadota; class Gammaproteobacteria; order Oceanospirillales; family Halomonadaceae; genus Halomonas; species Halomonas sp. ANAO-440. The sequence goes on along the minus strand of NZ_JAHXBV010000033.1, from coordinate 33,711 downwards.
TCGCAGTGCCATCAACTACGCCCCGGACTCCCTGGCAGATGCCCGCAAGTCCCTCGAGCGGTTCTACAACGCCTTGGATGGCGTTGGGGTGGATGGAAAAGATGAAAAAACCATTCAAAACGATCGTGCGCTCGCCAAAGCTGTTTATGGTGACTTCGAAGACCGCTTCATCGCCGCCATGGACGACGACTTCAACACCGCCGAGGCGCTGTCGGTGCTCTTCGACCTGGCCCGCGAACTGAACCGGGCCAAGAAGGAAACGCCGGGGCTGGCTCCCGGCCTTGCCCATGAGCTCAAGCGCCTGGGTAGCGTGCTTGGCCTGTTGCAGCAGGAACCCGAGGCGTTCCTCAAGGGCGGTGCCGGTGAGCTGCCGCTGAGTGAGGCAGAGATCGAGGCGAAGATCGTTGCCCGTGCGGAAGCGAAGAAGGCCCGGGACTTTGCCGCCGCCGACGGTATTCGGGACGAGCTGGCGGCCCTTGGCATCATCCTCAAGGATTCCCGCGAGGGGACTAGCTGGGTGCTGGAGAAGACCGACTAGCGGAGACGTCACCCGGCAGAGCGCCCGGCCCTTGGCCGGGCGCTCTGCGTTCAGCCCAGGGCTTTTGCGGGCGGCAGCGGGATCTGGCGCGGCCAGTCATCAGCGACCACGAATAGCCGCCGAAAGCCATCGCCCGTATGGCGGGTGCCTCCTGCCAGCAGGGCGATCTGGATCGGCGAGCCGTGGCCCAGGAAGTGCTGCGCCAGGCGAGCTTCAATGTCGGGCAGGGGAGCGAACGCCTCGTCTCTGGGCAGGGCCAGCCAGTGTGGCTTGGCCAGCCAGGCGGCGCGGGTCCCCCGGAGCAGGCCGTCGCGAAAGTTGCGCCACTCCCCCCAGCGCAGCCACTCCCCCCTGAGATGCCCGTGGGCCGCCTCCCGGGGTGGCGGCAAGGCTTGTCGCCAGGGATAGAAGAGCACGCCGGGCATCGCCAGCTGCGGCTGGATAAACGGCTCCGGGGTGGGGCCGATATCCCGTGGACGGGTGTGGAGGCGGATAGCCAGGCGTGTTTCAGCACGCTCCGTCAGGCGCAGCTGATGGCGGTGGAGGTGCTCGCGCTTGCTTGCCAGGCTGTCGGCCCCACCGGGGCCGATCCAGCGCGCCTGGTCCCAGCTATCGCCCGGGCCAGCAGGGAGGCCGAGATAGAACTTGATGGCCACCTCCAGGTGAAAAGGCATGGGATCGTTACGCCGACGATAGAGCAGGTCAAGTTCGCCCAGGGTGCGCTTGCCCTGGTGGATGCGTAGGTTATGCGCCAGCAGCCGCGTGCCGGGGGCGGCATCCAGCAAAAACTGCCAGAGTCTTTCGTGATAGAGCCCCATGCGGCCGTCAACGGTGCTGCCTACGCGTCGTTCGAGCCCCTGTGGCGCAGCTTCAAGTCGGTGCAGGAAGTCTGTGAGCTGACGGTCGTCTACCAGTCCCAAGGCCTCTCGTGAGGGGCGTCCCGGCCACCCGGTGCAGATAAGATCCGGTGCCAGCACGAGCCAGGCCAGGTCGCGAACCAGCGGGTGATGGCAGTGATCGAGGTTTGGGTCGCCGCTTGCAAGCATGGAAAATAACATCCCGCGTTGAGATCGGGTCTGACAGGCAAACTGTACACCCCTTATACTCAATCAACATTCACAAGCAATGGGTGGTGACGATGAAGCGCTCCCTGATCGGCCTGACAGTCCTGACGACGGCCTCCCTGCTGACCCTGACTGCGGCCCAGGCCAGCGGCCCCGTGGTGGTCTCTTCGAAGATCGATACCGAAGGTTCGGTGCTTGGCCAGCTGATCATCCAGCGCCTCGAGCAGGCCGGCATCGAGGTCGAGGACCGGCTGCAGCTGGGTGGCACCAGCATCGTGCGCAGCGCCTTGAAGGCCGGCGAAATCGACCTCTATCCCGAGTATACCGGCAACGGTGCCTTCTTCTTCGACATGGCCGACAGCGATGTGTGGAATAACCCGGATGAGGCCTATGCCACGGTGCGTGATCTCGACGCCGAGGAGGGGCTGGTCTGGTTGATGCCGGCAGATGCTAACAATACCTGGGCCATGAGTGTCCGTGGCGACCTGGCTCGTGAACACGGGCTTGCCACGCTGGAGGACCTGACGGATTACCTGGCGGAGGGGGGCGAGTTCAAATTCGCTGCCAGTGCGGAGTTCGTCGAGTCCGAGCAGGCCTTGCCGGCTTTCCAGCAGGCCTATGGCTTCGAGCTGTCGTCGGATCAGCTGCTGGTGCTGTCTGGGGGAAATACCGCTGCCACCATGCGGGCGGCTGCCCAGCAGACCAGTGGCGTCAACGCGGCCATGACCTACGGCACTGACGGTGGCCTCGGTGCGCTGGACCTGGTGGTGTTGGAGGATACGCTTGGGGTTCAGCCGGTCTATCAACCGGCGCCGGTGGTGCGTGAAGCCGTGCTTGAGGCGCATCCCGAGATCGAATCGCTGTTGGCAACGGTTTTCCAGGCGCTGGATCTCGAGACGCTGCAGCGGCTCAACGGTCAGGTGGCCGTCGATGGGCTGGACCCGCGTCGGGTTGCCGAGGATTTCCTTGCCGACCTACCGGAATAGTGCGTGACGACTGACAGGTCCTCACCCAACTGGGTCTTGCTGTGTCTGATGTCGGTCGGGTTGCTCGCCTGGCTGGCCCTCGATGTGGTGAATATCGCTCCCAATCGCCTCGTCGCCGGCACACCTCATCGCGCCCACGAGGTACATGGTTGGTGGGCTGCGCTGCTGGCCAGCCTGCCCATGCTGGCGATAATGGGTCTGGCCTGGCGGCCTGATGCCCGACGCCTGCAGGCCGCCCTGGCCCTGGTGATCGGGCTGCTGGTGGCGATGCCGCTGTGGCTGGCAACGGCTGTCATGGCCCTGGCCGATCCCGACATGCCCCAGGCGCGGCTGGGGATCGGCTCCTCGCTCTGGCTGTTGCTGTTCCTGTGGCTGCTGGTGCTGATCGAACTGCGCACCCGGCTGAGGCTCTCGCGGGCGGTCGGATGGCTGTTACTGCTGCCTATCATTCTCGCCTGGTGGCTCTCGTTGTCACTCTGGCTCGAGCCGCTGGCAATCTACCGTGAGTACCAGGGGCGCAGCGATCAGTTCGTCTCGGCCATCCTCTATCATCTCTTCCTGGTTGGCGCTGCGGTGGGTGCAAGCCTTTTACTCGGCATCGTGCTGGCACTTTGCATGCGACGTTACCGGGGCATACGCAAGGCTGGTTTCGGCGTACTCAATGTCATTCAGACCATTCCCAGCCTGGCCCTGTTCGGACTGCTGCTGGCTCCGCTGGCCTGGCTTGCGGCACGGTTCGACTGGCTGGCGTCCATGGGAGTGAGCGGCATCGGTTGGGCGCCGGCCTGGCTGGCACTGGTGGGTTACAGCCTGCTGCCCATGGTGCGAAACACCTATGTCGCGCTGGAGGGGGTTGAGCCGGCTGTGATCGAATCGGCCCGGGGAATGGGCATGAGTCGGCAGCAAACCTTCCTGCAGGTTCGACTGCCGTTGGCGCTGCCGGTGGTGCTGGAAGGGGTGCGGATTACCACGGTCCAGGCGATTGGCCTCACGGCCGTGGCGGCATTGATCGGCGCCGGTGGACTGGGCACCTTCATCTTCCAGGGCCTGGGCCAGGCGGCGATGGACCTGGTGCTGCTCGGTGCGCTGCCCATCATTGCCCTGGCCCTGGTGGCCGATGCGCTGCTGGGTGCGCTGGCCGATCGACTTCGCCATGGAGGGACCCCATGATAGAACTCTTCGATGTCACCAAGCGTTTCGGCAGCGAGACCGCCGTGGACGGCATTTCGTTACGGGTCGAGAAAGGGGAATTCTGCGCTCTGGTGGGTACTTCCGGCTGCGGCAAGTCGACAACCCTGCGCATGATCAATCGGCTGATCGAGCATAGCGAGGGCGAGATTCATCTCGACGGCCAGCCGGTGCGCTCCTTCAATGAGGAGCTGTTGCGCCGACGCATCGGCTACGTGATCCAGAACACCGGGCTCTTCCCACACTGGACGGTGGCACGCAACATCGGGCTGGTTCCTCGGTTGCTCAAGTGGCCACGCGCGAAGATCCTGGAGCGGACCGAAGAGTTGCTGGACCTTCTCGGGCTGCCGCGCGAGGAGTTCGCCGACAAGTATCCCCACCAGCTGTCTGGGGGTCAGGCGCAGCGAGTCGGCGTTGCCCGAGCACTTGCTGCCGACCCCGAGATCCTGCTCATGGATGAACCCTTCGGCGCCCTGGATCCCATAACCCGTCAAACGCTGCAGCATGAGCTTCAGGACCTCCAGGCGAGGTTGAACAAGACCGTGGTCTTCGTGACCCATGACATGGATGAAGCCCTGACCCTGGCCGATCGCCTGGTGGTGATGCATCAGGGACGTATCATTCAGCAGGGGCGCCCCATCGACCTGCTGCATGATCCGGTCGATGCGTTCGTCGAGTCACTGCTGGGGGGCATGGACCGTGGACTCAAGGAGGCGTCACTGACTCGCGTCAGCGAGCGCATGGCGCCCTTCGGGCCCCGGCTGTTGGCCAGTGAGCGCATTCCCTACCGGGCGCCGCTGAGCCAGGCCCTGTCGGTCATGTTGTGGCACCGGGTCGAGCGCCTCACGGTGGTCGACGACGAGGATATCCCCATCGGCGAGCTATCTCTGCGCCGACTGCTGGGTGCCAAGTCGTCATGAGCGAAACCGATACCCTGGCGGTGCCGAGCGGCCATGCGGCCCACCGGATTGATCGATTGCGGTTCTGGGGCGTTCCGCTGATCTGGCTGACGCTGCTGCTGGTCTTCACCTTCGGCATGGCGCAGCTCGAGGCGTTGTTGCGGCTGATCGAGCCCGATACCCGCCAGGTGCTGTATCAGCGTACGAGCCTTGCCGCGCTGCTGGGCCAGCATGTGTTCGTGGTAGCCGTGGCGTCGGTGCTGGCCATCCTCCTGGGGGTGGGCGGCGCCATTGCCGTCACGCGGCCGGCCGGCCGCGATTTCCTGCCGCTGGTTGCCCAGGTCGCCTCCATCGGGCAGACGTTTCCTCCGGTGGCCGTCCTGGCGCTTGCGGTGCCGGCGCTCGGGTTCGGCACCTTGCCGATCATCGTGGCGCTGCTGCTGTACGGCCTGCTGCCCATCGTGCGTAACACCCTGGCGGGCCTCTCGGGCATCGACCCGGGCGTCCACGAAGCGGCACGCGGGATGGGCATGACCAGAAGCCAGATCCTGCGTCAGGTTGAGCTGCCGCTGGCGGCGCCGGTTATTCTCGCCGGCATCCGTACCTCGGTCACCATCAATATCGCCACGGCTGCCATTGGTGCCACGGTAGGCGCCAGCAACCTGGGCGACCCCATCATTTCCGGCATCGTCAACGGCAATACCGCTTATATCGTACAGGGCGCCCTGCTGATCGGGCTGTTGGCGATCACTGTAGACAGTGCCTTCGAGCGTCTGCTGCGGCGACCGAAGGCTCCTTAGTGAAGCATCTGGCAGGTGGTGGCGCACTTCTGTAGTGGATTCATCAGGTCAGCAGCGAGAGGACTAGTAAAATAGATGCTTTTGATGGCATCTTACGTTAACGTCAACTAGCCAGCGTTGGCGGTACGCTGGAGACAACCTCTGGCAGCCGACTACATTACAGTCAACACTGCCCTCAAAAGGGGCGGTTTTCCTCCTGCCACCACCCAAGGAACAGGATGATGACAACAACATACGACATCTATTCGCCGAGCTTCATGACCGGCGATGAATTCCAGATACCCACGTTCCGGCTCCTGCAGCAGGACGGCACGCTGTTCGACGGCGCCGAGGCTCCCGAGCTTGATAAGGAGAAGGCGCTCAGGATCTATCGTGCCATGCTTGTGACCCGGATTCTCGACGAGCGCATGATGGCGGCCCAACGTCAGGGCCGACTCTCCTTCTACATGCAATGCACCGGCGAAGAGGCGGCGGTCATCGGCTCGACGGCGGCGTTGGACGATGCCGACATGATCATGGCCCAGTACCGCGAGCAGGGCGCGCTGGCCTATCGAGGCTTCACCTACGACGAGTTCATGAACCAGCTGTTCGGGAACGAGCTCGACTACGGCAAGGGACGGCAGATGCCGGTCCACTACGGGTCGCGAAAGCTGCACTACATGACCATCTCCTCGCCGCTGGCCACGCAGATCCCCCAGGCTGCCGGCTACGCCTACGGCCAGAAAATGGCCGGTGAGGGGCACTGCACCATCACCTTCTTCGGTGAGGGCGCTGCCTCCGAGGGCGACTTCCACGCGGCCCTTAACATGGCGTCGGTGCATAAGGTGCCGGTGATCTTCTTCTGCCGCAACAACGGCTATGCGATCTCGACACCGGCGACAGAACAGTTTGCCGCCGACGGCATCGCGCCGCGCGCCTTCGGCTATCGCATGCATGTCATCCGGGTCGACGGCAACGACGTTCTGGCGGTCTATCGAGCCACCCAGGAGGCACGCATGATCGCCGTCGAAAAGAACGAACCGGTGCTGATCGAAGCGATGACCTATCGGCTGGCTGCCCACTCCTCTTCGGATGACCCTTCCGGCTATCGCTCGCGCAAGGAGGAAGAGGCATGGCGTGAGAAGGACCCGATCCTGCGCATGCAGCGCTGGCTTCTTGATCGCGAGTGGTGGAGCGAAGAAGAGGAGAAGGCCCTGCAGGAGAGCCTCCGCCGCGAGGTCCTGGAGACCATGAAGCGTGCCGAGAAGCGACCGCCACCCCCGCTGGAAAGTCTCGTCACCGATGTCTATGCCGACGTGACGCCGGCGCTGCAGCGTCAGTTGGATGCGCTCAAGACCCACATCCGCAAGTATCCGGACGCTTATCCGAAGGGAGCGCGATCCCTCGATCCCGACGTCAGTGTCACCAGCGATGCTGCCAAGGCCAGCGACGACCAGGAAGGAGCCTGAGATGCCAAAGATGAACATGCTGCAGGCGATCAACAATGCCCTGGACATTGCCATGGCCGAGGATGACAAGGTCCTCTGTTTCGGTGAAGACGTGGGGGTCTTTGGTGGTGTCTTCCGTGCCACCAGCAACCTGCAGGAGAAGTATGGCCGTGCCCGCTGCTTCAATACGCCACTGGTTGAGCAGGGCATCATCGGCTTTGCCAATGGCCTGGCGGCCCAAGGGTCCGTGCCGGTGGCCGAGATCCAGTTTGCCGACTACATCTTTCCGGCCTTCGACCAGATCGTCAACGAGACGGCGAAGTTCCGCTATCGTTCCGGTGACCTGTTCAACGTGGGTGGCCTGACGATCCGTACCCCATACGGTGGCGGCATCTCCGGGGGGCTCTACCACTCCCAGTCGCCGGAGGCCTACTTCGCCCACACGCCGGGGCTGAAGGTCGTGGTGCCGCGCAACCCCTACCAGGCCAAGGGGCTGCTGCTGGCGGCCATCCGCGACCCCGACCCGGTGATCTTCTTCGAGCCCAAGCGCCTTTACCGTGCCTCAACCGGCGAGGTTCCGGAGAATGACTACCAGTTGCCCATCGGCGAGGCGGAGGTGACCAAGGAGGGTACCGACGTCACGGTACTGGGCTGGGGGGCCCAGATGGAGCTGATCGAGAAGGCAGTCGAGATGGCCGAAAAGTCCGGCATCTCCTGCGAGATCATCGACCTGCGCTCTATCCTGCCCTGGGACGAGGACTCGGTTGTCGAGTCGGTACTCAAGACCGGCCGGCTGGTGATCAGCCATGAGGCGACGCGCACCGGCGGCTTTGCCAGCGAGATTGCCGCCACCATACAGGAGCGCTGCTTCCTGTACCTGGAATCGCCAATCGAACGGGTGACCGGAATGGATACCCCTTTCCCGCTGACGCTGGAGAAGGAGTACATGCCGGACCACCTCAAGATCTACGAGGCCATCCGGGCCAGCGTGGATTTCTGACGATCGATATCAGGACAGGAGATGCAAGATGAGTGACTTCATGCTGCCCGATATCGGTGAAGGTATCGTGGAATGCGAGATCGTGGAATGGCGTGTCAGCGAAGGTGACGTCATCGAAGAGGACCAGCCGGTGGTCGAGGTGATGACCGACAAGGCGCTGGTGGAGATCACCGCGCCGGAAGCCGGTCGAGTCACCAGGCTCTACGTGCCCAAGGGCGAGATCGCCAAGGTTCATGCGCCGCTGTTTGCCTATGAGAGCGAGGCAGAAGAGAGCAGCGACAGAGGACAGGCAAGCGCTGCCCCGGAGGCAACGGTGACAGCAGAGCCTGCCCCTGCACCGACGGCAACCCCACCGGGTTCACCCTCCGCCTCGGCCCCCGTTGCCGCTACCGATTTCATCCTGCCGGATATCGGCGAGGGCATCGTCGAGTGCGAGGTGGTGGAGTGGCGCGTCGCCGAGGGCGATCATATCGAAGAGGATCAGCCGCTGGTCGATGTGATGACCGACAAGGCGCTGGTGGAGATCACCGCGCCCGAGGCGGGGCGAGTGACGAAGCTGTACGTTCCCAAGGGTGAGATCGCCAAGGTCCATGCGCCGCTGTTCGGCTATGAGCCGGCGGTAGCGGAGACTCCGCAGCCGGCCCGCTCCGCAGCTTCGGTGCCAGAGCAAGCGGTGAAGCCGGCCTCGGATGCGTCGCAGGGCGTGGGCGTGGCAACGACGGGACAGGGTCCCTACGGGCGTATCCCGGCGAGCCCTGCCGTGCGTCGGCTGGTGCGGGAACACGGCCTTTCGCTGGAGGCCATCGCCGGCTCCGGCAAGCAGGGGCGAGTGCTCAAGGAGGACGTGCTACGCCACCTCGAGCAGGGTGGTGAAGCGACACCGGCCGTGGGTGACCGTGGCACCGGCAAGCCAGAGACGGCGGCGGCTTCTGCTCCGGCCGCCGAAGGCGAGGTCATCGTCGAGCCGATCCGTGGTGTGCGTGCGGTGATGGCCCGGCGGATGGTGGAGTCCGCCAGCACCATCCCGCACTTCCAGTATGGTGAGGAGATTGACGTCACCGAGCTGCTGGCCCTGAGGGCCCGCCTCAAGCCCCAGGCCGAGGCGCAGGGCACGCGCATGACGCTGATGCCCTTCTTCATGAAGGCCATGGCCCTGGCGGTGAAGGAATTCCCGATTCTCAATGCGCGCCTCAACGCCGATGTCAGCGAAATCCACTACCTGCCCTCCTGCAATGTGGGCATGGCGGTGGATAGCAAGGCCGGTCTGCTGGTGCCCAACGTGAAACACGTGGAGCGCCGGACCCTGCTTGATGTGGCCCGGGAAGTCGAGCGACTGACCGCGGCGGCGCGGGAGGGGCGGGTGGATCAGGCCGACCTCAAGGGTGGCACCATCAGCATCTCCAATATCGGAGCGCTGGGCGGAACCTATGCGGCTCCGATCATCAACGCCCCGGAACTTGCCATCGTCGCCATCGGCAAGACCCAGTGGCTGCCACGTTTCGATGACAACGGCGATGTGGTGCGGCGGGCGATCATGACCATCACCTGGGCGGGGGATCACCGTGTCATCGATGGTGGAACCATCGCCCGTTTCTGCAATGCCTGGAAAGGGTATCTGGAGAGTCCGGAAACGATGCTCCTCCACCTTGGATAAGTGGCGCCGGTTCATGTCGTATCGCTACGTCTACGGCATGGGGCGGCGTAATCGGATGGGAAGGTGACGTATGTCCCAGGCGCCGCTGCAGCAGTTCTATATTCCGGAAGAGCAGTCGATCTACCTGCTCAGCCACGACGATGCCCGCAAGCTCAAGGAGTGGGTGGCGCTGTGTCAGGCCCAGTTGGCTCAACTGGGCTACCGGGATATCGCCCTGATTGGCAAGGGAGCCTACGGGTTCGTCTTCGCCGGGGTGACCGCTCTCGAGGAGGAGTATGTCTTCAAGTTCACCCGGGTCAACCTGCCCCAGCACCTTCAGGACCGGCTGGAGGAGGAAGCCTTCATGCTGGAGCAGGTCGACCATCCGCGGGTGCCGCAGCTGGTGGCCTATCAGCGGGTGCGTAACCAGTCGATCCTCGTCATGCAGCGGGCACCGGGGCTCAACCTGGAGGAGGTCTCGCTGCGCGAGGGCAGGCTCTCGCCCCGGCTGGTGGTGCGTATCGCCGGGCAACTGGCGGATATCCTGAGCACGCTGCGTCGTGAGTCGGGGCCGGCAGGGCGTCCTATCGTGCATGGCGATATCAAGCCCTCGAACCTCGTCTTCGATGCGCGCAACGAGGAGATCGCACTGATCGACTGGGGCTCCTCGGTATTCGCCCAGCTCGATGCCAACCAGCAGTTCGTGGCGGCCAACGTCATGGAGCTGATGTCGGACAACCTGCAGCAGACCAACGCCCGCCTGGGCGATGTCTACTTCATCGGTGAAGAGCAGCTCAACGGGGCGCTCTCCTCGCCGCGCTTCGACGAGCAGGGTACGGCGGGCACCCTCTACGCCCTGGCGTCCGCCCAGTCCTGTCGCTTCGGCCATCGTGCCATTCCTGCCACCTCGCTGGGCCTGCCCATGGAGTTCGCTCGCATGCTCGACGGCATGCTCGACCCCGACCCCCGGGTGAGACTGCGTGCCGGCGACCATTTCATCCGCGAGATGCCAAGGCTCTCACGCCTGGTCATGATCGACCTGCCCGAACCGCCGGAGGCGGCGCTGGTGCCCACCTGGCTGCGTCCTTACAGCCGTGAGATCGATACGGTGGTCTACAGTTCACGCAAGGCCTTCCTGCGCGAGGAGGGCGCGCCGGAGACACTGAGCGACGTCAACGACGTACAGCTCGATCGTTACTACAAGAATTTCATGCAGGGCATGGGGGAGACCGAGAAGGCGTTTCTGGCCGCCGTCAGCCGCCTGGGGAAGTATCCTGTTGTCGGCGGACTGGCCGTGCGCTGGGAAGCCGAGGGTGTCTATATCGACACATCGCTCAATCTGCACGATGCGGAACTCAAATCCGCTTTCGTGGCGGCGGTCAACAATATGGTCAACCTCGCCCGGGCGATCTATCGGCAGGGGATTTTCAAGAGCTGCCTGTTCAATGCCCGCGATACCCTGCACCTGGATCGAGAGGGGCCGGACCGTCCCTTCGTGGTCGAGCCGGGCATGGTCCTGCGCTATGACGTCAGTGCCATGCCCGAGCTGGAAGATCGAAGCCGGCTACACAGCTACTTCGAGGATGGGCCCGATCCGGAGGAGTTCCTGGTACTTCCCGAGGAGATCATCCTCTCACTGGAGGCGCTCAACGAGATCCACCATACCGGCATGATCATCTTCGAGGCACTGCCGCAGCACCTGAAGATCCACAGCTATTACCGGCTGCTGGATCCCTCGCGGGAGACGGAGTTCCGCCAGCGTCTGGACGATATCCTGTCGGCGGTGGGTCTGATCGAAGGGTTGGGGGTCTCCGGCTTCATGAAGATGCCCTACAAGGACACCCGTTTCTTTGCCCATGTGGAGCGCCAGCCGGAGCGCTACTACCCCCGGGATCCCCGGCTGGCGCAGCGCGACGCAGGCGCCGCGCTGCGCCAGGATCCGGCCGGTTGAATCCTCAGGAAACACTGCCTAATTATTCAGCGCTTCCGCTTCCTCAGCGAGTCATCGCCTGGGGCAGGTAGAGGGCGATCTCGGGGAAGAGGTGCAGCAGTACGATGGACAGCATCATCAACAGGAAGAAGGGCAGGGTCGCCTTGGTGATGGTGACGATATCCTTGCCGGTCAGCCCCTGGATCACGAACAGGTTGAAACCTACCGGCGGGGTGATCTGCGACATTTCCACCACGACGACCAGGTAAATGCCGAACCAGATCAGGTCGAAACCCGCTGCGCTGACCAGGGGCATCAGGATGGCCGTGACCAGCAAGATCAGCGAAATGCCGTCGAGAAAGCAGCCCATTATCAGCAGCAGTACGGTCAGCGCCACCAGCAGCATGGTGGGTGACAGCCCCATCTCGCCGATGGCCCGGGCCAGCTGCATGGGAACCTGGGTGAAGCCCATGGCCGACGTCAGGAACGAGGCACCGGCAATGATGAAGGCGATCATGCAGGCGGTACGGACCGCCGCAAACAGCGATGCCTTGAAGGTGGCAAGGCCGAAGCTGCCGGTGCAGCGTGCAATCACGATGGAGAGCACCACACCGACCGCTGCGGCCTCGGTGGGCGAGGCCAGGCCACCGTAGATCGAGACGATGATACCACCGATCAGCAGCAGGACCGGTAGCAGCGATAGTGTGTGGCGCAGCTTCTCCGCCAGGGGCATCGATGACTCATCATGCCCGGTCAGGCCTTGGCGGTTGCCCTTGAGCAGCGACCAGAGGATCAGGTAGGTCATGAACAGGGCCAGAATCAACAGACCCGGACCGATACCGGCCATGAACAGCCGGGAGATCGACTGCTCGGTCACCACGCCATAGACGATCAAGACGATGGAGGGCGGGATCAGCAGGCCCAGGGTGGAAGCGCTGGCCAGCGTGCCGATTGCCATGCCGCTGTCATAGCCGCGACGCTCTAGCTCGGGCAGGGTCATCTTGCCGACGGTAGCGCAGGTGGCCGCCGACGAGCCGCAGACCGCTGCGAACATGCCGCTGCCGATGATGTTGGTATGGAGCAGCCGGCCGGGAAGGCGGTTGAGCCATGGCGAGAGACCGCGAAACATGCTGTCGGCCAGCCCCGAGCGGAACAGAATCTCGCCCATCCAGATGAACATGGGCAGGGCGGTCAGGTCCCAGCCGTAGCTGGCGCCCCAGAAGTCCGATGCCAGGATCGGACCCGGCGCAAAAGGGCTGAAGAAGGCCAGCGCCACCCAGGCGGTACCGATCAGCGCGAAGGCGATCCATACGCCGCTACCAAGAAGCAGTGCCAGCGTGAAGATGGTAGCCAGACTCAGTGTCAGCACGAGAGTATCTCCGAGAGAGGATGCAGGTCGGGCTCAGCGAATGTCGCTGTCTTTGGTAGCCGTCGCTTCGCGAAAGCTCGAGGGATCGCGGGCGGCGATGCGCAAGGCAATGATGAGCGCCTCAAGAAGCGCCAGACAGAGCAGCCCGACACCGGTTGCCAGGACGGTCTGTGGAATCCAGAGGGGGATCGACAGGAAGCCGGATGACACATCATTGAATGCCAGACTCTCCCTGGCCAGTTCAACCAGGCCATAGCCCAGCAGCAGGCTGAGTGTCAGGGCAACCAGCAGCCCGAAGACTTCGAACCAGACCCGAATGGCAGAGGGTAGCCGGGCGATGAGCAGCGTTACGCGGATATGGGCATGATGGACGAAGGTATAGGCAAGGCCGAGGAACGTCGCGCCGACCAGCAGATAGGAGGCGAGTTCCGAAACCCCGGTGATGCTCAGGCCGGTGCGGCGCAGGCCAAGCAGTACCAGGCCCGCGTCCATGAGCCTGAAGCTGACCTGGAGCGAGATCAGGACACAGATAGTGACCATGCAGGCTGCCGCTCCCCAGGCCCCAAGGCGGTAGAGTTTGTCGAACTTGAATGTCATGGCTTGGCCTCACGGCGTACTCGAGGGGAGGGCGCGACGGAAAGCCGCCGCGCCATCGTGGTCAGGCTTCAGTCGTCACGCTGGCTGCGATACTCCTCGAGCACCTGCTTGGCCGTATCATCGGCGCGCTCTTCCCAGTCGCTGAAAAGCCTGTCGCCTGCGGCCTGCAGAGCGGCTGCCACTTCATCGTTCGGTGTGGATACGGTGATGCCGTTCTCCTGCAGGGCCTCTGCGCTGGCGTCGTTGTCGTCGCGGCTCATCTGCCAGCCACGCTCTTCGGCACGGGCTGCCGCTTCGAGAACGGCCTCCTGGGTAGCCTCGTCCAGGCGGTCAAAGGCACGCTGGTTGATAAAGACGATGTTCTTCGGCAGCCACAGGTTCGCATCGGTGTAATGAGAGACGTAATCCCAGGCGGTCATCGAGTTGCCGGTAGAGGTCGAGGTGATCATGGCATCGACCCGCCCGGTGCTGAAGGCGGTGGGGATATCGGACTCTTCGGTTTCAGTGGGGTTACCGCCCAGGTAGTTCACGAAGCGCTGGGTGTTGATATTGGGTGCTCGCACCCGCAGTCCCTCGAACTGATCGGGGTCGTTGAGCTCGAAATCGGTGTAGATGCCCTGGGAGGGCCAGGCCACGGCATAGAGAGGCATCATGCCCTGGTTGGCGAAGAGCTCGGAAATGATCGGCTTGGTCGCCTCCCACAGGGCAAACGCCTCCTCATAGCTGCCGGCCACCCCCGGCAGGGTATCGACTTCGAAGATCGGGTCCTCGTTGGAGAGCACCGAAAGGAAGACCTCGCCCGCTTCGATGGTGCCGCGACGGACGGACGGCTTGATCTCGCCGTGAGCGACCAGAGAGCCGCCGCTGTGGACGTTGATGGTCAATTCGCCATCGGTGGCTTCTGACACGTCTTCGGCGAACTGCTTGACGTTCTTGGTGTGGAAGCTGGCATCGCCGTAGGGGGTCGCCATGGTCCATTCCGCTGCCTGTGCGGTCGCTGCGAAGCCGACGGCGGCCGCCAGTATTACGGGAGTTGCTATCGTCTTGTGCATGGTAAAGACCTCTTGTTCATTTTGATGGTCGTAATGTTGCCTTCGGGTGAGTCGTGGGATATTGCGGCCGCACCCAACGGCCTGCGAAATCAGTGGCTTCCATTTCATCCTGACGTTGCTTCTCATAGTCTTCGGCACATGCCTGCGCCAGCTGGCCTACGCCACGACAGAAACGTGGATGGTTGGCAGTGCGCCATATCACATCATAGTGCATGTCCGGTAGCGGCCTTGGCAGCGCGATACGGTAGAGTTTTCCGCTGCGCCACTGGTCGAGTACCGTCGTGACGGGAAGCGCGCCGATACCGAGGCCTTCCATGGTCATTCGGGCGATGGTCATGAGCGTGCTGACGCTATGAATCTGTGGCTGCTGCAGTTTCTCGCGGGCCAGGTACTGAAGGAGTTCTTCATAGGGCCTGGCCTTCTTGCCAAAGGAGATGAAGGGAAGCGTGCCCATCCATTGGCTTGGATTGTCCAGCAGCATCTCTGCATGGACTGGCGCAATGAACATGCCCATTTCATAGGGACTGAGAGGCATGCTGTCGATACGATTCTCTGCCAGATATCCGTTCATCGCCAGCAGGATATCCAGTTCGTTCTTGTCGAGCCGGTCGTTCAATGCAGGTGAATAATCGACGGTCAGTTCGATAATCAAGTCCGGGAATTTGCCGGTGAGTCGGCGCATGAAATCCGGCAGCCAGCTGTGGGCGATGGTCTCGATGGTTCCGACCCGTAAAGGTGCCGAAAACGTCTCTTCGCTGTCGAACAACTGCAGCGCCTCATCGCGCTGATGCAGCATGCGCTCGGCATGGAGAAAAAATTCACGCCCGCGCATTGTGGGTTGGATGGGGCGTGCCGAGCGTTCGAGAAGCCGTTCGCCAACGGTCGATTCGAGCCGTGAAATACGCTCGGACACCGAGGGTTGGGTCAGGTGCAGGTGTGAAGCCGCCTTGCGAAACGAACCCAGCCGCACTGCCCAGACGAAAGCTTCGAGCTCCTTGAAATCGAGCACCCGATCCGCCTCGTCACTGTTTCTTGAACAGCTGGGTGTCTCGGTCCTTGAACGCCTTGAACTCCAGGGCGTTGCCGGAAGGGTCGTAGAAGAACATGGTGGCCTGTTCGCCGGCTTCACCCTTGAAGCGGATATAGGGTTCTATCTCGAAGCGCACACCGTGTGCCTTGAGCTTGCCGGCGAGCGCCTCCCAGGCTTCCATCTCCAGCACGACGCCGAAATGCGGCACCGGCACGCCGTGCCCATCGACAGGGTTGGTATGGCTGGTGACGGGGGCGTCCTTCAGGGCCGGGTTGAGGTGACAGACAAACTGATGCCCGAACAGGTTGAAATCGACCCAGCTTTCCGAGGAGCGACCTTCAGGGCAGCCCAGGAAGTCGCCGTAGAAAGATCTCGCTTCATCGATATCTCGGACCTGGATGGCAAGGTGGAATGGATCGGAAACGGACATGGGGCCTCCTGAATTCTTGTCATTATGCTGGTGAAACTTATTTAAATTGATAATCCTCCGGGAAGCTGTCGTCAACCATTTTTGTAAATAATATCAGCTTGATAGGGGGCGCCGATATTTACTATCGGAAAAAACGATTGGCACCTTAAAAGACCTCTCCATATAGTGAGTAATCCAAGCAGTAGATATTGACTCTTCAAAATAAAAGGAATCGTCATGGTCATGCCCTTGCTCAATTGCGACATGGGGGAAAGCTTCGGCAACTGGACCCTGGGCATGGATGAGGACGTGATGCCCTTCGTGGATTGCGCCAATGTCGCCTGCGGCTTTCATGCCTCGGACCCTCACGTGATGCGCCACACCGTGGCATTGGCTGCCCGACATGGTGTCCGGGTGGGCGCTCACCCCGCCTATCCCGACCTCATGGGCTTTGGTCGCCGGTCGATGGCCTGCACCCCCGCTGAAGTCGAGGACATGGTGCTCTACCAGATCGGCGCCCTGGCGGGGCTCTGCCGGGCGGAAGGTACCGCCATCAAGTACGTCAAACCCCATGGCGCCCTCTACAACGACATGGCACGGGATCCTGCGCTGCTCGAGGGAGTGATGCGGGCGGTTCTTGCCTACGACCCCAGCCTCCCCCTGATGGTGATGGCAACGGCGGACCCTCAGCCCATTCGTACGCTTGCCGCTGAAATGGGGCTGTCGATCTGGTTCGAGACCTTTGCCGATCGCGCCTACGATGCCCAGGGCCACCTGGTCTCGCGCCGGCTTCCGAACGCCGTTCATCACGACGAAGCCACCATCGTGGCCCAGGCGGTGGCACTGGCCAGGGGCGAGGCCCTGACGGCCAGCGACGGCTCTGCCCTCAAACTTCCCTGCGATACGATCTGCGTGCATGGGGACAACCCCGAATCGGTTGCGGCCGTGCGGGCCATACGCGAGGCCTTTCACGGTTTGGTGAAAGCGTGAGGGCAGGCATCGAAACGACGGCGATGGACGTGCTGATGGTCAGGCTCTTCGACACCATCGAGGAGTCCAACATGGCATGGATCATCGCCGCCGACCGGGCGCTTCGCGGGGCCTTCGACAAGACACTGATCGACCTGGTCCCCTCTTATACTACCCTGATGGTCCACTATGACTGCCGCCTGCTGTCGCATGGCGAGGCCCATGGGCGAATTCGAGAGGCGTTGGAATACCTGCAGCCCGCGGACACCCAGGCAGGGCAGCGCCATGAGATACCCGTGTGGTATCACGAGAATGTCGGTCCCGAGCTGCAGCGAGTGGCGGGGCGGGCGGGTATTTCCATCGACGCGCTGGTCCAGCGCCACTGCGACCGTGACTACTGTGTCTTTGCCCTGGGCTTTGCGCCCGGTTACGGCTTCATGGGACTAGTTGAGGAGGCACTGGCCACGCCTCGGCTGGAGACCCCACGTCGGAAGGTTGCCGCAGGCAGCGTTGGTATTGCAGGGCGACAGACCGCCATCTATCCGCTGCCGTCGCCCGGCGGCTGGAATATCCTGGGGCGCACCGCGGTGCCGCTGTTCGAGCATGCCCGGCGAGGTGACCCCATACTCAAACCGGGAGACCGGGTGCGCTTCCAGGCCGTCTCCCGTGACGAGTTCGAGGCACAGGGCGGCGATACCACGCCACTGGAGGAGCGCCCATGAGCAGCGAGGGAGCCAAGGGGGTGCGTGTCATCCAGGCCGGCCCCCTTGCCATGATCGAGGATGGCGGTCGTATGGGCGTGCGTCATCTCGGCGTGACCCAGAGCGGTGCCGCCGACTGGGTCTCGCTCTATTGGGCCAACTGGCTGCTGGGCAACGCGCCTGATACTGCTGCCCTGGAAATCGTGGTGGGTGGGGGATTGACCCTTGAAATCGAGCGCGCCACAAGGCTGGCGTGGGTCGGTGCGGATCTTGATGCACGCCTTGATGATGCACCGATCACCCCCGGCTCGAGCTTTACAGTGCGCGAGGGGCAGCGGCTGGTTTTCAGTCAACCACGCGATGGGCTGCGCGGTTATCTTGCCTTTCCCGGTGGGCTTGCGGCACCGGAAGTGCTGGGCAGCCGCAGTACCACGCCGCGGGAGCAGCTTGGTGGACTTCACGGCGATGGCCAGCCGCTCAAGGCCGGGGACCGCCTTGCCTGGCGGGGGGAGCCTGGTGAAGAGCGCCGGATCCCGGCGGGGTTGCTGCCTCTCATGCCCCGGCCAGGTTGCCGATTGGCACTGATCCCCGGCGCTCAGATCGCCGAATTCACCGGCGCAAGCCTGTATGCTGCTTTCAATTCTGTCTGGCAGGTCGATGATCGCGCCGATCGCATGGGGGTGCGGCTGAGGGGGCCACGGCTGGAGAGTCGCGTTGGAAGCATGATTTCGGAGGGAATCCCGCTTGGTGCCGTCCAGGTACCGCCGGATGGTCAGCCAATCGTCCTGCTCAATGACCGTCAGACGATCGGAGGGTACCCCCGTCTGGGGGCCCTGTCGCCGCTTGCCGCCGCCAGGCTGGCCCAGTGCCTGCCGGGACAGGAGGTCAGGCTTGTGGCCGTGGCGCGTGAACGCGCGCTCGCCGACTACCGCGGATTCCTGCGCAATTTCTGAGGTGGGAGGCCCGCGGCGAGACAATCCTCAAGCGCCGAGTCCGCTTTCTCGTAGCAGCTGATCCAGGCTTCTCTCGCTGGCCCCTGCTGGCTCCCTCGAGGCGGTCTCCATGTGCAGCTGGGCCTCGAGATCGTCCATGCCGATGCCGAGGCAGCGCTCGATAAGCTCGGCTTTGCTCAAGCCGGTCTGCAGGCAGAGCTGCTCAAGACGGGACTCGGTTTCTCGGGGAAAGCGCAGTAGATGTGGCATGGCATCATCTCTCCATAGTCCCGTCGGTCAGCATCATGCTGGGACAGGCCGGTAGACCGGTATTGGCTTAAAGATAAAAGGCGAGTGCCGCCTTGTCACCCACTGAGAGTGCCTGTCGATGATGTCGTTCTTTCGTGACCGCATCATGACAGCGCGATGCCAGGGCTGTTGGGGTAGGGGCTTACGCCAGGCCACGACGCTGCATGACCTCGGTAATGATTGGTACCGGTGTCATCAGGTGCTCGCGCATCATGTCGGCCGCTGGCCCGGCCTTGCGCTTCAGGATCACATCGACCAGTGCTGCATGCTCCCGGCGCTTGCGTTCCAGGGCTGCTTCGGAAAAAACCGTCTCGCGTAGCCAGAGATGACGATAACGCTCTACCTGATCGAACAGACTCTCGCGGACCTGCAGCAGGTGGGGGGAGCGACAGCCGCTGGCAATGGCGGTATGAAAGGCCTTGTGGCGGGTATCCCAGATATCCAGCAACTCATCGGGGGTGTTGACCTCCATCACCTTGGACAGGGTATGCGCCTTGGCGAGGATCTCTGCCTCCCAGCTGTCGTCACCGCGTTCGATGGCCAGCTTCAGGATCAGTCCCTCGAGCTGGGCTCGGGCGTCATAGAGGTCTGCCAGCTCGGCCAGTGACATCGGTGCGACCCGGTAGCCACGCTGACTGATGGCCACCACAAGACGTTCGGCCACCAGTTGGGACAAGGCTTCGCGCAGGGGGCCGATTCCCAGGTCGTAGCGTTCCTTTAGGCGGCTCATCAACAACTTCTCGCCGGGTTGGAAGACGCCCCGCGTAATGTCATGTTTCAGCCAGCTGTAGGCGCTGATGCCAAGATTCTGTCGTGGGCTTGTGTCCATCATCGATCATCCTTGCTTTTGCAGAGCATGATAACCAATCGGGATCGAGACGGTAATGGCCGGGTATTCAACCCGAATGTCTTTTATTGAAGAAAGTGTCCTTGATTGCAGTAAGACGTGGATGTTACGGACCCAATACTTCCCTTTCATGCCGCTCGGCCACCTGGCCCGTCGTCCAGTCGACCAGCTCCTGGGCCAGCTGGTCCGCCGCCTGGCCAAACGCATCGACCACCGCGGCGAGGTCGGTACCCGCTGCGGCTTGGCGATGGGTGAAACGCTGGCTGCCCAGAAGCTGACGGGAGCGGGTATCGATCAGGCGTGCATCCAATCGAATGACGGCTTCCGGGTGGCCGCCATGGTATTCGCTCTGGAATGCACGCAAATCGCTGGTGAGTTCCAGGTCGGCCGAGAGCGGCGTGTCGGCATGAATCAGGCGAGTGATTCGGCCATCCTCCTGGAAGGCATCGATGAGTCGATTACGCATCAGCACGGGCGTGGCATCCGCCCACCGTGCGCCCTGATAGACCTGAGGCTGGTTGGGGGTCGGTACTACGACAATACGCGACCCGTCCAGGAGGCCGCCGGCATTGGGTGTTGCCAGGCGCAGAGTGACGCCGTCTGCGGGAGCCTCGGCCTGGCGCAGGTTCTCCAAGGGGTTGGCGGGCAGGTCATAGAGCCTGACAGGATCACCGGCGGGCATGAGGGTGCAGGCCGAGAGCAGCCCCGCGGCGGCGAAAGCGAGAAAACCGGCGTAACAAGGCCTTGTCCTCACGGTGTGAACTCCTCGACGTTGTCACGTCCCAGCAGAAAGTCTGTCGGGTTATCCTCCAGGCGGCGTATGACGCGGTTGAGTGTGTTTAGCGTATTGCGCAGCTCGACCGTCGCTGGACCTAATCCTTCAATGCCCCGTATGCCGCTTTCCAGAGCCCCCTGGTTGGCACCGAGGAGGTTTTCCATCTGCTCGGCCGTGCGGGCAAGGCTGGCGGTGGTCTGTCGGGCACCATCCATGATCTCTTCACCCTGGCCCCCAAGCATGCCTCCGGCCCGCTCGATGAACGTGCGTATCTCCTCAAGGGCCTCGACGCCTTCTGCGGACAGCGATTCCATTTGGGAAACCAGTCGGCTGGGGGCGTCGCCGATGCGCGCCAGGCTGGCGGTGGTCCGTTCCAGGTTGGCCAGAATGTTCTGAATGTTATCGGTGTTCTCCTCTGACAGCAGAGCCTCGAGACGATCGAGTACGCGGTTGACGTTGCCAAGAATCTCTTCGCCGTCACCGAGCAGGGCGCTCAATGGTGAGGGGTCGGCGACGATGCGGGGCGGGGGCGCTTCCGGTGCGGCGATCAGGAGCGGGCTCTCCGGTGTACCGCCATGCAGCTGAATCGACATGCTGCCGGTGATGTTGGCCAGCGCCAGCCGAGCCCGGGTATCGTGGCGAATGGGAACACGCCGTTCGACGCGGATTTGTGCCAGCACGTTGCGGGGGTCTTGCGGGTCGAGGCGCAGGTCGGTGACCTCGCCAACCCGAACGCCGCTGTACTCCACGGCATTGCCTTCCGCTAGGCCGCTGACGCTTCGATCGAAGAAGACTTCATAGTGAATGAACTCCCGGTCGCCAGTACTCTGGGTCATCCACAGAGCGAACAGCAGGCCGCCGGCCAATGCCAGCAAGGTGAACAGGCCGATCACGACGTGGTGTGCTCGTGTTTCCATCACCGCTCCTCCAACCGCTGTGCGGCTTGACTGGCCGCTCGGCCCCTGGGGCCATGAAAGTAGTCGCGTATCCAGTCATCGTCAGTGGCTTCGACCGTCGCCAGGTCATCGGCGACAAGAACCCGCTTCCGGGAGATCACCGCGACCCGGTCGCAGGCGGTATATAGCGTATCCAGATCGTGAGTGACCAGGAATACGCTGAAGCCCAGGGCATCGCGCAGGGTCATCAGCAACTGGTCGAACGCCGCTGCTCCGATGGGGTCCAGGCCGGCAGTAGGCTCATCGAGGAACAGCACTTCCGGGTCCAGCGCGAGTGCCCGCGCCAGGGCCGCTCGCTTCGTCATGCCACCGGATAGCGCGTCGGGGGCCAATAGGGCGGCCTCCGGCGGCAGCCCCGCCAGTGCCAGCTTGACCCGGGCGAGATGCTCGGCATCGGCGCGAGACAGGCCGGCATGTTCGATCAGGGGCAGGGCCACGTTTTCCTGCAGGTTGAGCGAGGTGAACAGGGCGCCACGCTGGAACATCACGCCGAAGCGTCGCTCCAGCCGTGAGCGCTGACTGGCGGGTAGCCGTTGCAGGTCCTGGCCGAAGACCCGGATGCTGCCACCGTCCGGTTGCTTCAATCCAATGATACTGCGCAGCAGAACAGACTTGCCGGTACCCGAACCGCCCACGATACCGAGTATCTCACCGCGTCGGATATCGAGGTCAAGGTCTTCGTGTACCACGTGAGCGCCGAATCGATTGATCAGGCCGCGTACTTCGACGACTGTCGCTTCGGGACGACTCACCAGCCCATCTCCATGAAGAACATGGCCGCCAGGGCATCGATCAGGATCACCATGAAAATGGACTGTACCACGCTCGACGTGGTGTGCTCGCCGACGGACTGGGCGCTGCCGCTGGCCTTGAAGCCCTCCAGGCAGCCAATGACCGCGATCAAGAAGGCAAAGATCGGCGCCTTGCCAAGGCCAACCAGCAGATGTCGCAGGGGAATGTCACGCTGCAGGATATCGAGGAACTGCGTCAGCGAGATGTCCAGCGCCAGGACACAGACCATCGCGCCCCCAGCGATGCCGCTGAGCATGCCGATAAAAGCGAGAATCGGCAGGCTGATCATCATTGCCAGGACCCGAGGCAAGACCAGCAGCTCCATGGGGCTCAGCCCCTGGGCGCGCAGGGCGTCGATCTCCTCGTTGGCTTTCATCGAGCCGATCTGGGCGGTGAAGGCGCTTGCCGTTCGGCCTGCCAGCATGATGGCGGCCAGCAGGACGCCGAATTCGCGTAGAAAGGAGTAGGCCACCAGGTTGACGGTAAAGATGGTGGCACCGAAGTCGCGAAGTACCGTGGCGCCGAGGAAGGCCACGACGGCGCCGACCAGAAAGGTGAGCAGGGCGACGATAGGGATGGCGTTGAGGCCGGTCTGCTGGATATGGGAGACCAGGGCGGTGACACGCCAACGCCAGGGCATCAGCAGTAATGCACCCAGGCTGCTCAGGGTGAGACCAATGAAGCCAAGCAGCTGGACCTGTTGCCTCGCCAGGTTCTCAATGATTCGACCGATCTCCCCCAGCGCTGCGAGGACAGGAGAGCGGGTGCGAGGGGAAAGCGCTGCAGCGTGGGGCATGGCGCCGGCTACGGCCAACAGCAAGGCATGACGTTCCGCAGGCTGGTTGGGCGCCCAATGGGCCACCTCGAGCATACGCTCCGGCCCGATCAGCTCGACCAGCAGCACTGCACCGGAAGTGTCGAGCTCGCCCAGCTCCTTCAGGTCAAGGTCCTGCACATCCGTGGCATGGCCGGGTCGCTTCTCACCAATGGCCTTTCGAAGTCGTTGATGGTGGGGCAAGGTCCAGTCGCCGGTGGCGCGAAGCCTGCCGGCATCCTGTTCCAGGTTACCGGGTCGTGGAGCGGTATGGGGCATCGCGTGTCGCCTGTCATTCCCTGGAGTTGGCTGCAATGATGCTGAGATATCACTATACCCTTATGCAGCTGGGCGTAACAGCCTGCACCAGCCGGTGCGCCAGCTCTGTCCAAGCGCTTTCCACGGCTGGCTTACCGGCGGTTGATATCAGCCACCGTGCTGCAACTCACCCAGAATCTGCTGCGCCACCTGCTTCAACCGTGGCCCCAGGTTCTCGACCAGAACCTGGTGGCTGAGGCGGTGCGAGGCGCCCCCGCAGTTGATCGCCATGACTTCAGCGCCATCCTCGAGGATCAGCGGCGTGGCAACCGCACTGATCTGTGACTGCCAGTCACCTTCGGAGAGGCAAAAACCGTAGCGCTCGTAATCCTCCTGGCTTCGCTTGATGTCGGCCGCAAGGACCGGCCAGTCGCTGCCGTGAAGCTCGGCGAGTTCGGCCAGCATGGCTTCGCGACGGCCGGCGGGCAAGCCGCATAGCCAGGCACGACCGATCGCCGTTGTCGCCATTGGCAGTCTTGATCCCACGTCGAGTCGCATGATCAGCGGCCCACTGCCGTGGCAGCTTTCGATGTACATCATCGAGGTCTTGTCGGCGGCGCCCAGGCTGACATTGCAGTCGGTGGCTTCTGCCAGATGCTGCATGAAGGGACGGGCGATTTCTCGGATGCCTTGATTGGCCAGGAAGCGATATCCCAGTGCAAGGATGCCGGGGCCGAGACGGTACTTCTCCAGCCGGGCGTTGTGCCTCAAGTAGCCGAGCTGCGTCAGCGTATAGGTCAGCCGCGACACCGTAGGGCGTGGAATGCCGGTTCGGCTGGAGAGTTCGGCATTGCCCAGGTACTCCTCGCCGGCGCCGAAGGCTCGCAGCAGTTCGAGTCCGCGAGCCAAGGCGGTGACGAAGTTGCGGTCCTTGGCCGGAGCGGCCTGGTCATCATCCAGAGGGGCTGGTTTGTTCATGGGGATTCCCTGTGGCGAGATGGTTGCGCGGAGTATCGCATATTGCCCCGGGGCCGGTCCGCACGCAGCAACCAGGCCCGGGACGTTGCGATGAAGGGCTCAGGGATCAAGGCGCTCGATGATGGTGGCAATGCCTTGGCCGACCCCGATACACATGGTCACGAGCGCATAACGCCCACCCGTGGCTTCCAACTGGCGCAGTGCGGTGAGCGCCAGGCGGGCGCCGGAAGCGCCCAGAGGGTGACCGATGGCAATGGCGCCCCCGTTGGCATTGAGGCGACTGTCGTCGTGATCGAGGCCGAGCTGCTTGACGCAGCCAAGGACCTGAACAGCAAAGGCCTCGTTGATCTCGATGACGTCCATCTGATCGAGGCTCAGCCCGGCGCGCTCCAGCACCTTCTGGGTGGCTGGCACTGGCCCCAGCCCCATGATGCGTGGCGGTACGCCGGCCACCGCGCTGGCGACGACCCGAGCGCGCGGGGTGACTCCCGCCCGCTCGCCGGCTGCCTGACTGCCAACGATCAGTGCGGCTGCACCGTCGTTGAGCCCGGAGGCGTTGCCTGCGGTAACCACGCCGCCGTCGAACAGTGCCCCGAGCCTGCCCAGCTTGTCGGCATCGGTACCCGGACGCGGGTGCTCGTCCCTGTCGACCACCAGCGGGGGTTGCTTGCGACCCTGAGGCACCTTGATGGCGAGCAGCTCGTCGTCGTAGAAGCCACGGGCCAGGGCCTCGGCATAGCGTGCCTGGGAGCGTGCGGCAAAGGCATCGCTCGCGTCACGGCCTATGCCCAGATCATGGGCCACATTGTCGGCGGTCTCGGGCATGCTGTGGCTGCCGAATTCGCCGGCGATCCAGGGGTTGGGGAAGCGAGCGCCGATCACGGTGTCATACATTGGCTGATTGCGGGCAAAGGCAGACTCCGCCTTGCCCAGCACATAGGGTGCGCGAGACATGGATTCCACGCCGCCGGCCAGGAACAGCTCCCCCTCGCCGAGGCGCGTGGCACGGGCGGCGTCGACCAGGGCTGCGAGGCCGCTGCCGCAGAGGCGGTTGATCGTCTGAGCTGCCAGCTCGACGGGCAGGCCGGCAACCAGACCCGCATGGCGAGCGACATTGCGGGAGTCCTCGCCGGCCTGGTTGGTGCAGCCTGCCAGGACCTCCTCATAGGAGCCCGGCGCGAAGTCGTTGCGGGCCACCAGGGCCCTGAGGACATGGCCAAGCAGGTCATCGGGCCGGACGCCGGCAAGACCGCCGCCATGGCGTCCAAAGGGGGTGCGTAGCCCGTCATAGATATAGGCGTCATGCATGAAAATCATCTCCGAGTTGGGCTCAAGGGGTGGTCAGCGGCAGTCCGAGGGTCGCACGGCGGCGCAGCCAGGGACTGGCCCGGTAGCGCGGATCGCCGGTGGCGGCGAGCAGGTTGTCGAGAACGGTGAGTATCCGTCGGCTACCGTAATGGTCGCCCATGGCCAGGGGGCCGCGGGGGTAGCCCAGCCCAAGTTCCACGGCGCGGTCGATGGTATCCGGCTCCGCTACACCCTGCTGGGCGATGTCGCTGCCCACGTTGACGATGCAGGCCACGACGCGCTGCAGCACGAAACCGTTGCTGTCGTTGAAGGCACTCACTGGTGTGCCGTCGTTGCCTAGCAGCGCCATGGCAGCGTTACGATAAGCAGCAAGGGTGGCGGGGCTGGTCATCAGGCTACGACGACCATCCAGCCCCCCCAGCAGATCGACTGCCACGCAGCGCTCGGGCGGAAGCCCCAGGCGCAGCGCAGCGGCAGTGGTGTCTTCACCCAGTGGCGCCACCAGGCAGAGTGCCTCCGACGTCGGCGTATCGCCGTCTTCGAGCGGCCAGCCGGCGGCGTCGACGAGGTGTGACAGGGCCTGCCTCGCCTCGCTGTTATCCGGGCTGATCCATACCGGACAGGGTGGCACGCTGGGCAGGGGCGGCTCGTCAGCGACCTGCGGTTTGCCATCCACGTAGCGGTAGAATCCAGCGCCGCTCTTGCGCCCTAACAGTCCAGCGGTCAGGCGTTGACGCGTCAATGGGGAGGGGCGAAAGCGGGGCTCTTCGTAGTATTGGTGGTAGATCGATTCCATCACCGCATGGGACACATCGAGTCCGGTCAGGTCGAGAAGGGAGAAAGGACCCATGCGAAAGCCACCCTGGTCGACCAGGATCCGATCGATGGTGGCCGGGTCGGTGACGCTTTCGCCCAGAATGCGCAACGCCTCGGTACCGTAGGCGCGACCGGCGTGGTTGACCAGGAAGCCTGGGGTGTCGGTAGCGCGTGCGGTGAAATGCCCCATGGCCTTGCCCAATGCCGCGACCCGTTCGGTCACCTCGGGGGCAGTGCGCAGCCCCGGGATCACCTCGACGATCTTCATCAGCGGGACCGGGTTGAAGAAGTGAAAGCCGACCACACGAGCCGGGTTGCGGCAGGCCGAGGCAATGGCTGTCACCGAGAGCGATGAGGTATTGGTGGCCAGCACCGCCTGGTCGTCGAGGATCTCCTCGAGCTGCTGGAACAGAGCTTGCTTTGCCTCGAGCCTTTCGACGATGGCCTCGACGACGATGTCGCACTCGGCCAGCTCCGCCAGCTTCGCCGCTTCCTTGAGGCTGGCACGATGGCGCTCAGCTTCGACTTCATTCAAGCGTTGCTTTTGTACGCCGCGGGCCCATATGCCGGCGATGAATTCGCGTGCCTCGGCAACGGCACCTTCACGCTGGTCGTGCAGGTACACGGTCAGGCCGGCCTGGGCGGCAATCTGGGCAATGCCCCTGCCCATCGCGCCCGTGCCCACGATGCCCAGGGTACGGAAGGGGGTGGAGGGGGCGTGAGCAGGGGTCGATGAGGTATCGGTCGACATGGCGGTATCCTCGTTTGGCGTATTCTCGTTTTGTCAGGAGATTCCGCAAAGCGAAACCGTGTTCCGTTAATTGACTGCCATCCTAGGCTATGCAACAGTGCCTGACAACAATGTGGGCGTCCATTCTGCCATGCGAAACATCAAGTGACGTCACCCACCCCAGGGGTAGCCCGCCAACAGCCGAGGACATGCCATGATTCGCGATCCCGAACTGCTCGATCAACTCGTCGACACCATTTCCCGCTTCGTGCGCGAGCGCCTGATACCCAATGAGGCACGTCTTGCCGAAGAGGATGCCGTCCCGTCCGGGCTGCTTCAGGAGATGAAAGAGCTGGGGCTATTCGGTCTGTCGATTCCAGAGGAGTACGGTGGTCTTGGACTGACCATGGAAGAGGAGGCGCTGGTTGCCATGGAGATTGGCAAGACCTCGCCAGCCTTCCGGTCTATCTTCGGCACCAACAACGGTATTGGCGCCCAAGGCATCCTCATCGACGGCACCCCCGAACAGAAGAAGAAGTACGTGCCGCGCCTGGCCACCGGTGAATTGCTCAGTTCCTTCTGCCTGACCGAACCTGATTCCGGCTCCGATGCGGCCAGCCTCAGGACCACGGCGGTGCGTGACGGCGACCACTATGTATTAAATGGTACCAAGCGCTACATCACCAATGGCCCCGAGGCCGACCTGTTCACGGTCATGGCACGTACCGACCCCGACAACAAGGGGGCGGGTGGCATCACCGCCTTCATCGTGGAGGGTGGGACTCCCGGACTCAAGCGTGGCCCGTCGGACAACAAGATGGGCCAGAAGGGAGCGCATACCTGCGACATCATCTTCGACGACTGCCGGGTGCCGGCCGAGAACATCATCGGCGGAAAGGAGGGCCAGGGCTTCAAGACGGCCATGAAGGTACTCGACCGCGGCCGATTGCATATATCCGCTGTTTGCGTCGGTGTGGCCGAGCGCCTGGTAGAGGAGTCGCTCAACTATGCCATCGAGCGCAAGCAGTTCGGGGTCCGCCTGGCCGATCATCAGTTGATCCAGGCGATGCTTGCCGACAGCAAGACCGAGGCGTATGCCGGTCGCACCATGGTGCTCGACGCTGCCCGGCGAAAGGATGCCGGCGAGAAGGTCTCGACCCTGGCGTCGTGCTGCAAGCTGTTCTGCGCAGAGATGGTGGGGCGCGTCGCCGACCGGGCGGTGCAGGTGCATGGGGGGGCCGGCTACATGGCCGAATATGCGGTGGAACGGTTCTATCGGGATGTACGTCTGTTTCGCATCTACGAGGGCACCACCCAGATACAGCAGGTGGTTATCGCCCGCGACATGGTGCGGGAGGTGTCCTGATGGCCCTCGCCAGTCAGCAGAAGGCGCTGTCAGTGATCCGCCAGGCGCCGGATGAGCTAATCTTCGAGCGCCTGGCAAGTGAGCTGGTGGCTGAATTGCCCGAACGTCTCAGCAGCCGCGTGCTGGTCAATGCCGAACGCCTTCCCGATCGACCGGCGTTGGTGGATGGCCATGTGCGCTGGTGCTACGCAGAGCTGGGTCGTGAGATCCAGGCCGCCGTCGAGTGGCTCGTCGAATCGGGTATACGCCCCGGTGATCGTATCATGACCGTCGGCGAGAACTGCCGTGCCCTGGTGGTGTTGCTGCTGGCGGCCAGTGAACTCAGCGCCTGGGTAGCCATCGTCAACTCCCGCCTTTCGGCGCATGAAGTCGACTCGATCCGCGACAACTGCCAGCCACGGCGGGTCTTCTACACCAGTGAGGCATCGCCGGAGGCAGAGGCCCACGGGCTGCGTCATGAGGCCGTGGCCTACTCGCACTCTTCTCTTGGTCAGTTGCGGATTTCCGCGCTGCTGGAGACTGAGCCGGAGCCCGTCGAGAGCAGCGGCGCTGAACAGGTCGCCGCGATGATCTATACCTCGGGGACCACCGGCACGCCCAAGGGCGTGATGCTTACCCACCGTGGCATCCTCTATATCGCTTCGATCTCCGGTGGCATGCGGCACCTGAGTCCTGGTCAGCGGGTCTACGGCGTACTGCCCATGTCCCACGTCTTCGGCCTGTCGTCGGTATGCATGGGGTCGCTGTACAACGGGGCCTGTCTCTATACCGTGCCACGCTTCGATGCAGCCGCCATGCTGGAAGCGCTCGATGTGGAGCGGATCACGGTGTTGCAGGGAGTGCCGGCCATGTATGCCCGCACCCTGGAGTATCTGCGACGCCACGCGCGCCCGCTCGTTGCACCTTCGCTCAGCTATATCTCCGCCGGTGGTTCGCCGTTGGACAGCGACACCAAGCAGCGGGTGGAGTCGACCTTCGGCCTGACTCTGCATAACGGCTACGGCCTGACGGAAGCCAGTCCGACGATCAGCCAGACACGCATCGCTGACCGATTCGACAACAATACCGTGGGTCGGGTGCTGCCGCTGCTGGAGTATCGCCTCGAGCCCCTTGATGACAGTGGAGAGAACGAGCAGGGCAGCGATGATGTGGGTGAGCTGTGGGTGCGCGGCCCCAATGTGATGAAGGGGTATTTTCGTCAGCCTGAAGCGACACGGGCCTGCCTGAACGAGGAGGGCTGGCTGAACACCGGTGATATCGCCCGCTTCGACGAGGACGACCAGCTTTACATCGTTGGTCGCAGCAAGGAGTTGATCATCCGCTCCGGGTTCAACATCTACCCGCCCGATGTGGAGGCGG
This sequence comes from Halomonas sp. ANAO-440, assembly GCF_019915905.1. Classification (NCBI taxonomy): domain Bacteria; kingdom Pseudomonadati; phylum Pseudomonadota; class Gammaproteobacteria; order Oceanospirillales; family Halomonadaceae; genus Halomonas; species Halomonas sp. ANAO-440. The sequence goes on along the minus strand of NZ_JAHXBV010000033.1, from coordinate 3,879 downwards.
TGATCAACGAACACCCGGATGTAACCCTGTCGGCCGTCGTGGGGCGCCAGGTCGAGGGAAACGAGGAAGTCGTCGCCTTCGTCCAGTGCGAGCCTGGCGCGACGCTCAGCGAGGCCGAGCTGCACGCATTCATCGGCCCGCGGCTGGCGCCCTACAAGCGGCCGACGCGCCTGGTCATGATGGATGCGCTGCCTGCCACTGCCAGCGGAAAGATTCTCAAGGGTCGCCTGCGCGACATGGCTGGACGGGAGGGGGCAACATGAGCGAGTCGGCATTGATGGGCTATCACGAGCTGCTCGGCATGCGCGTGGTGGAGTGGTCGGCCGGGCTCGCCATGGTCGAGCTGATGGCCGACGAACGACATCTCAATCGCAGCGGCATCGTCCATGGTGGAGTCATGACCTCGATGCTCGACAGCGCCTTGAGCCTTGCCGGGCTCTACTGCAAGACGCCTGGGCGAGTGCGCCGCGGCATGACACTATCGCTGACAACGACCTTCGTTGGGCCTGCTGGTCCCGGCCTCTTGCGCGCTACCGGCAGGGTTCGCGGCGGAGGGCGCAAGGTTTACCTGTCAAGCGGTGAGGTTACTGCCGCCAACGGCGATTTGCTGGCCATCGCCGAAGGCGCGTTTCGACGTCGTAGCGGCAGCGAGTCACCGGAGGGCATACCCGAGTGACACCGGCGCGTCTGCGCGCCGGCCTGCTGGGCGTGGTTACTCTGTCTACCCTGTGCCACCTGGTTATCGACAGTACGGCAATGCAGGCCATAGGCGTGCTCGCTCTGGCAGCCTACCTGATGACATTGCGCGGCAGGCTTTCGCCCATGGCTCGCGTGCTGTTGCTGGCAGCCGGCATCTTCAGCATGGTTGCCCTATGGTACGCCGAGGCGCCGGGGCGACTGCTGTTCGAGGCGGCCGGCCGTTTCGCCTTCTTTGCCACCTTCGTCGTGGCACTCAGCCTGCTGCGTCTGCCGGCCTACCGTTCGCGGTTGGTGAGGCGGTGCGGCGAGGCCATGCTGCTTCAGCCACCTGGCCGCCGCTATCCCATCCTCTCAGCGGGCTCGGCGCTATTCGGGATCATCCTCAACATTGGCGTGCTTAATCTGTTTGCCGGCATGATCGAGAAGAGCAATACCCTGGCGGCGGCCCAGGGACGTGCCTGGGTACGACAGGCACGCCAGCGGCGGATGATGCTGGCGCTTCTGCGGGGTTTTTCATTGGCACCGCTGATTTCACCCATGGGAATCGGCGTGGCTGTCGTGCTCTCGAATCTGCATGAGCTGCGCTGGTTCGATCTGGCGCCTTACGTCATCGGCGCGGCCTTGGTCATCTTTTGGGTGGGGTGGGCCGTCGACCACCTGACCGGCCCGCATCCTGCCGTAGACGGCGTCAAGCATCCGGTGCCTTCGCTGGCACCATTAGCGCAGTTCTGCGTGCTGCTCCTCGGTATCGTTTCGCTTGTGTTCCTGCTCTCCTGGGCGCTCGAGGTACGGCTTCCGATCGCTGCCCTGATGGGGGCGCCTCTGGGTGCGATTGGCTGGCTTGCCTGGCAGCGGCGCAGGCTCGGCATGCTGGGTGTTCCAGCGGCGCTGGCAAGCCTGCGGCGGCAGTTACCCTGGCTTGTGGCTCCCATGGGCAACGAAGTGGTGGTGCTGGGGGCAGCGGGCTTCCTCGGCCACCTCTGCGTGGCGCTGATTCCGGTGGCAAGCCTGGGACCAATGCTGGCACTTATCGCGCCATTAGGGGCGGCCAATGCCGTACTGGCGATGCTGACCGTTGTAGGGTTGGCCCAGATAGGGATCAACCCCATTGTTACCGTAACACTGCTTGTCGGCCTATTACCCTCACTGCCCATCGAGGGGCTTTCGCCGGCACTGGTGGGTGCCTCACTGATGGTGGGTTGGGCGCTGGCATTGATGTCATCGCCGATGACCGCCTCGATGCTGATCCTGTCGCGGTTTACCGGTATTGCCTCGACGCGCATTGGCTACCGCTGGAACGCACGTTTCCTGCTGGCCTGTATTCCGCTGCTGTCCGGCTGGTTTCTGTTCGTCTCCTGGTGAACTTCCGCTCAAGGGTGCTTGACCTTGGGGGTGCGTTTTTTTATCGTTGCTTTAATATAAAGTAAAACATAATTCCGCTAAGCGAAATATTTGGTTCCTTCATGCCGGTGGAATATCTCGGGAGAGTACCTATGAAGATCCTCGTCGCGGTCAAACGCGTCATCGACTACAACGTCAAGATCCGCGTCAAGGCGGATCACAGTGACGTCGACCTCACCAACGTCAAGATGGCCATGAACCCCTTCTGCGAGATCGCCGTGGAAGAGGCGGTGCGGCTGAAGGAAAA
>NZ_JAHXBV010000033.1:0-1468 GCF_019915905.1 Halomonas sp. ANAO-440 | reverse complement strand
GCGCTGGGTGCCGACCGCGCGATCCACATTGAAACCGACGAGCGGGCCGAGTCGCTGGCGGTGGCGAAGCTGCTGGCCAAGGTGGTGGAAGAGGAGCAGCCGGGCCTGACGATTCTCGGCAAGCAGGCGATCGATACCGACAACAACCAGACCGGCCAGATGCTGGCTGCCCTGTCCGGCCTGCCCCAGGGCACCTTCGCCTCGGAAGTGGCGGTCGACGGTGACACGCTGCAGGTGACCCGCGAGATCGACGGCGGCCTGCAGACCGTCGAGCTGACCCTGCCGGCCATCGTCACCACCGACCTGCGCCTCAACGAGCCACGCTACGCCAAGCTGCCCGACATCATGAAGGCCAAGAAGAAGCCCATGGACGTCAAGACCCCGGCGGACCTCGGCGTCGAGGTGGCCTCGAAGGTCACGCTGCTCAAGGTCGAATCCCCGGCCGAGCGCAAGGGCGGTATCAAGGTGGGCTCCGTCGACGAGCTCGTGGACAAACTCAAGAACGAAGCCAAAGTGCTTTAACAGGAGCTGATTTCATGAGCATTCTGGTACTTGCAGAACATCACGACGGCCAGCTCGCTGGCGCCACCGCCCACGTGGTCGCCGCAGCTCAAGCCATCGGTGGCGACATCGATATCCTGGTCGCCGGCGAGAACGTTGGCGCCGTGGCCGAGGCCGCCGCCAAGCTGGACGGCGTGGCCAAGGTCCGTGTGGCCGACAACGCCGCCTATGCCCACCAGCTGGCCGAGCCGATGGGCGCGCTGCTGGTCGAACTGGCTGACGGTTACAGCCACGTGCTGGCCAGTGCCTCCACCACCGGCAAGAACGTCATGCCGCGTCTCGCCGCGCTCAAGGACGTCAGCCAGATCTCCGAGATCGTCGCGGTGGACTCGGCCGACACCTTCAAGCGTCCGATCTACGCCGGCAACGCCATCGCCACCGTGCAGAGCGCGGACAGCCTCAAGGTCATCACCGTGCGCAGCACCGGCTTCGATGCGGTGGCGGCCGAAGGCGGCAGTGCCGCCATCGAGGCGGTGGACTTCGTGGCCGACAACAGCCAGTCCTCCTTCATCAAGCAGGAACTGGCCGAGAGCGACCGCCCCGAGTTGGCTGGAGCCAAGGTGGTCATCTCCGGCGGTCGCGGCATGGGCAGCGGCGAGAACTTCAAGCTGCTCGACGGTATCGCCGACAAGATGGGTGCCGCCATCGGCGCCTCACGGGCCGCGGTGGACGCCGGCTTCGTGCCCAACGACATGCAGGTGGGCCAGACCGGCAAGATCGTAGCCCCCGAGCTCTACATCGCCGTGGGCATCTCCGGTGCGATCCAGCACCTGGCCGGGATGAAGGACTCCAAGGTGATCGTGGCGATCAACAAGGACGAAGAGGCGCCGATCTTCCAGGTGGCGGATTACGGCCTCGTTGGCGACCTGTTCGAGATCCTGCCGGAGCTCGAGAGCAAGCTGTAAGG